>JBBSFG010000017.1:0-24547 GCA_038238965.1 Candidatus Acidiferrales bacterium | reverse complement strand
GTAGCACGGCAGGCGCGGCTGAGTGACCACCACTTCCGCGGATCCCACAGAAAAGCGGTCGCCCAGATGCACGGAGCCTTCCAGCATGCCTTCCGTCGTGAAATTTTCTCCAAAAATGGCGAGCGGCAAATCTCGTCCGGGTAATTCTTTCTTCCAGTAAGCGTAGTGTTCGAGCGGATAGCAGTACACCGCCTTATATTCGCCGCCGTGCACGGTAAGGTCCGCCTGGCGGTCGCCGTCGAGATTCAATTTACGCAAAGCCACGCGGCCCGTGACCGGCTCCTTGAAAATGCCAGTGGTCACGACGTGTCCGTGCCAGGTCACCTCGACCGGAAGCCCGGTGTTTAGGGAAGTGATTCTCATCGCGTCAGATTCAGCATCAAAGTAGGGCTATTGCGATTTTAGAGTATACGCGAGCGAGAGCCGATGAACTACCGAGTCTGATTTTTGGGCGACTTGTGCGGCGTTGCCGCTGCCAGTAGAATGCCTTTCAGATTTCTTCGCCTTTTATAGCTTTGCGGTGCGCGCTTTGCGATCGCCTCTTTTGTCGATACCTCGCGCTGGTGTGTGACGGAGCTCTGAAAAAATGATGCAGCATTACGACGTGATCGTCATCGGTGGCGGTCACAACGGCTTGGTCAACGCCGCCTACCTGGCCAAAGCCGGAAAAAAAGTTTTAGTTCTGGAGCGCCGCCACGTCCTTGGGGGTGCCGCCGTCACCGAGGAAATCATCCCGGGTTTTCTTTTTTCCGAATGTTCCTACGTGGTGTCCCTGCTGCGTCCTGAAATTATTCGCGAACTAGATTTGCCGCGCCACGGTCTCGAAATTCTGCCGCTCGACGGCACGTTTTCGCCCATGCCGGACGGCAATCATCTCTGGCGCATGAACGATCATGCGAAGTCTATCCGCGAAATTCGCCGCCACTCGCGCGTCGATGCGGAGGCTTACGACGAATTTTCGAAGATGATGACGCCGATGTGCCGGTTCGTAAAGCCCATGCTTTCCATGGTGCCGCCCGATCCCACCACTCTGAATCCTCGTGATTTGAAGCAGCTTCATTTCATGATGCAGCGTTTCCGCGAATTATCTTCCGACGAGCGCTATACGCTGATTCAGCTCATGACCATGAGCTCCGCCGATTTTCTGGACCAGTGGTTTGAAACCGACGTGTTGAAAGCCACCATGTCCGCATCGGGGATTATCGGCACGTTCCTGGGCATCCGCTCGCCAGGCACAGCGTATGTCTTGCTGCATCACTACATGGGAGAAATTGACGGCGCGTTTCGTTCGTGGGGATTCAGCCGCGGCGGCACCGGCGCTATTTCCAATGCCATCGCCGCCGCAGCTCGTGAAGCCGGCGTCGAAATTCGCACCAAGGCCCCGGTAGGAAAAATTGTGGTGAAAAACGGGCGCGCCGCGGGTGTAGTGCTGCAATCCGGCGAAGAAATCGGCGCGAACGTAATTTCCTCCAGTGTCGATCCGCACCTTACATTCGAAAAATTTCTGGAGCCTTCTGAGTTGCCTGCCGATTTTCTGGAAGGCGTGCGCCGCTACAAATTCCGCGGCTCGTCCGGCAAAGTGAATATTGCGCTCGACGCGCTGCCAGAATTCAAATCGCTGCCCGGCGACGGAGCGCACCTTCGCGGCGCCATTTCCATTTCCCCCAGCATGGAATATATGGAGCGCGCCTACGACGACGCCAAGTACGGCCATTATTCGCGGCGCCCGTACATCGACATGGTAATTCCCAGCCTGACCGACCCGAGCGTGGCGCCGCCTGGAAAGCATGTGCTTTCCTGCTTCGTGCAGTACGCGCCATACAAGCTCGCCGAGGGTACCTGGGATGACCAGCGGGAAACTTTCGGCGACAACGTGATCGACACGATTTCCGAGTACGCGCCTAACATCAAAAAAATTATCGTGGGCCGCCAGATTCTTACTCCGCTCGATCTGGAGCGCGAATTTGGCCTGACGCAGGGCAACATTTTTCAGGGCGAGCTTTCGCTGGAACAATTGTTTTTTCTGCGCCCGGTGGCCGGATGGGCCTACTATCGGACCCCGGTCGATAACCTTTATATGTGTGGATCCGCGACGCATCCCGGCGGCGGCATTATGGGCGCGAACGGCCGCATCGCCAGCCAGGTGATTCTGAAAGAATGGAAAAAGCCTGCGGCGCAACGCGCATCAAACGGATCGCAACCGACGCGTGAACCTGCCGCGCCTGCGGCAAGCTCCGCTAAAGAGTCCAACTGACCATGCCTATCGGACAGCGCGTTGTCTTCATCGGCGGCGGCCATAACGCACTCATCGCGGCGTTTTATCTGGCAAAAGGCGGATTCAAGCCAGTGGTGCTCGAGCGCAATGAATTTGTCGGCGGCGGCGCCATCACCGAGGAATTTCATCCTGGTTACCGCGCGTCGACGCTGGCGCACACACTGGGACCGTTGCGCGAGGATGTTGCCCGCGACCTGGCGGTGGAAAAGTTCGATTGCGAAATCTTGCGAACCGATCCGCGCGTTTTTGCGCCTTCATTAACCGGCGAATCGCTGCTTTTTTATGACGATCACGCCAAGACCGCGGGTGGGATCGCGCGCCTGTCCGCGAAAGACGGCGCGAAATACACGCAGTTTGCCGCCTCGCTGGCCAAAATTTCTGGCGTCTTCGCACAGATCTGCGCCATCACGCCGCCTTCCATCGACAAGCCCTCTCCGGAAGATCTGTGGAATTTGCTGAAGACCGGGCGCGGGGTTCGCGGCCTCGGCAAATACGGCATTTTTGATCTTCTGCGCTGGGGCCCCATGGCCGTGGCGGATTTTGTAGCCGAGTTTTTCGAAACCGAATTGCTTCGCGCAGTGATTGCCTCTCGCGGAATCTTCGGCACGGCCCTCGGCCCGTGGTCCGCCGGATCCACCGCGGTGTTACTGCTGCGTGCCGCCGCTGATCCTCATCCCGTCGGCTCCGCGACTTTTTCGCGCGGCGGCCTTGGCACCTTTACCCACGCGCTCGCGGCATCAGCCAAGCAGGCTGGCGTGGAAATTCGCACTGAATCGGAAGTGCAGCACATCCGCATCAAGGATGGCGCCGCTACCGGCGTGGTGCTTGCCGATGGAGAAGAAATCGCGGCCGACGCGGTAGTTTCCGGTGTTGACCCCAAGCGGACATTTTTTCAGCTGATGGATCCCTCGCAGCTCGATCCCACGTTCGCCCTGCGCATCCGCAACATTCGCGCCAACGGAACGGTCGCCAAAGTTAATTTCGCGCTCGGCGAACTGCCTGCGTTTCCGTCGCTGGCGGGCACAGTCGGTCCCGACGGGTTTCGCCAGGCGCTTTCCGGCCGCATTCACATTGGCCCGGAAATCGAATATCTCGAGCGCGCTTTTGACGCCTCCAAGTACGGCGAGTTTTCCACCTCGCCCTATCTCGAACTGACCATTCCGTCGCTGCTGGATCCGTCACTCGCGCCTTCGGGAAAGCACG
Organism: Candidatus Acidiferrales bacterium; assembly: GCA_038238965.1. GTDB lineage: Bacteria > Acidobacteriota > Terriglobia > Acidiferrales > UBA7541 > Acidiferrum. The sequence continues at coordinate 21,069 of JBBSFG010000017.1, read as the reverse complement.
TGCTTTCCGCTTACGTGCAGTTCGCGCCGTACAAATTGAAAAAGGGCACCTGGGACACGCGCCGCAAAGCTCTGGGCGACGCGGTCATCAAAACCATCTCCGAATACTCGCCCAATTTCGCCGGGCTTGTGGAGGCCTCGCAAATCATCACGCCGCTCGATCTGGAAACAAAATACGGTTTCACCGGCGGCCACATTTTTCACGGTGAACTGGCGCTTGATCAGCTTTTCACCATGCGCCCGGTGCTCGATTGGGCTCGCTACAAAACGCCGATTCGCGGATTGTTTCTGTGCGGCTCCGGCACGCATCCCGGCAATGGCCTCACCGGCGCATCCGGCGCCAACGCCGCGCGCGAGATTATCCGCGAGCTGCGCTGATTTATTCGCTGAACGTTACTAACTATTCTGCTACCTGGAGGGCGACTTGCGTTGGGGACGCATCTTGGGATGCGCTACCATAGCCATCTAAGCCGCCTATGAACCCCACTGCACCCTTGCCGGGAGCGCCGGCCGCGACGCTGCTGCCGTTATGCGTCGATCTGGACGGCACCATAGTGCGTTCTGACACGCTTCTCGAAGACATTTTCTCGCTTCCGCTCAATCATCGTTTGCTATGGTGCTTCGCTGGATTGTTTTCCGGGCGGGCCGTGTTCAAAAAGCGCGTGGCGCAGAATTCCAGTTTGAACGCTTCGTTGCTGCCGTATAACGCAAAGCTGCTGGCCTATTTGCGGGAACAGAAAGCCGCGGGCCGCTCTCTCATCCTGGTCACTGCCGCCGACGCCATCACGGCGCACAAGGTTGCGGAGCATCTTGAACTGTTTGATGAAGTGATCGCCACCGACGGAGCGGAAAACATCAAAGGCCGCGCCAAGGCGCGCATTTTGTCGGCACGTTTTGGAGAAAAAGGTTTTGCGTACGCCGGAAACAGCGCCGCCGATGTGCCGGTCTGGCGCGCCGCCGGATCCGCCGTCATCGTTAACGCTCTCCGGCGTGTGGCCGCCGCCGCGCGCAATTCTGCCAACGTGGAAACGGAAATTGCCGAGCGCTCGGCGCTGCTGCCGGCGATTGTGCGAGCCATGCGCCCGCATCAGTGGGTAAAAAACCTGCTCGTTTTTGTGCCCATCGTCACGGCGCACGCCTTGCGAGATGTCTCGGTCTGGGGTCCCACGATCTTTTCATTTCTGGCGTTTTGCGCCACGGCTTCCGGTATTTACCTGCTGAATGACCTTTCCGATCTGAGCGCCGATCGCAGCCATCCGCGAAAATCGGCTCGGCCTTTTGCCAGCGGCCAAATTCCACTTCATGTGGGATTAATACTCGCGTTGTTGCTGCTCGTCGTGGGCACGGCGCTGGCGATTGTGGGCAATGTCTTGGCTATCATTCTCATCTACGCGTTGATGTCCGTGGCCTACACCGCCAGGCTGAAAGAGATGCCACTGGTGGACGTGTTCATGCTCGCCGGCTTGTACAGCATCCGGCTTTTCGGCGGCGGCCGGGCTTCGGGCTATCCGGTGTCTTTCTGGCTGCTGGCGTTCTCTAATTTTCTCTTTCTCGGGCTGGCGCTGGTCAAGCGCGTGGCCGAATTGAAAGCCATCGGGCCGGAAGAATCGAATCTGGTTCGAAGAGGTTACCGTCGCGCCGATCTTCCCATCCTGCAGATGTTCGGTTGCGGATGCGCGCTTGCCGCGAGTATGGTGCTGGCGTTATTCATCGAAGCGGAAGCGACGATCGAACGCTATGCTTCGCCGGGCGTTTTATGGGCGCTGGTGCCGCTTATTTTATTCTGGCAATTCCGTTTATGGCTGGCCACCACCCGGGGCAACATGCAAGACGATCCGATAGTGTACGCCGCGGGCGACTGGGTTACCTGGCTGGTCGGTGCGGCTTTGCTGGCCACTCTCTTAATTGCCAAGTCATTCGCATTTTAATGACGCGTTTACCCAATTACTCGGGCGGTTTGTTTTCGTCGCAGGACCACACATCAAAATAGGCGGTCGATTCACGCTTTTTGTAACGCGGGTGAAATGCCTCCCTGAAAGCATTTCCAAAAATGTCGTGTACCATAGGGCCGGACAGTTCATCGTAAAAAGAGGGCAGCAGGAATGGCCGCTGGCCCCTGGGGATCAACCAGATTTGTGTCTGGCATGACTGGAGATATGCGATGGTGCTTTGCGGCATCGGCAATCCGGAGAGCTCCATGTCATCCAGCGCGGCTTCATCTACGGTCAACGGATTTCCCGCGAACACCAGGAGCGGCCGAAGATAAGTGACTTCGCTGGTTTTTCCCAAGTTGTCGCCATAACCCATTTCGATAACGTCGTGAGGGTGGCTGCGCATGATTTCCAGCAGGTCATTCGAAACCGCGGCGGCGGTTTGCCGTCCATCGAGCACGTGCGGCCCGGTCAGGCTCCAGCCCCAGGCGTCCCGCGTTCCAACCCTCGCGACCAGCCACAAACAGCACAGAATCGAAACCGTGGCGCGCAGCTCACTTCGTCCCATTCCGTGCACCGTTTTCGCGCGGCTGTAGACATCGCAGCACACGTAACCCAGCAAAGGATAAAACGGAAGGTAGTGATGCTCTCCCGAGCCGAACTTGGACGCCGGAACCGACATCAAGGCGATGGCAGCCACCACGCTCAGCAGGAACAATTTTTCCTCGCGAATGTAATTGAAAAAAGCCTGGCGGTCTCTTTCATACAGGCGCCAAAACAGCAGCGCGATCGGCACGCCGAAGGTCACCAGCGCCTTTACGTTGCGCACCACTTCGAACCAGGCCAGCGGATGGTGTCCTGCTTCACGCAGCCACAAAAAATAATTGGTAACGGAAACGGATGCCCATGTAAATGGCAGACAGGCGACGACTCCGGCGCCCAGCAGCGCCCCGCCAGCGCTGCGCACGCCGTGGCGGCGGTACAGCATCACAAACAAGGGAACGAAATATAGACCGCCCGTAATTTTTGCGCCCACACATATTCCCGCTCCGGCCGCAAGCAGCAAAGCTGCCCGCCATCGTGAAGCGCTGATGACTCCCGCCAGACCCATAGCCGCCGCAACCAGAATCACCACGTCGCCACGCACCTGGATCAGGTAGGGTTCGCCGGCCAGCACGAAGGCGAGCAGAGCGACGCAGGCCAGCGCCGTTTGTTGCGCGTTCACGCGCTTCCGATAGCTGTGCCACAGCAGCGCCAGCAGCGCGACGTTGAGAAACAACACCACCAATTTCACCGACCAGACATGTTGGCCAAAAATTCGCAGCGCCCACACGAATGGCAAATAACTCATCGGACCGTAGAGCAGCGAATAGCGCTGCGCCGATTCCAAACCGTGATACAGCGAGTTGCCGCGGCCAGCCAGAGAGGATACCGCGACGATATTCGGCTCCACGTGATCGCAAAATCCGGCATAGGTGGTGCTTAGCGCCAGCAGCACCAGGTAAGCCGCGAACAGAATGCCGCATACCGGCAGCCAGAATTTTCTGGACTCCACGAATGCGATGAATTTGGGAATTTGCGAGGGCCACAGAAGCCGCACCGCGATAAGCACCAGCGCAGCGCCGCCAAACAGCAACGTGGATGGTGAAATATTTTCTAAATAGGACATGTCACTGGCCGCGATGTGAGCCTAAATGGCGGGTCCAGCATCGTCGCAGAGCTACGCGCGGGATGGCAAGAACATTGCACCGGCGTCGAAGGCACCGGTCGAATCGCCAGGCCGTCCGCGAACGGGTAGAATGGTCGCCCCAGAAGAGGTGGCGCAATGGCTTCGGACTATTACCTGCTCAAAACAGAACCGACCGGATATTCCTTCGCTGATTTGCAGCGCGACTCCGTCACCGAGTGGGACGGCGTTTCCAATCCCGTGGCGCTTAGAAATCTTCGCGAGATGAAACCGGGAACGAAACTCGTAATATACGAAACGGGCGACATCAAGAGTGCGGTGGGCACCGCGTCGGTGGTGAAGGTAAACAACGACGATCCCAAGAATCCAGTAATTACTTTGAAGGCTGGTAAAGCGTTGAAGACCCCAGTTTCGCTTGCGGAGATGAAAGCCGATTCGCTGTTTGAAGATTCACCGCTGGTGCGCCAGGGGCGGCTGTCGGTGGTTCCTCTCACTTCGGCTCAATACAAAATCCTTACCAAGAGCTAGTCGTATGGATGCCAGTTGGGTGCGCGATCTTTGTCTTTCGTTTCCGTCCGTCACCGAGCACATGATTTGGGGCAACGATCTGACTTTCAAAGTGGCCGGCAAAATGTTCGCCCATGCGGTGCTGGAACCGGCGCCGGTTTGGCTCTCGTTCAAAGCTTCCCCGGAAAACTTCTTTGATCTGACCGAGCGGCCCAGCATTATTCCCGCGCCTTATTTGGCGCGGGCAAAATGGGTTGCGCTGGAATCAAAAGACGCGCTGTCTTCCGTGGAACTGTCCGCGCTGATCCGCGAATCCTACGCCATCATCGTGGCCAAGCTGCCGAAAAAAACGCGCGATTCCTTGACTGCCGCAAAACCTCGCCGCTCCAAGCCGCGCCGCGGCAAACGCAAATGACTGACTGAAGTTTCAGGTCGTCGCGGTTTCCTCTGTCTGTCGATGACGCAGAAGGCGCCGCACGTCCGCGACCAGAAACCCTACCAGGATCAGCACGGCAATCAGCAGGCTGTAGAATATGGATTGGTTGATGATTGCGATGCTGTGTTGATGACTGTTCGCCGCCGTGGCGTCGGAATCGTTCAGCGTCACCCACACCCGCGCGCGTAGCAGAAAATAAACGATAGCCAGGCTGGCGGCGTTCATGCCCATGCGCGTCCAGGCGTGAAAGCGCACCCACCGCGGATAGAAGAGATTGATAGCCGACTGCAACATTCCCACCAGTGCGACAAGTATTGCGGACCAATAAATCTGGTGCCACACGGGCGACGTAGTGATCACTCCCGCGGCGGACCCGAAAATAATATGTGTAGAGCGCTGGATCGCACGCAGCCACACCACGGAAAATCCCAGTGCGATAAATTGCGCGATGGATTCGAAACGCGAGACTCGCTGCTCGCGCACCGCCGTTTTTTCTTCTGTCGGTGAAACGGGCATTTGGCCGGGCTTCCGCGGATTCCAGCGATCGGGATGTTTGGTCAAATGCCTGTATGCGGCGGCGAAAATCGCGGTGATGGTGCCACCCTGAATCAACACCTGCAGGAAAATCGCGCCAATTAAATCCCCAACCGTCACCGGTTGACCGGAAGCGAAGAGCGCGGTGAATATTGTGAGAATTACAAGTGACGCCAGCGCGAGATTGAACGAGAGTACTTTCACGTAGAAAGAAAATAGCTCCGGGCCGATCCACAGACGGCCGAAGGCCACGCTGCGATGCTCCTGGCGGTAGCGGCCGGCGACCAGCAAAGGATTGCCGTGTTTTTTTACTAGCGCTTCCTGCTCGGCTTCGGTCAGCGGCCGGCCCAGTTCTTTTTCCTGGTCTTCGATTTCCGAGCGGATGTTTTCCGAAAGCTCGCGGAGGATGTCGTCCTTCTGTTCTTTCGGGAGGTAGCTGCCCACTGATTTTAGATAGCGGTCTACGAGGTCCATATTTTTACCCTTTCAGAATGTCGTTCAGAGATGAATCGATGCTTTTCCATTCCGCCAGCAACTGCTTGAGGGTGAGTTTTCCGTCAGCGGAGAGGTGGTAAAACCGTTTGTTGCGCTTTTCTTCTTCACGCCATTCACTGACCAGCAAGCCCTGGGTCTCGAGCCGCCGCAGTAATGGGTAAAGCGTGCCTTCGTCGATGGCCATGCCGTGCTCAGCCAGCGCCTTGCGCAGGGTGTAGCCGTACTGTTCGCTGCGCAGCTGGGTGAGTACGGCGAGCACCAGGGAACCGCGGCGCAGCTCGTTGCGGAGATTTTCGAAGAGAGCGGAGTCGACAGGCATCTACGGTGTACCTCGTACAGTATGCATCATACACTATGCGATACACAGTGAACGTGTCAAGAGTTTCTTGCGTTTATTTTTGGCGAGTATTTTTCAATAAGGAGGAGACAAAAAGCGGCAGCCTGGCAATGATTAGCGTGCGCGTAAAAAAATGCGCCCCACGCGGATGAATCGGCGTGAGGCGCGTTCCGAACGGAAACAAGTCAGCTGCTAAGGCGCTGCACAGAAGAAAGCTAGAACTTAGTTCTGGCCGCCCGCGGACTTGGCCATGCTGGCTTGCCACTCCTTGCTGCGCCGTTCCAGTTCGTCCTGTGCCACGTCCTCAATATGCTGCGCCAGGCCCCAGTGATGGCCGAAGGGGTCGATGACCTTACCGTAGCGGTCGCCCCAGAACATATCTTGCAGCGGCATTGTGGGTTTGCAGCCCGCCGAAACCGCCTTGTTGTATATGCTGTCGACATCGTCGGTATAAATGAAGAGAGAACTGGAAGGCGTCGCGTTGGCGTCGGGACCGGAAGCCATGCCGGGATATTCGTCGTTCACGAATATCCTGGAATCGCCGATCTGCAAATCGGCATGCCCGATCATTCCGCCGGGCATCTCCATGCGGCTCATTTCCTTAGCACCAAAGGCCTGCTTATAAAAATCGATGGCCTTGGCGGCACCTTTGCAAGTCAATGCCGGGGTAATCGAGTGAAATCCTTCGGGAATAGCGCGGACGTTGTTCGCCATAAACTCCTCCTTGATCAATCGTCTAACGGATCGCGCCGGCGTGAGAGCGCGGCACGTCTGGACGTAATACCGAACTGCGGCGTCCAAGTCAACCTAGAAAAACCGCATCGCGGCGGGCAGCGCTGCCGCTGACCTCGGCGTCGTGACGGTGCGTATTACAAAAGCACTAATTGACATGTCCTCAACTTTTCTATAAAACGCCGACAACGTGTTCTTTGCTTATTTTCTAGTCTGAAGGAGCCTATTCATGTCCACTGCGGAAAACATTCTCCTGATGAAGCGCTGGTTCGAAGAAGTGTGGAATCAAGGCCGCATGGAAACAGTAGTGGAACTGCTGGATGCCGATGCCACGGGATTTGGGCAGGCCGGTCACGGAACGGGAATTCACGGGCCGGCCGATTTCATTCCTTTCGTCCAGCGGCTGCGGGGAGCTTTTCCGGATATCCAGACCACAGTGGAAGAAGTGTTCGGCGCCGACCATCAGGTGGTTGTGCGCTGGGCCGCGACGATGACGCACACCGGCGGCGATTTGGGAATTCCAGCGACCAATCGCAAGGTGCACGTTACGGGCATGACCATGGTGCACATCAAGAATGGAAAAATAATGGCCGGCTGGGACAACTGGGACCAACTGGCGCTGTTGCGCCAAATCGGTGTCGTCCCTGAGGACAATCAGTCGCATCCCACCTTGATGGAGCGCAAAAAATAAAAGGCGCCGGCTGGCTGATTGTTTTCATTCTCAAACCGTACGAGTGAAAAACGCTGAGCGGCTCAGCTACGGGCATTTCCTAAAACCTTTTCCAGCTTGAGCAAGAACTCAAATTCGGCCGGATGCATTTTTTCTCTAGCTTGCTCGACAGTGAAAAACTCCGCGCGATCGATTTCCGGGAACGTCGCCTTCTTGCCGGATTTCGGCGGCCACTCCATTTCAAAGGTGTTGCTTCGCAGGCTAGCCGGATCGCACTGGCCGGCGAAAGCCCAGGCGGTAACGGTCTTGCCGCTTTTGTGCTTTACGTTGCCCAGCGGTAAAAACTCTCCGTTTGGAACGAATCCAGTTTCTTCCTGGAATTCGCGCTGCGCGGCAGCCAACTCGCTTTCTTCGGGATTTATTTCGCCCTTGGGCACGAACCAGGCGCCGCGATCTTTGTTTTTCCAGAACGGCCCGCCGAGATGCACCAGCAGCGCCTCCAGCTGTCCGTCTCGTTTTCTGTACATGAGTAATCCAGCGCTGGCTTTAGCCATGTTGCTCCTGGAACGCGGCCATCCGGACCGCATTGTCCAAGGTATAATGGCCAGTAACGTCCGATAAAATCGTAAGCATGTTCTTTGCTTTCCTCCGTTAAATTATGGCCGAAACGGCAATGGTAGTTCGCAATATTTCCGACACGGCGCGCTGGGCGGCGGTGTTTCGCGCCAATGAAAACGCGCGGCCCGACGCGATGTTTCACGATCCCTTCGCGGCGCGCCTGGCGGGCACGCTCGGCGTGGATATTGCAAATACGTTGCCGGACGGAAACAGCCACGCCTGGGCGTGGGTGGCGCGCACGTATCTATTCGACAAATTTATCGAGCGAGAGATCGAGCAAGGCGCGGACATGGTAGTAAACCTGGCCGCCGGGCTCGATGCGCGCCCGTATCGCATGAAGCTGCCGCCCGATTTGCAGTGGGTGGAGGTCGATCTGCCGGAAATCTTGAGCTATAAGGAAGAAATTCTCGCGGCCGAGAAACCCACGTGCCGGCTGGAGCGGATTCGCCAGGACCTTTCGGATGCCGACGGGCGTAAGCCGATCTTCGCGGAACTGGCGGTGCGCGCCAGGAAAATTCTGGTGCTCACCGAAGGGTTGATGATTTACCTCGATCCCTCCGAAGTTGTTTTGCTGGCCAACGATCTTGCCGCGCAGCAGACATTTCAACGCTGGATTTTCGACCTTCACTCTCCGGGCCTGCTGCGCATCATGCAGCGCACGGCGGGGGCGCAATTGAGCCAGGTAGGAGCGCCGTTCAAGTTTGGTCCCTCCGAAGGGCCGGCGTTTTTCGAGCCTTGCGGATGGAAACCGATCGACGTGCAGGGATTGTTGAAGACTTCCGCGCGCTTCAAACGTCCGCCGTTTGCGCTGCGCCTGCTTTCCCATTTGCCGGAACGCAAAGGCGCGCAGGGATCGCGGCCATGGTCCGGCGTGTGCTTGTTTGGCCGCGCCCGGTAGCCGTAAAGCACTTGTCCGAAATTCCATGTGATATGTCAGTAGTTTCGGGTATGGCCGCTCGACCATTGAAGTGAAAGAATTTCAGCTGTAGCGGAAGCGGCCTCGCCCACCCGCGCCGTGGTGCAATAAAAGGAGGCAATTCGATGAAGAGCACAATAGCACTGAGTTTTCTTGCGATGTCCAGCCTGGCGATGGTTCCGAGCTTGAGCTTGGCCGGCGCCAAGCCCGCGCAGGATAAGAGCGCGAGCATAAGGACGCTCACAGGTTGCCTGTCGCGGGGTGAAAAAGCCGGTGAATACGATTTGAAAGCCGAAGACGGCAGCACCTGGGAGCTGAACACCAAGACCGTAAAGCTTTCCAGGCACGTCGGCCACACGGTCACGGTAACCGGAAAGGTGTGGCATGCGGACATGCATGGCGCCAAAGAAAAAATGAAAAGCGAAGTGAAGCCGGACGCCAACGAGCACGGACACCTGAGCGTGAAGGGCGTGAGCATGGTCAGCGAAAGCTGTAAGTAACCGGCTAATTTTTCGCCGTGGTCGAGAGGGAGAGCGAAAAAGCTCTCCCATTTTTTATAGGCGAATGTTTCCGCGAAAAACATGGTCCCGGGGTCCGGGTATCTGTTGCCCCCGTCGGGCCGGGCTGGTAGAAATACCCGCACGAGGTTTGCAGCCGTGATCTACGACTTTCTGGTGGAGACTTACGAAACAGAGCGCGTAAAAGTAGCAAGCACGTGGAGCGAGTTTCGGGATGAGGAGCTGCACTACCGTCCTCGTACGGATGATCCTCGCGGGCGAAGTGTGCGTGAGCAGATGGTCCACCAATGCGTTAGCGAAGATTTATGGTTCCGCAACATGCTGGGCATCGACGTGGGCGCGCCTCCCTTACCGGCGATGGAGACGCGCCTGGAGTTCATAAAGCGATACGCGGAAGACAGCGGAAAACGTCTAGAGATTTTGCGCGCGAAGGAAGAAGCGTGGTGGCCGGCGCAAACCAAATTTTTCGATGTGCCACGGTCGCACGCGTGGGTCCTCACGCGCCGGATCGCGCATACCGCGCACCATCGCGGGCAGCAGATGGCCATGCTGCGCATGTTGGGACACGCGCTGCACAGTAATTACGGACCGACCGCGGATACCGGCGGCCTGATGCAAAATCACGCGCCTACGATTTATGCGTATGCAAATCTGGACGCGCTTTTTAACGGGGAATCGGTGGGCGGCAAAAAATCCGGGCTGCCGGAGCCAGACGATAGGCCCGTAACGGAGCGTCCCGAATAGCAACGGATTTGAATGGGCGAGAGTGTTGGCGCTCGGCTGAACAAAATCCCCACCCGAGAAACCGTCGTGTGGGGCACCTAACTGCGCGGAGCACCCAGAATCGTCGAGCACCCAGCCGCGCGACGCAGTATTCGGCGATCAGGGTTTGGCGATGACGCCGCAGGCAATGCGTGCGGGCGCGCCCGGCGCGGAGGCATCGGTGACAGCGTGAATCACGATGGCGGTCCCGCCGTTGCTGAACACGGAATCTTCGCCGGTACCCATGCTCACATGAGGCGCCACCAGCGTGACGTGGGCGGTGCCGTTGTCGGCCACGATCAAGAAAAAGTCGGGAATATCTCCCGACGGCATGTGTTCGTGATCGGCGTTTGCGGCGCCGAAGTGCGGGCCCGCGGATTTGAAATCAGGAGGCTCGCACTTGGCGAACTGATGAATGTGCATGGAGTGCTGGCCCGGCGGCAAATCCTTGATGTCCAGCTTGATCTTTACACCGTGAGTCGAGGGAGACAGCGCGGCCGTGCCGATGTTATGCCCCTCGGTATTTTTGATCTGAATGGTCACTGGTTTCGACTGGCTGCGTGTTTGCGGCGCGTACACCGAAGCACCGGCGGCGATCAGAAATATTCCAGCAATGGGCAGGGTTTTCATCGGTTCTCCTTAAGTCAACATCGACCTGAAACCGATTTTACAAGTGCGGGCATTAAAAGCGGAACCTATCTTCGGGATGACTTGGCGCAAAGAACACCCCGAAGGCGGTTAGTCCGGGCGGTAAAGGACGGGAAATTCTTTTTTCAGGCGCTCGATTTTCGGCAGGTCGTTGTAAACGATGTAGGGATTATCAGGATTCTTCTTGAGATAATCCTGATGATAGTCTTCGGCCGCGTAAAAGGCCTGGAAGGGAAGAACCTGTGTAACGATGGGTCGCGAATACACCACCGCGGAATTCAGTTGGGCGATGTAGGAGTCGGCGATGCGTTTCTGCTCCTCGTTCGAGTAGAAAATCGCGGACCGGTATTGCGAGCCGCGGTCAGGTCCCTGGCGATTCAGTTGCGTGGGATCGTGGGCCACGGAAAAGTACACCATCAGCAGTTGTCCATAACTGACTTGCGACGGGTCATATTTCACTTGCACGGACTCGGCGTGGCCGGTAACGCCCATGCTGACGACTTCGTAAGCCGGATTTTTTACATGGCCGCCGGAATAGCCGGATATCGCGGAGTTCACGCCTTTGACGTGTTCAAACACGCCCTGCACGCCCCAGAAACAACCGCCGGCAAAAACGGCGAGATCTTGCTTCGAGCCTTTGGTAGAACTGGCGAGCGGAGCGTCGAACGCGGGATTTGGAAAAAGAGAGGCGTTGGGCGTTTCCGCCGGGCGAGCTCCCAGGCTGCGCACCGCGGTCCAGGCGAAGAAAGCGACGATCAGAGCGATTGCAATCGTTCTGCCGATGTGTGAGCTTGGCATCCCTTTAGTCCTCAACAGTAATACGTTTGGCTGTAGCGATTGGATGCGCGGGATCGTAGTCCCGGTATGCGTTAGAAAATGGACCTTGCCAGGCGGAACGAGCATCCTAGAGTGGAAGGCAATTTCAGGAGAAATTAGGCATGCGAAGCAAAACACGGAATTTTACTCTACCGATCGGATTAGCAGCCGGGCTGATGCTGGCGCCGAGCGCGCGGGCGCAGGTTACCGACGGCAAGAAACCAGAGTTGCCGGCGCCGTATGCGTCCAAGTCCGCCAACAATGGAGCGGAAGAAACGAAACCGCCCACCGGATTTTTACCCACCGTGCCGCAGGGATTCAAAGTGAATGTGTATGCGGCGGATTTCAAGTCTCCTCGCTGGCTGGCGGTGGCGCCGGATGGCGATGTGTTCCTGGCGGATTCTGGCGCGGGCAAAGTGATCGTGCTGCGCGATCCGCAACATACCGGCAGCGCGCAGCAGAATGAAGCGTTTGTGAGCGGGCTGAATCAGCCCTACGGCATCGTATTCCACGACGACTACGTTTATGTGGCGGACACCGACGCGCTGCTGCGATTCAAATATGACGCGAAGACCTCGAAGCGCACCGGCGAAGCGGAGCACTTGATGGGTTTGCCGACCGGTGGACATTGGACACGCTCTCTGGCGCTGGCGCCCGATGGGAAACACATTTTTGTGGGGATCGGATCGGATTCAAATGTGGGCGTGGAGAAAGATACGCGGCGCGCGGCAATTACCATTTGCGATCTCGACGGCAAGAATGCGCGGCTATACGCCACGGGATTAAGGAATCCGAGCGCCGTGGGCATCGAACCAGAGAGTGGAACTCTGTGGACCAGCGTGAACGAACGAGATGGCCTGGGCAACGATCTGCCGCCGGATTATTTCACTTCTGTGAAGGACGGCGGATTTTACGGTTGGCCGTACAGCTACATTGGAAACAACCCCGAGCCGCGCATTAAACCCCAGCGGCCGGATATGATTGCCAAGGCGATTGTTCCGGACGTGCTGCTGGGCGCGCACCGCGCTCCGCTGCAATTTACGTACTATACCGGCACGCAATTTCCAGACAGCTACCGCGGCGGCGCGTTCGTGGTGGAGCACGGCTCATGGAACCGCACACCGCGCGCCGGTTATCAGGTGGTTTTTGTGCCCTTCAAGAACGGAAAAGCGAGCGGCGACCCGGCGCCATTCATGACTGGGCTGGTTCCAGACCCGAACAAGAGCGAGGTGTACGGGCGGCCGTCGGGAATCACGATGGCGCCGGACGGCTCGCTGCTAGTATCGGACGACGTGGCGGGCTCGGTTTATAGAATTTCGGCGGCGAAGTAGATTTCAGCGACGGTCGTCTACCTTAATTGACAATCAAAGTGAGCTGGATCGGTGATAGTTGGAGTGGCTTGCCTGCGGCGTTGTTTGCTGAAGGCGTGAGAACGAGCGTATAAGTGCCGCTGGGCGTAACCAGCGAGGTTCCGTGGGGTGTGGGAACGCTGCTTGCGCCACCGCCGCATCCGTTCATCGCCAACACCAACGGAATGAAAAGCGCCAACGCCGCGATAGAGTAGATCGCTTTGCACTGCGAGTTGTACTGCGTGTTGTACTGCGACGGATTCGAACCCTTCACCGCTGGCCAGCCGGTCACGCCCCGATTCCAGCACAAAAGCAAAAAACAGCACAGAGCGGCCAACATCAGTGCGAAGGCAGTGGGCGGAAGCGCAGGCGCGGGGTTGCGCGGCGGCCGACGTGTCCCCGGAGCGCGAAAAAATACAGCGCTGGCGCTGGTCGGCACCATCACGGTGAGAGTAGACGGAACACCGGTGTTCAGCGTGACAGCTGACGGCGCGTTGCAACTCGCGTGCAGCGGAGCTCCTGTGCAGGTGAAGGCGATGGCGCCGTTGAAGTCCATGCCAGGTGTGAGCTGAAGACTGTACGCGGCAGACTGGCCCGCGGAAACGGCCGCTGTAAGCGCGCTGGACGCACTGGTAATGGTAAATGCGGGGGCGGCGCTGGCGAAAATGTTGAGGACCTGCGGTGAGTTCGGCGCGTCATCGGCTACGGAAAGAGTTTCGCTGCGCGGCCCCGAGAAAACCGGAGAGAAGGTGACATTGGCCGTACAACTGGCGTTGGCGGCGATGGTTGCAGTGCCGCATGCGCCAAGAGCGTTGGTAAAGTCCACGGGGCTATTGCCGCCCGCTGAAATGCTGGAGATGTGCAGAGGGGAGGTGCCGGTATTGCTGATGGTGACGGCGATCGGAACGCTGGCGAGTCCCTGGGTGATCGCCGGAAACGTCACGGATGTGGGAACGAATTTGAGCGCAGGCGCGTTGGTGGGAGAGCCGATTCCCGTGCCGTTGAGGGTTACGAAGTGCGGGCTGCCCTCGGCGTTGTCAGCTAACGAGAGGGTGGCCTGGCGCGCACCGGCGGCTAACGGAGTAAACGTTTCGGTCACCACGCAACTAGCGTTGGGCGCAATACTGGCGCCGATGCAATTTCCGGACGGGTTGCTGAAATCGGCGGGGTTATTGCCGCCCAAAATGATGGAAGAAATGGTCAGCGCGGCGGCGCCGGAATTGGTTACCGTCACGCTCAGCGGCGCGCTGGTGGAACCCTGTGAGAGCGGCGGAAAATTCAGCGTCCCTGGAATGAGGGTGATAGCTGGCGCGGGCGAAGGCGGAGCGGTACCCGTGCCGCTAAGCGATACGGATTGCGGGCTTCCGGGAGCGTTGTCTGTAACGAAAAGCTGGGCCACGCGCGTCCCGGATGCCCCGGGAGTGAAGACGATAGAAATCGCGCAGGCGTGCGTGGGCTTTAGAATGGTGGGCGCGCCGCAGTTGTCGGTCTCGACGAATTCCGCGGCGTTTGCGCCGGTGATGGCGATGCCGTTCACGGCGAGCGACTGGTCGCCGGTGCTGGATAGCGTAACCGTTTGCGCCGGCGCGGGTGTCCCGACCTGAGCGCTGCCCACAGAGAGGCTGGGAGGCGTAAGCGTGGCGACCGGGCCAACTTCCGGCTGGATGGATCCGGGCGCTACGCTTAACGCGACCGGCAAGCCGAAGCCCGGCGCGGTGAACGGCGAGTTGGCAACTTCCGCGAGATAGCCTGTCGACGGATCCACGGAATAGACCCGCACCTGGTTTGCCGCGGTGCTTTGGTACACGAATGCGCCGGTAGGGTCGGCCACGAAACTGCCGACAGAGGTGAAACCGGGGAGCGGCGAACTGGGGGCTTCGGTGAGCGTCCAGGTTTCGGGGTCGACGATGTAGATATGCACGACACTGTTGGGCGCGGCGAAGATGGTGGCGTAGATGAAATGCTGGCCAGGGGCGACGAAAATTTCCTGGGGAAAAATTCCCGAGCCAAGACTGAAGCTGCCTTGCGAGCCATCCGGTGAAGTAACCTCCAGCAGGCCGCTGAACTGTCCCTGGCCGGAAACCACGAAGCGGCCCAGCGGGTCTGCTCCGAAACAACGGCCGTGATTTGTTGAGCCCCCCGAGCCATCGTCGCCGCCCAGCAGTCCGGTAGATGGATCGATGCTAAAGGTAAGCAGGTCGCCATCCTGCTGATAAAACGGATTGGACGAAGCGGGATTCGGTCCCAGATAGACGTAGAAATCACCGAGGGTAGGATTTGCGGCGGCACCTACGGGGCTGGATACCAGTTCCACGAACGAGCCGGGAACAGGAATGAGCGTCTGGTTGGCGGCATCGATCTGGAACGATTCGACGCTGCTTTCGCCAGCGTTGAGGCCGTTGGAGTTGACCACCGCGAGGTATACACCGGTGGGTTCGGTAGCCAACAACATGGGGCCGTTGGTGTTTGCCGACGCAAAGGGCGAATTGGGGACTTCCGTATAGGAGCCGGTGGCGGCGTCGACCTGGAACATGTGCACACTGTCGTTGCCCGCCGCAAACAGGAAGCGGCCTTTGGCGTCGATAACCACCGGAAAGCCGAGAATCTGCAGCGGGGAAGCGGCCGTGGGAGCGAGCGCCCCGGTGGTGTCATTGCGCGTGGCAATTGCGCCGCCGGTGGTGTAGACGAACGGCTGCTGGAGCTGCGCCCGCGCGGAAGCGGCGAGCAGCAGAAGCGCGACCGCGGCAATGCAGAGATAGCGCGCGTTCGAATGCTGCGGAACGCGGAACAACCGGCGGCCATTTGCTGGCGAGAGGGTAGGCAGGGGAGTCCTCGGTTTTCTGGGCCCGGACGCCGGCACCCGTTAAGGGGACGCGGATACCATAAACGCGAAACATGATTACGTCAACGGTAATTTACTAATAAGTATAGATAATTGGCTGGCGGCATGCGAGCGAGATTGCCAAGGGATGAACGGCACGAGAACAATTACGCTTTAACAGAATATTAATATTTCCCCCGATTGTTTTGCGGTAGGCTCCGCAACTTATGGACACCGCTAGGCTTGAAATAGAGAAAATGCCGGGCGCCCAAAATGGCGACCTGGTCACCGCACTGAAAGGGAAGCTGAGCCTGGAGACGGTGCATACCTTTATCCAGACCATGCGGCCGGAAATAGCCACGCACCTTGTACTGGATATGAGCGGCGTCACGTTTCTGGATTCGTCGGGAGTGGGGGCGCTGGTTTCCCTGTTTGTGACCCGCCAGCACGCGGGAAAGAAACTGGCGCTGGCTAGCCTGACCAAGCAGGGCTTGGCGGTGCTGCAGGTATCGGGACTGACGAAATTGATTCCAGCTTACCCTACCGTGGAAGAGGCCATCAGCGCCGAGAATCGGTAGCCAGCTTAGCTGGGCGTCCAGTTCGGATGGCTGGAAAAGAGCCCGTCGACCAGCCCGATGTGGTAGCAAATAAACAAACCGAAGGCCAGGCTGACTAAGCCCGAAGCGGTGATCAGGCCGCGATTGAGCCACGCGAATTTGTAGCCCGCGAAAGAAAAAGGCAGCGCGATGGCGGCGGTGATTAGCATCATGCCCGCGATCGTTCCCACTCCAAAAACCAACAGATAGAGGATGGCCCATTTGGGGTCGCGGATGGTGCTGAGGACCAGCAGCGCTACGGCGGCGGAGCCTGCGAGTCCGTGGACGAGTCCCACGAAGAGCGGGCGCAAAGTGTGGAACACGCCGAGATGCGCGAAGGGTGCGCGAATGCGGGCCGGGGTCGAGAGGCTTGCAGCGTGGTGTTCGCTTGCGGGTCCGTGGGCATGCCAGTGGAGGTGGAGCCTGGAGTTGTGTTCGTGAAGGTGGGCGTGCTCGCCGGTGACTTGGGGATGGGCGGGCGAGAATTTCTGCGTGAGCCAGCTCATCGCGCCGGTAAGATTCAGCACGCCAAGCAGGATAAGCATCAGTCCCACGCTGAACTCCATGGTGAGGCCGACGCGGGCGGGAATGGCCAGGCCGAACGTGATGATGGCCGCGCCTACCGCGACGATTGTAATGGTGTGGCCGCAACCCCAAAGGATACCGATGAGCGCGGCTTTGGGGATGGAGCGTTCGCGGCTGACGATGGTGGAGACGGCGATGACGTGATCGGGATCCGTGGCATGGCGCATGCCCAGCAGGAAGCCGATGGCGAGAATGGTGAGGCCGGTGGTCATGGTGGCAGGGCGGCTGCGATGCCCGGCATAGCATAACTTAGATGCCGCGGAATCGAGAATGCGGAGGCGAATATTGCGAGCCACTTCTTGTGAAGACCTACGGCGTGGACTGGTGGGATTCGCGGAGGATGCGCATCAACTCCGCGGCGGCGTGAGGCAGGCGAGCGCCGCGGCGGCCTACCAGGTACACGTGGCGCGGGATGTTGAGCTGCTTCACTTTTACTTCTTTCATCCAGCCGTGCTCGATTTCCCATTGCACGCACATGCGCGGAACGATGGCTACGCCCATGCCCATCTGCACGAAGCGCTTGATGCTCTCGATGGTGGGCATCTCGATGGGCATGTTGAGCTCGGTGTGATTGCGCGCGAAGAGCTCGATGACCCGGCGGCGAAAGGGCGATTCCACAATGTGCGCAATAAACGTTTCGCGGCCCAGATCCGTGATATCTACTTCGCGCTTGCGAGCCAGGGGATGTTTGGGCGGCACAACCAGGGCCAGCTCGTCTTTTAGAATTTCGGTGGCTTGTAGTTGCGGGTCGCGCGGAACGTAGGAGACGGCGCCGAGGTCGAGGCGGTAGTTGAGCACTTCGTGCGGAATGTCGCGCGAAAACATGCGATGCACCCGGACCTGCACGCCGGGATGCTTTTCGCGGAAGATCGCCAGCGCCGGCAGCAGCGCGTGGATGGAGCTTTCGTTGACCCCAAGGGAAAGTTCGCCGCGCTCCAGGCCTTCCAACTCGGTAAGGCCTTTTTTGACTTCGTCGCGGAGGTTGATGAGGCGCTCGGCATAGTCCTTTAATAGTGTGCCAGCGTCGGTCATGCGCACGGGGCGGGAGCCGCGGACGAAAAGCGGCTGGCCGAGGCCGTCTTCCAGCTTGCGAATCGCCAGGCTGACCGCGGGTTGAGTGCGATAGAGGCGCTCGGCGGCGCGCGAGAAGCTGCCTTCCTTGGCAACGGTGAGAAAGACCTGAAGTTCGCCCAGATCCACGTGGAAGCCCCGGAAAACAGTATAAGGTACGTTTATCAAATGCAGAATAAAGATAAATTTGACTAGAGGCTGCCCCGGGTGCGTTACTTACCCAGGAGATTATCCATGGACGTGGTACGCATATTCGACACCACCCTCAGGGACGGCGAACAGTCGCCGGGCTTCTCCATGAATACCGCGGAGAAAATCCGCCTGGCGCACCAGTTGGCGACGCTGGGCGTGGATGTGATCGAGGCGGGATTCCCCATTTCCTCGCGCGGGGATCTGGAAGCGGTGCGCAAAGTGGCGCAGGAAGTCCGCACCGTGCCCATTGCGGCGCTGGCGCGCGCGCGCAAAGACGATGTGAATGCCGCGATTGAGGCCCTGGAGCCCGCGGCGGCCCCGCGGCTGCACATTTTTCTGGCAACTTCCGATCTGCATTTGAAAGTGAAGCTGCACATGACCCGCGAGCAAGCGCTCGAAGCGATTGCCGCAATGGTCAAGCTCGGTCGCAACAGCGTCGGAGAGGTGGAATTTTCCGCAGAAGACGCCGGGCGCACGGACATCGATTTTCTGTGCGAAGTGTGCCGCGTGGCGGTGAAGGCGGGCGCGACGATTCTGAATCTGCCGGATACGGTGGGCTACGCGGTCCCGGAAGAATACGGAGAGATGTTCCGCAAAGTTCGCGCGTGCCTGGGCGAGGGGCAGGGCGTTACATTGAGCGCGCATTGTCACGATGATCTCGGCATGGCGGTGGCGAATTCCCTGGCGGCCGTTCGCGCGGGCGTGCGCCAGATCGAGTGCACCATTAACGGCATCGGCGAGCGCGCGGGAAACGCGGCGCTGGAAGAAATTGCTGTGGCGCTGGCGGTACGCAAGGAAAGTTTTGGCGTGACTACCAATTTAAAGCTGGAACATTTGTTCCCCACCAGCCGCATGCTGACGGAAATTACCGGCGCGCAAGTGGCGCCCAACAAAGCGGTGGTGGGCGCGAATGCCTTTGCGCACGAGGCCGGCATTCACCAGGACGGCATCATTAAAAATCCTCTCACTTACGAAATCATGTCGCCGGAGTCGGTAGGTGTGCCTTCGCGCCTGATGGTGCTGGGGAAACATTCGGGACGAAACGCATTGCGCCTGAGCTTGCGCGATTTAGGATATGAGCCGAGCGATGCGGAGCTGGCGGAAGTTTACCTGCGGGTGAACGCGCTGGCGGACAAATCGAAAAATGTGCGGCCGCGCGACCTGGTGGCCATCGCGCATGAAGTTTTGCGGCGGCGTCCCGCGGCGGTCACTGCGGACGCGTCCAGCGCGGTCTGAGGCGGCGTGGCGCTGCGGCTGGTACCGGAGAACGCAGCGGCTAAGCCGGAATTTTCCATGAAAAAGACAATCGTATTGCTGCCGGGGGACGGCATCGGGCCGGAAGTCACCAAGGCCGCGGCTGCCGTGCTGCGCGAGTGCGCGCACGAGTTCACGCACCAGTTCGAGTTGCATGAATATCCCATCGGCGGCGCGGCCATCGATGCGGCGGGCACGCCGCTGCCCGCGGAGACGCTGGATGCGTGCCGCAAAGCGGACGCTGTTTTTCTGGGCGCAGTGGGCGGAGCGAAATGGGATGCGCTGCCGGTGGGCAAACGTCCCGAGAGCGGGCTGCTGGAGCTGCGTCGCGGGCTCGGGTTGTACGTCAATGTGCGGCCGGTAAAAGTTTGGGAACCGCTGCGCGCCATTTCTCCGCTGAAGCCGGAGCGGCTCGGCGAGCTGGACATCGAAATTGTGCGCGAACTGGCTGGGGGCATGTACTTCGGCGAGCGCGGCAACGCGGTGGAACGAGGCGCCGAGCGCGCCTGGGACACGGAATCGTATTCGACTCCGGAGATCGAACGCATCGCCACGTTTGCGTTTGGACGCGCGGAGAGTCGCTCGCGGCGGCTGTGCTCGGTGGACAAGGCCAACGTGCTGACCAGCTCGCAACTCTGGCGGCGCACCGTGGCGGCGATGAGCACGGTATATCCCTACGTAAAGCTGGAACACATGTACGTCGACAACGCCGCGATGCAGTTGACGCTGCGCCCCACGCAGTTTGACGTGATCCTCAGCACCAACATGTTCGGCGACATTTTGAGCGATGCTGCCGCGGCGCTGGTGGGCTCTATCGGCCTCGTACCTTCGGCGAGCTTTGGGTCCAGCGCACCATTGTTCGAGCCTATACACGGATCGGCGCCGTCATTGGTGGGATCGGACGCAGCGAATCCCATTGGATCGATTCTGAGCGCGACCATGATGCTGCGCGACGCGTTCGGATTGTCGCTGGAAGCGGAGTGGGTGGAGCAATCGCTGCTGCGCGTGCTGGGCAGCGGCTATCGCACGCCGGATATTGCCGAGCCGGGAGCGCGCGCGGTGGGCGGCTCGGTCTTCACCGAAATTTTACGCGAAGAGATGCTGCGCACCCTGGAACACGCCGAGCGCTACGGCTGGGGCGTTTAGGTATACAGCCTCCGTCTCCTGAAGAAGAAAAATTCACAGCATCGCAATTCACATACAGAGCCCTTAGTCCGCGATGCGCCAGCGATGCGCTTTTATTGCGCCGCTGGCAAATTGGCGTATGATGCGGCGTTATGACCATGATCGACCGCGAAAAGGAACGTACTCGGCTGGCTGCGAAATACGCCGCCATGAGCGACATAGAACTAAATGAGCTTGCCGAAGATCAGCCCGCGCTGACCGAAGATGCGAAGGAGATACTGGAAACGGAGTTTTCGCGCAGAGGATTAAAAATGGAGCCGGTAGATCCGGCCGTCATTCCAATTCGAAAAGATTTGAAGCTGGTGACGCTGCGCGAGTTCCGGGATCTGCCGCAAGCGCTGGTAGCCAAGAGCGTGCTGGATTCTGCCGGCGTGGAATGCTTTCTGGCCGACGAGAATACCGTGAGGATG
>JBBSFG010000016.1:0-25302 GCA_038238965.1 Candidatus Acidiferrales bacterium | reverse complement strand
CGGTTGGATGGAAAGAAAGGTCGCACGATGCTGGTGGGCCCGCCTGGACTCGAACCAGGAACCAACACATTATGAGTGTGCTGCTCTAACCGATTGAGCTACGGGCCCTGTTGCGAGCGATTATACCTTGATGCGGTATTTTCTCGGAGCCACCGCACCAGGTTTCTTCAAACCGGCTTTGGCTTGTGCGGCGTTATTTCGAGAGATAAATCCTTCAGAGCGTTGTTGAAATGTATCGGATGTATGCATCGGCAGGCTGGAAAGCCGTCCTGGTTGTTATACCAACCAAGTTCGTCGTCTCCGCCTGTTTGTCCCGCCGCCCGTGAAAGAATTCTAATCAACCTCGCAAATGGCCTGATCGTCGCGTTTGACCATTTGTCCGGCCTGAGGCAAAGCGGTCATTAATGAGCCATGCCGACAGCGCTACTGTCACGACGAACAAGAGGAGAAGCGAACGGGTAGTGCTGACAGTGCCCATCGTGGTATCCGTCCGCACTATGGACGGCCGGGTGAAAAGCGAGAAAGCAAAAACACAAGTGGTCAACGCCCACGGTGGATTGTTGATCTCCGATCTTCGCGTTGTCACTGGCCAGGAATTCGATCTAACTAATCCCAAGACCCAGGTGACCAAGCACTGCCGCGTGGTTAGAGCGGAAGAATCGGATGCCCAGGGTTTTTCGGTGGCTTTCCAATTTGTAGAGCCGGCGGCAAACTTCTGGCCGGTGGTTTTTCCCCCGTCCGATTGGCCGGCAGTGGAATCTGAAAAGATATAATGACGAGTAGTGCCCGCTCACTCTGAATCGCTAAGTTCCCGCACCCATATATTCCGGTAGTGCACCGGATGTTTGTGATCCTGTAATTCCAGCGGCAATTTTTCCGCATGCGCCTTATAAGGCTCGCCGGTGGCCGTAGGCCCGTGAATTTCGACATGGTCCTGCACTAGCACACCGTTGTGCAGCACCGTCACGTGCGCGGGCCGCAGCAATTTTCCGCTACCATCAAATCGCGGCGCGTGAAACACAATGTCGTAGGTCTGCCACTGGCCTGGGGGCCGCGAGGCATTTACCAGCGGCGGATACTGTCCGTAAACTGCGCCGGCCTGCCCGTCCGAATAGGTTCTGCTCTTGTAAGAATCGAGCACCTGAATTTCGTACAGGCCCATAATAATGATCCCGCTGTTTCCGCGATCCTGATCCTCGCCCACCGGAGGGGCGGGTTCCGCGAACTCCACGTGCAGCTGCATGTCGCCGAAGGGTTGCCGCGTCAGGATATCGCCTGTCTTCGGAACTACCTGGAAATAGCCGTCCGCGGCTTTCCATTTTGCTGGGCTCCCGTCTTTATGTTGCCACCCGGATAGATCTTTGCCGTCGAAGAGCACGATTGCATCTGACGGCGCGCGCCCCACGGTATTTTCCGTACTTGGCGCGCCAGGATCCACGGCTACGGGAGCCGGACGGTTGCGGTCGTGAGCTTTCCACTTTTGGTCGGTCTGCGCGCCCACTGAAGATGTTCCGATCGAGGCCAGACACAAAATAACTGCCAAAGTACCGAAACCGATTCTCATCGTCAGTTCTCCGTTCCAAAGCTCCAGAAATATCGGATCTAGGAGTTTTTACTCGCCGGCGAACTCCAACCTTCCCTATATTCGCGCCGCAGAAAATCGTTGGCTTGCGGCACATTGGTAACGCGCATGGCCGCGCCGTCATACTCGATCTTTTTGCCGGCGCGCAGAGCCACCACGCCTAGCAACATCACTTCGGTAAGCCGCGCCGCATATTCGAACGGGCAGGACGCCTCAGTTTTTCCCTTGGCCGCATCCACCCAGTTCAGTTCGTGATCTTCGCCGGGGATTCGCGGCAGTTTGAGCGGCGGACTGCCATACGAATCATGCAGCGCGTGCGGCAGCAGTCGCGGCTTCAGTCCATAGGTGTCATGCAAGAGTTTCCCTTTGCTGCCCACCAGCAATACGCCGCCGCCCTTGTTCAATTCTTCCTCGCCCAGCTCTTCCGGTTTAGGCGGAAGCAGCCCGCCGTCATACCACGTCATCTTCACCGGCGGCATCGCGCTGCGCGCGCGAAATTCGTAAAACGTTTGCGTGGCGAGCGGATACGAAGCGCCGTTGAAGGGCGTCGACACGGTCTCGATGCTTGTCGGGAAGCCCAAATCCAGCGCCCACATGGAGTGGTCGATCAAATGCGCGCCCATGTCTCCGATCGCGCCCTCACCCCAGTCCACCCAGCCGCGCCAGTTGAACGGATGATAGATGGGGTGATATTCCACGCGCGGCCCGACGCCAAGAAATAAATTCCACGCCAGCGTATCGGGAACGGGATACGAGCCGGCAAACGCGTTGGCTTCTCGCGCCGTGACGCCCGCGCCATTCCAGGGCAATGTTTCTGCCGGCGCCTTTAGCGCCTCGGGCCGCGGCACGCCTTGCGGCCAATAACCGAGCGGCCGGTTGGTCCACACATGTATTTCCCGCACCCCGCCGATTGCGCCGGCGCGAATGTACTCAACCGTCTTGCGCGCATCGTCCATCGAATGTCCCTGGTTGCCCATCTGCGTGGCGATCTTCAATTCCTTCGCGCGTCGCGCCAACCGCCGCGACTCATCAATCGACCACGTCAGCGGCTTCTGTACGTAGACGTGCTTGTTCAGGTCCATGGCCGCCAGCGCGATCGGCGCGTGCATGTGGTCGGCGGTGGCCACCACCACGGCGTCGATATCCTTCTGGCGCTCCAGCATCTCGCGATAATCCTGATAACGTTTTGCTTTCGGCCAGTGCTCGGTCTTGAGCCGGATCATTCCTTCCAGCCGCTTCCTGGCCTTCACGCGATCAAACTCCACTGCGGGCTGGCCCGCGACCGGTTGTGGGTCGGGCGCGTCGATCCGTGCCTGCAGCGTTTGAATTTCAGAGTCGAGCCGCTCGAACGACTTGCCCGCATAACCCCAGTCCACGTCGCAAAGCGCCACAATGTTTTGGCTGGCGAGATTGATCAGGTTTGCGCGACCCATGCCGCCTACGCCCACGCCCGCAATATTCAGCATGTCGCTCGGAGCGGTGAATCCCCGCCCGAGTACGTGCCGCGGCACGATTGTAAACGCAGCAGCGCCCGCCGCCGTGTCAGCCAAAAATTTGCGGCGTGATACCTGTTTCCCTTTGCTCATGTGGCCCTCGCGCGGCAACTAATGTAGCCGATACCCGCCTCCAGAAACGCAAATTTATTCAGGGACCCGGCGTTGATCGCGAAGATATGTGCTGGCGCCACGAAACATTTTGGCGCCGTTTACGTCTCTACCTATAGCTGTCTATAGGAGCCACCGTGATCCGGCCCAAAACCGACGTTTTGCAGGGGACCCTGGCCCTGCTGGTCCTCAAGTCCCTGGCGCGCGCTCCCATGCACGGTTACGGGATCACCTTGTACATACAAATGCTTTCGAAAGAAATCTTGCGCGTCGAGGAAGGTTCCCTCTATCCCGCGCTGCATCGCATGGCGCAGGACGGCTGGATCAAAGCGGAATGGGGCACTTCGGAAAATAATCGCCGCGCGCGTTACTACAGTCTTACCGCGCAAGGCCGCAAACAACTTGCCGAAGAAGAAAAGCATTGGGCGCGCCTGACCCAGGCCGTCGCCCAGGTTTTGCAGTTTGCGTGACAGATTGAATCACCGCTGAAGGGCAGGTGCGCGATGAGTTGGTTTTTACGGCTGCGCAAAACATTGCGACGAGACAAACTCGACGACGAACTCGACGAAGAAATACGCTCGCACCTCGAAATGCGCGCGGCGGACAACGTGGCCGTAGGCATGGCGCCGGACGAAGCCCGCTACGACGCGCAAAAACGCTTCGGCAATTCGACGCTGCTCAAAGAGGACACCCGCGACACAGATATCATCCACTGGCTGGACACCGCCGCCGGCGACCTTAGATACGCCTTCCGCGTGCTGCGCAAAAATCCAAGCTTCACCCTGATCGCCATCCTTACCCTTGCTTTGGGCATCGGCATGAATACCGCCTTTTTTTCGGTCGTCAACGGAGTGCTGCTCAATCCGCTGCCATATCCGCAGCCGGATCAACTGGTGGCCCTGGGCGAAAGCAAGCCCAATTTCACCAACGGCTCCATCTCTTATCCCAATTTTGTGGACTGGCAGAAAGACAATCGCGTGTTTTCGTCGATGGCCATTTCGCGCGTCTCTAGTTTTAGCTTCACCGGCCTCGGCGACGCCGAGCAATTGAACGCAAAACTCATCTCCTCCGGTTATTTCACGGTCCTGGGCGCCAACCCGGTGATCGGCAGAAGCTTCGCTCCGGGAGAAGACCGCATTGGCGCCGCTCCCATCGCGTTGATCGGCATGGGACTGTGGAAGCGCAAATTCGGTTCCTCATCCGCCGCGCTGGGAAAGACTCTCACGCTGGACGGCAAGAGCTACACCATCGTTGGGGTGATTCCCGAGGCGTTCGATCTTTTCCGCAGCGCCAATCCGATCGAGGTGTATGTCCCCATCGGCCAATGGAACAATCCCTTGCTGCCCAATCGCGGGGCAGGTCTGGGAATCCATGGGGTCGCGCGACTCAAGCCCGGCGTCAGCATCGAGCAAGCCCGCGCGGACATGGCGCGCGTCAGCGCCAACCTCGCGGTAACTTACCCCGACTCCAACAAAGGGATCGGCGCCAATCTCACTCCTTTCAAGCAGGCTCTTTTCGGCGACGTTCAGCCCATCTTGCTGGTGTTGCTCGGCGCGGTCGGATTTGTATTGCTGATTGCGTGCTTCAATGTCGCCAGCCTGATGCTGGCGCGTTCCACGGGACGCACGCGCGAATTTGCGATTCGCGCCGCGCTGGGCGCCGGCCGCGCCCGCCTGATTCGCCAGCTGCTCACCGAAAGCATTTTGCTGGCGCTTGTTGGCGGGGCACTTGGCTTGCTCCTCGCGCGATGGGCCACTCGCGCCGCGCTCAGCGTCTTGCCGGCGGAGTTACCGCGCGCCGCGGAAATCCGCGTCGATTCCCACGTGCTCATCTTTACCGCGGCCATTTCCTTGCTCGCCGGAATTTTGTTCGGCCTGGCCCCCGCGTTGAAATCCTCGGAACTCTTCCTGTCCGAGACGCTTAAGGAGAGCGGCCGCGGCTCCAGTGGCACTCGCCATCGCGCGCAAAGCGTTTTCGTGGTGATTGAAATGGCTATGGCTCTCGTACTCCTGGTTGGCGCAGGCTTGATGGGCCGCACGCTCTCGCGTCTTTGGAATGTCCAACCGGGATTCGATCCCGAAAATGTCTCGCTCTTCAGCATTTCCCTTCCGCCGTCGGTGAGCGAGGCCAGCCCCGCCGCGATTCGTGCCGCATTCCGCAATGTTCACGAGAAGTTCGCATCGACTGTGGGAGTCCACTCGCTGTCCGCGTCCTGGGGCGCCGTGCCGCTCGGCGATGACGACGAACAGCTTTTCTGGATGGACAACCAGCCCAAGCCCTCCAGCGAAAACGACATGAACTGGGCCATCAGCTACGTCGTCGAGCCAGACTATCTGAAGACCATGCGCATCTCTCTCTTGCGCGGTCGTTTCTTCACCGAGGCGGACAATGAAAATTCTCCGCGCGTCGCGGTCATCGACGAGGTGCTGGCGCGCAAGTTTTTTGGAGACGAGAACCCCATCGGCAGGCACATTACTTTTCAGCACGGGAATGGCAGATCGGAAATCGTCGGAACCGTAGCTCACGTGAAACAGTGGGGTCTCGATACCGACGACGCGCAGCAGTTACGCGCCGAAGTATATCTTCCGTTCATGCAGCTACCCGATGAGGCCATGAAGCTGGCGCCCTCCGGCACCGCCATTCTGCTTCGCTCCGACGGCACCAATCCCGCTATCTTCGATGCCCTTCGCGCCACGAACAAACAGATAAGCGGCGAACAGGTAATCTACGGCGCCCAAACCATGCAGGAAATTATTGCTAACTCGCTCGCAGCGCGGCGTTTCTCCATGATCTTACTCGGTGTGTTCGCTGCGCTCGCGCTGATTCTTTCGAGCATCGGCATCTACGGTGTGATTTCTTACCTGGTTGGCCAGCGCACCCACGAAATCGGGGTGCGCATCGCATTGGGCGCGCGCCGCCGCGATGTTCTCGCGCTCATTTTATCGCAGGGTGCCAGGCTGACCCTTATCGGCATTGTCATCGGCGTCGCCGCTTCCCTCGCTCTTACCAGGCTGATGGCCCGCATGCTCTATGGTGTGAGCGCTTACGATCCGCTTACATTTTTCTGCGTCGCCGCAATTCTGGCGCTGGTCGCTCTGGCCGCCTGCTATATCCCCACGCGCCGCGCCATGCGCGTCGATCCGTTGGTCGCCTTACGCTGCGACTAATTGCGCGGATTACGCCGTCGCGGGACGCTGAGATACGAGTTTTTCGTCCCAGCGGATGCGTCCCGTCATCTGCATCACGACAAATAATGTAATGATCGCCCCAATGGTCACCGCCAGCCCCGTGAATCCCTCAAAAAAGAACGCGTAAGAAAACAGCACCAGGTAAATCAGCTGCGCCAGCCCCGCGTGCACCACCGCGAAACGCGCATTCACCACCAGTCGCAGGTAACTCACTACCAGCGCGATAGACACCAGCGATGCTGCCGCAAACGCCACGTGAATGGAAACATGATCGACCAGATAGGCCATAAGTAAGTGAAACGAAAAGAAAGCGCACGCCAGGAAGAAATAATTCATGGGATGCAGATCGATTCCGCGAAGTGTGGAGAGAATAAAAATCAGGAAGAAAAAGAAGAACAACGACACCGGCGCGAAGAAACTGATCCGCCCGGCCAGTGGCCCGGGTTGCAATTTTTGCGGCATCTTAAGCGCGATGTCGAATCCCGACACCAGGTTCCGATACTTCCATTCGAGCTCCCACCCATTGGCGGTGCGCCGCTCTTCTGTGGGCGACATCCCGTTTTCTGGAAAATCGAATCCCGAGAAATCGGTTCGCACCGTCAGATCAAAATCTCGCGCCTGGGAAACGGTTGAGGCTCCCGGCCCGCCGCCGCTGGAAATCGCATATCGCCAGCTCTCCAGCCCCTGCGAACGGTACGCGGTGCGCAAAACGTGCGCGCCCCCTGCCGGAATTGTCGCTTGCGCCGTGGCGTTCGCCCCGCTGAAGACCAGCGGCAGCGCTCGCCCGTCCAGCGAAATCTCCAGATTGTCATAGAGGGCCTGCTGCGCGGGGAATGGCAGGATGAAGGAAAAACTTTCTTCTCTCGCGCTGGGATTGTGAAAGATGTATGAGCCGTCAAACTTCACGCCGTAAGTGCTGAACCACAGCAGCCCTTTCTGCCGGTAGTCGAGGTGCAGTTCTGCCACAATCTTGCTGGACTCGATGGCCGCAGGCGCGCTCCTCTGCACCTGCTCTACGCGCTTGACGGTCTTTCCGTTTTCCTCCGCCTCCACAGTCTTGCTTTCCTGCCACTGATAGGCAATGGACGGTGGCTTCTGTTCCTGCGGCGCGCCCCACGTGGACGTCACTCTTCCGCTCAACGCCGCATCGGAATGCTCGGTGCGGTAAAAAATGGTGGAACCCAGCACTACCCAGGCGATACACGAACAGATAAAGATGCCGGTGATGGCTGCAATGCGCTTGAACATGGCTGTAAGTTTCTACGCTCTGGCAAAGATGAACCAAAGTAGTTACCCATGTCAAGTACTTTGTACTATGAAGTTAACGGAGAGAATTGCAACGGATGCCGCGAATGCGGCGCGGCGCACAACATCTGAATGCACTAAGTGATGTAATTCGCTACTTCAAGGCCCGCTGCAAGCGCTTCTTGGTCTTCGGCAGTTGGCGTTTCAGGGCGTCGATCTGCTCGGCGATGTCCGCGAGTTCGTCTTTAGCGGCCGATCCGGCTTTGGCGACCCGATGTGCGGTGCGGTCCGCTTTTCCCATCGCCGTTCCGATTTTCACCGCAACCTGCGTGAGTTTGCTTTTCCTGGCCATGCCGTCCTCCTGCTGAACTGCTGCCATCCTATACGCCGCCAAGCGAACCCGTCAATCAGTCGCGAGCGTTGCAAGCGAACCGCGCACCAAGCGCGGCCCGCCATTCCTCGAAAGCAGAGTCACAACTCGTTCCACAACCTGATTGGATTTCTTTCCTGGAATGAGCGAAACTTTACGCGCTGAAGGTAAAGTTTTCGGAGTGTGCTGATGCACGTTTATCAAAAATATTCGCGCCACCTTGGTGTGGTTCTGTTGCACGCGTGGTTCCTGGTGGCGATTTGTATTGCTTCCTTCCCGCCATCGACACAGGCGCAGGAACACTCCATGCCTGCTGGCCACGAAGGCATGGTGATGGACGATTCCGCCCCTGGACCATCGCCTGCCAAGTTGCTGGCCGACAAGCGCGAGAGCGAATTCAATCATCATCTGGCGGGCTTCTTCGTGTTGCTCGCGGGCATTTTCATTCTTGCGGAGCCCCGGCTCAGCACACGCTGGCCCGGCGTTCGCTACGCATGGCCGCTGTGTTTTTTGCTGGCGGGAATCTTTGTGCTGGTTTTCAGCGATACGGAACTGTGGCCTTTTGGACACCAGTCCTGGCTCTTTGGTCTCTCGAACCATCCTGAAGTGCGGCAACACAAATCGTTCGCCGTAATCCTGCTCGGCCTTGGAGTAATTGAAATGCTTCGGGCGCGCGGAACTTTAAAAGCCGCTTGGTCCGCGTGGGCATTTCCCGTGCTCGCCATTGCCGGCTCATTGATTTTGATTTTTCACGATCATCGCGGCGGCATGCACGGTCCCGGCCACATGGAGCGCATGGTGCGCATCCAGCACGAGCATATGAGTTACATGGCGGCGGGGTTTGGAATTGGACTGACGAAAGGTTTGTCGGAAGTTAAGACCGGCTGGCAGGGGCTTTTCGCTAAGCTCTGGCCCTCAATCATGATCGTTCTGGGCGTACTGCTGATGTTTTACGTGGAGTAGAGCTGGTACTTGCGCGCGTCCGGCGCTCTAGCGCAGATTTACGATGAATTGAACGCGAGCTCTCAGGCCAATCCCGCGCGACTCAACGGCAGTTCACGCACGCGCTTTCCGGAAGCGGCAAAAATCGCGTTGCACAGCGCCGGCGCGAATGGCGGCAAACCCGGCTCTCCGATGCCCGCTGGAGGTGCCTCGCTCTGTACCAGGTGCACGTGTGTTTCGCGCGGCGCATCCTTCATACGCGCCATCTGGAAGTCGTTGAAATTGGACTGCTCGATCGCGCCGTTGCTGGCGGTAATCTCGCCATAAAACGCCAGGCTCGTGCCCATGACCGCCGCGCCCTCAAATTGTTGACGCGCCATCTCCGGATTCACAACCGTGCCGGCATCCACTGCCGAATCCACGCGCTTGATTTGCACGTGGCCGGCGTCATCCACCTGCACCTGCACCACCGTCGCTACGTAAGTCAGGAAACTGCGATGCACCGCCACGCCCATGCCAAATCCATTCCCGGATTTCTGTTTTCCCCATCCCGCTTTTTCCGCGGCCAGCGACACCACGCGCCGGAACCTGGCGATGTCGATGGGATATTGCTCGTACGCGCCGTCATAGTTGGAATAGTCCTTGGGCAATTCGCTCTGCGGAACGATGCGGTCCGGTCCCAGAAGTTGCAGAAGATACTCAAGCGGATCCTTTCCCGCAGCGTGCGCCAGTTCGTCCGCGAAAGAATGCACCGCAAAAGCATGATAAATATTCGCCACCGACCGGAACCAACCGATGCGCACATGCGCGGTCGCCGGTCCGTTTTCAACGCGGTGATTCGCCAGCGCGAACGGCACGTCCGTGAACCCCAATCCAAGCTCATCCGCTGGGGCATAATTGTTTTTGGGATCGAATGTGGTTCCGATGGGCGGAAACACTGTGCGTTGCAGCCAAGCCGACGGTCTGCCGTCCGCATCCAGCGCCGCTTTCATGTACATCGCAGCGACGGAATGATACGTGTCGAATTTGATGTCGTCTTCGCGGCTCCATACCACTTTAACCGGCTTACCGGTTTTCTTCGCGAGCACCGCCGCTTCCACCGCGAAATCCGGAAACGATTTGCGGCCGAAACCTCCACCCAGCAGCGTAACGTTGACGGTGACATCCTCTTTTTTCAGGCCTGTGGCGTTGGCGATGGCTTCTTTCGCGCCTTGCGGATTCTGCGTGGGAACCCACGCTTCCACCTTGCCATCGCGAAAAACCGCCAGAGCCGCGGGAGGCTCCATCGACGCGTGCGCCAGCAGCGGCGCATAATATTCCGCTTCCACGATTTTGCCGCCCTTGGCGAACACTGCGTCGACATTTCCGTTATCGCGCGCTACTTTTCCAGGCTGGCGCGCGGTTTCCTGCAACTCTTTTTTGTAGGCATCGGAGTTGTAAACACTGTGCGGGCTTTTTTCCCACTCGATCTTCAGCTTTTTCTTTCCTTGCATGGCAGCCCAGGTGTTGTCTGCCAGGACGGCCACCCCGCCCAGTGATTGGTACCCGACCGGCGCCTTGAATCCTTCAATCGAAGCGGTCTGCTTTACGCCGGCAACCGCCAGTGCCGCTTTGTCGTCAAAAGTTTTCACCGTGCTGCCAAAAACGGGTGGGTGCGCCACGCTGGCGAACAACATTCCATCCATGCGCGTGTCCTGGCCATATACCGCTTTGCCGTCGCACATATCCTTCAGATCGTAGTTGCTGGTTCCTTTTCCGATGTAGCGCCACTCGTTGCGCGGTTTGAGCTTGATATCTTCCTTTTTGGGGATGTCTAGTTTCGCCGCCGCGGCCGCCAGTTCGCCATAGCCAATCGTTTTGCCGGAAGGCGTGTGCACCACTTCATGTAATCCCGTGTGGCACTCGGTTACCGGTTTGCCCCATTGCGCGGCCGCGGCGCGCACTAGCATCAATCGTGCCATTCCCCCTGCTTCGCGCAAGGTATCGAAAAAGCTGCGCACCGAGTGCGATCCGTCGGTGTCCTGATCACCAAATTTCTCGTCGCCGGGAGCTTGCACAATTTTTACCCGTGCCCAGTCGGCGTCCAGCTCGTCAGCCACGATGCGCGGCAGCGCGGTTTTGCTCCCGCTGCCCATTTCAGAGCGATGCGCAATCATGTACACCGTGCCGTCGGCATCGATCGCCAGATAAACATTTGGATGCAGCGGGGCATTGGCCATCGGCGCCAACGCATCGATACTGGTGAGTTCGGTTGCGGCCGCAAGCACTGTTTCCGGCATCCAGCGCACGCTCAACACCAACGCGCCCGCGCTGAGAATTCCCTTGAGGAAACCGCGTCTTCCCGGTTCGAGGACGCTTACCGACCCACCAGCGGTCGCAGGCATACGGTCACGCCGCATTTTGTGTGTCTCCCATTTGTCTGCGAGCTACAAACTGCATTTCTACACTACATCCTACTGCCATTCTCGATTCTTGCAAGCGCCGCACCGGGCAGCAAAAGTCGCGGACAGTGTTCCCGTTTTCACAAAAACAAATCAAAGTTCATTGCGCTTCATCAGTTCCACGGCATGATCGCAGGCCCGCGCCGTAAGCGCCATGAACGTCAGGGACGGATTCACGCAGGATGAGGAAGTCATGCACGCGCCGTCAGTGACAAACAGGTTTGCGATGTCGTGCGTTTGATTCCACGAATTCAACACCGAGGTCTTCGGGTCGCGGCCCATCCGCGCGGTGCCCATTTCGTGGCACGAAAAACCAGGCGGGCTGTCGGCGTCGATGAACGGCTCGATGCCCCGCGCTCCGGCCGCGGAAAGCATCTCTGCTGCCGCGATGGACATATCTTTTACAATGGCGCGCTCGTTGTCGCTCCACACACACGAGATTCTTAATGCCGGAATGCCCCAGGCGTCGACTTTTTCTTTGTCGAGCTCGATGTAATTGCTGTGATTGGGCAGGCATTCGCCATATCCGCCGAACGTGAATCGCCACGGCCCAGGCCTGCTGATGGCGTTTTTGAATTCAGCGCCGATAGCGGTTTCTCCCGCACCGCGATGCCAGTCGTCGCGTCCCGCACCGCCCTGAAATCCGTAGCCGCGCAAAAGGTGTGGAGACTTATCCTTGATATTGCGGAAGCGCGGAACGTAAATGCCATTGGGGCGCCGGCCCAGCGTCACGCGATCTTCATTTCCGGGAATGATCGCCGTCGCGCCTCCACCCTTGATGTGATCCATGAGGTTGTGGCCCAGTTCGCCGCTGGAATTGGCCAGGCCGTTGGGAAACTCGGTGGTCGCGGAATGCAGGAGCAGGCGCGTGGATTCCAGCGTGGAGGCACAAAGAAAAATAATGCGCGATTGAAATTCCATCGTTTGGCGCGTTTGCGCGTCGATCACCCGCACGCCACTAACGCGGCGCGATGCCGGATCAAATATCACGCTGTGAACCACGCTATAGGGACGCAACGTGAGGCGGCCGGTTTTTTCCGCAACCGGAAGAGTGGCATTCACGGTGCTGAAATACGAGCGCGTGATGCAGCCGCGCTCGCAGGGGCCGCATTGATGGCAGGCCGCGCGCCCGCGATGTGTGCGCGTCAAAATGGCGCAGCGGCCGATGGTCAAAACGCGGTCGCCGCCGAAATATTTCGCCACCGCATCCTGCACCACGCGTTCCGCGCAGTTCAATTCCATGGGGGGAAGAAATTTACTATCCGGCAAATGCGGCAAGCCGAGCGCCTGTCCGCTGATGCCGGCGAAATCTTCGACGTAGTCGTACCACGGAGCGATGTCGGCGTAGCGAATCGGCCAATCGACGGCAATGCCTTCCGCGGAGTTAGCCTCGAAATCAAGATCGCTCCAGCGATAGGTCTGCCGTCCCCAGATGATGGAGCGCCCTCCTACCTGCCGGCTGCGAATCCAGCGAAACGGTTTATCGCTAGGCGTGACGTAGGGATTCTCAATGTCATTGACAAAAAACTTCGACGCCATTTCATCGCACGCGTAGCAGGTGCTTTGCACCGGTTGTGTAGCCTGCATCCGTTTGCGGTCGCGCATGCCGCGAAACGGCATCTCCCAGGAAGGGACGTGCTCGACGTAATCCTGTTCGGGGACGATCGGACGGCCGGCTTCGAGCAAGAGCACCCGCAGCCCTTTTTCCGTCAACTCCTTCGCGGCCCACCCGCCCGTCATTCCGGAGCCAACGATGATCGCGTCATATTTGGTGGCAGGCATTTATTTTCCGGACTTCAATTCCGGTGCTGATGACTTTTCTTTCTCGAACGGCGTGCATGCCTCGATGCGATCGGGAATAACCTGGAAATGAAGTTGCTTCGTCGCGCCCATTTCCGAAGTGAAGTAGCCGGTCAGGACCAAATGGCGGAACGTAAAATAGAAATTTCCGTATGGCTCCGGAAGGCCGCCGCGAGAACCGCGCGGATTCGCCGCAATCTTCTGAGCGTCGCTCGTCATTTCTTCTCCAAGCAGCCTCAAGATTTCCTTTTGCTGCTCGGCGGAACCGCGGACAAAATCCTTCCCGCTGCTCTTGCGGCTTAGCTCATCCACGGCCGCGAGCCCGTGCAGGAAACTGGCGCGGCTGCCATCGTCGGACCAGTCCGAAAGAATGAGGTCGATAAATTCTGGCACCCGTGCATCCACCGCGCCGGGAGTTTCCGTGCGGGGAATAATCAGGTCCGCCATCGCGGAGACGGTGGCGTGCTGGTGGGCATCCAGCGTTTTGCGTGTGGCCGCGGCGGGCATCGACGCGTGAACGGCACGAAGAATATTGTAAAAATTGCCGTGGACCGCGGGCAACGCCGCTGCCGACGCGAACAATTTTAAAACTTCTCTGCGCTCCATGAATGTTTTTCCGCGAATGTCGAGGGTAGCGCCGCACGAGTTGCTGAGTCAACGGTGATAGAATTCGCCTTGAGTAATGAGGAATGCAGCGATGAAGACGTCACGCCGGGAATTTGTAGCTGCCATAGCGGTGACGGGATTAGGCGCCCGACTTGTGAGCGTACGATTGGAAGGAACAGAGGAAGCGCGATTGCCGCTGGCGTTTTCCACGTTGGGCTGCCCAAAATGGAGCTGGCAGGAAATTCTGGATTTTGCCGCGCTGCACGGATTCGCTGCGATTGAATTGCGCGGCCTGTTGGGCGAAATGAATTTGCCGGTGCGGCCGGAATTTGGGGCGGATAAAATTGCAGCAGATAAGCGCGACGTTTCCGCTCACGCGCTGAAGATTGCGTGCGTAAGCAGCTCGGCAGCCATGCATGACGCGGATCCTGAGAAGCACGCGCAGCAACTCGCCGACGCGCGGAGTTTTATCGATCTGGCCGCGGAACTCGGTGCACCGTATGTCCGTGTATTCGGAAACAATATCCAGGGGCCGCGGGAAGAAGTGCTCGCCCGCGTCGCCGCCGGCCTGCATGAGCTGGGCGAATATGCGCGTCCGCGAAACGTGACGGTGATTATCGAATCGCACGGCGATTTTACGGATTCGCCGACACTCAAAGAAATTCTGACGCGCGCGGATTCCGACCATGTCGCCTTACTGTGGGACGCGCATCACACGTTCGCTTCCTCGCACGAAGAGCCGGAATTTACCGTGGCGCAGCTGGGCAAATGGATCCGCCACACGCACCTGAAAGACTCCGTGCCCGATGGAAAAGAGCGGCGTTACGTGCTCACCGGACGGGGAGATGTTCCGGTGAAGCGGCAGATACAAGCGCTGGTGTCCATCGGCTACAAAGGGATGTACTGTTTTGAGTGGGAAAAAGTGTGGCACCCGGATATACCGGAGCCGGAAATCGCCATCGCGGATTACGCCAAAGTGGCGGGCGAGTATTTGCGCGAAGCATTAAGAAAAGCCTGAACAAAATGAGCAGCGAGGAAACGCAGAAGGAATCTATGCGGCGGGCGATCGCGCTGGCTTTGGAGAATGTGCGCGGGGCACGCGGTGGACCGTTTGCTGCGCTGGTGGTAAAGGATGGAAAAGTGATTGCCGAAGGCACGAATCGCGTGACGGCCACGAACGATCCGACGGCGCACGCAGAGATTGTGGCGATACGCGAAGCGTGCCGCGTGCTGGGCAATTTTCAGCTCGACGGGTGCGATCTTTACAGTACCTGCGAGCCGTGCCCCATGTGCCTGGGCGCGATTTATTGGGCGCGCCCTGCGCATATTTTTTATGCCGGCACCGGAGCGGAAGCGGCAGCTGCGGGTTTCGACGACAAACGTATCCATGACGAACTGAACCGGCCTGTTGAGCGACGGCGCATTCCCATGACGCAAATCCTGCACCACGAGTCGCTGGCCATTTTCGCCGCGTGGGCCAAGCAGGAAAATAAACAGTCGTACTAGATCGCTCGAAAACGCGGCGCATAAAAAAGTTTTTTGCTACCACGCAAACTCGTTCCCTATCGTCGTGCTAATTTTCGGAAACCAGCACCTGCTGCGGCATATCGGGAACCTGGTGCAATGTAGTTTTGGAAAAACCAGCGTTGCTGAACATCTTTTCGTATTCCTTCAAGGTGTACGCGTCACCGGAGTCGGTGGAGCCCAGCATCACCATGCTGAACATCGCGGGCGTGCGCGGGCTGATGCGGTCCTCATTGGGAACGAATTCGAGGGTGATGGCCTGGCCCCCGGGCTTCAACGCGGCGTGCACGCGCTTCATCAGTTTTTCACACGTGGCTTGATCGAAGTGATGAAAGATATTGGTCAGTAGAATGTAGTCGTAGCCGCTGCCAAAATCGGTATCGAACGCACTGCCGGGCCGGGTCTTGAAGCGATCGCCGATGCCAGCAGACTGCGCGTTTTCGTTGGCAACCGCCAGCACGTTGGGCCAGTCGAGGGCGGTAACCTGCGCGTTGGGATTCTGTTTGGCCATGGTGATGCCATACATTCCGTGACCGGCGGCAATATCCAGCACCTGGCAAGGTTTGCCCTGCGGCATCCCGGTCAACTGCGCGATGAACGCCGCCGTGGGGCCGGTGAGCGGCGCCATGGAGCGAGCAAAAGTGACCCACATCTCGTCGTTCGGTTCCTGGTTGCCGCCGTGGCTAGCGGCGCTGCCACCTTTCTTAACCGCTTCGGTTAATGACGAGAACTTATTCATCAGGTGATCGCTGGCCAGAAATGTGGCGATGCTTCCCATGTAGGCGGGCGAGCGCTTGTTCAGAAAAATATTGGACTCCGGGGTGAGCGCGTAGCGTCCATTTTCCTTGGTAAGGAAGCCGATGATGGTTAGGAAATTACAGAGTGTCCGGATGCCCCGTTCGGCGGCGCCGGTTTTTTTGGCGACGGACGCGACATCGGTGGCACCATCGGCGATGGCGGAAAAAACATCCAGCTCGATCGCGGCACGCAGCGCGCGAGTCTGCTGATAGGCATTCAGGGTGTTGAAAATATGCTCAGGTGTCGGGCGGGCGTTGTTTGTCGGCGTTGCCATGTTCGGTTCTCCTTATGTAGCGAATTATGTAGGGAAGAAGATGCGTATTTATCAGCGGAGTTTAGCAAGAATCCAACTTCAATTCACCGTTCGCGGCAATTCTCCCGGTGACCTTTGCCGCAACACTGGACTGGCCGCCACGAGCGGCCAGGAGCCACGGCGCGCCAACGCGATTGATTCGCTGCCGCATGGCTGGCATAATTCTGCTCCCTTCACAGCGCATAGAGGCCCAATGAAACGCGAATATCACCGCTGGTATTCTTCACGGCTCGGACTCGACCTGGGCGTGGTGGTGTATGGCCACTGGGGTCCGCCGCTGATGGGATTCCCGACCAGCGCGGGCGATGAATGGGAACTGGAAGGCCAGGGGATGATCGGCGCGCTGGCCGATTTTATCGATGCCGGCAGGATAAAATGTTTCTCGATAAATTCGGTAAATCATAACGGGCTTTATAACAAAGGCGCGCACCCGTTCCATCGCAGCTACATGCAGGCGATGTTTGAGGAGTACTTACGCCAGGAAGTGGTTCCCTTTATCTGGGACAATTGCCAATCGCAAATTAACATTTCCACCATGGGCGCTTCTTTTGGCGCGTACCACGCGGCTAATACCTTGTTCAAGCATCCCGACGTGTTCAAGCGGTGCTTCGCGATGTCTGGCGTGTATGACGTCAGAAATTTCATGGACGGGATGTACGACGACAATCTTTACTTCAACAATCCCGTCGACTACGTGGCCAATCTCTCCGATCCGTGGCTGCTGGAGCAGCTTGCTTCCTGCGACATTCATATCAGCACGGGCACAGGTCCGTGGGAGAAGAGCGCGCCGACCTACCGGCTGTCGGAGATCCTGTGGAGCCGAGGTATCCGCCATTCACTAGATGACTGGGGGCCGCAAGGCGGGCATGACTGGCCGTATTGGAAGCACCAGATGCGGGAGTACGTGTCGCGCCTTTTCTAGAATTGTTCCCGAGTAAAAGCATCCTGTCGTCGTTAGCGGAAGAGGGAGGCGCCGGGGAAGCGGGCGGCGGAGCCTAGTTCTTCTTCGATGCGCAGGAGTTGATTGTACTTGGCGATGCGATCGGTGCGGCTGGCCGAGCCGGTTTTGATTTGGCCGGCGGCGGTGGCCACGGCGAGGTCGGCAATGAAGGTGTCTTCGGTTTCGCCGCTGCGGTGGGAAATGATGGAGTGGTAGCCGGCTTTGCGAGCCAGCTCGATGGCGTCGATGGTTTCGGTGACGCTGCCGATTTGATTGAGTTTGATCAGAATGGCGTTGGCGATGCCTTCGGTGATGCCGCGGCCGAGGCGCTCGGTATTGGTAACGAACAAATCGTCGCCCACGAGTTGGATGGATTTTTTCGAGCCGCCCTTGCTGCCGACGCTTTCGGTCAATTCTTTCCAGCCGTCCCAGTCGTCTTCGGCCATGCCGTCTTCTATGGACACGATGGGATATTTTTCCACCCAGGCGGTCCAGTAGGCGGCCATCTCGCTGCTGGTGTGCGAGGATTTGTCAGATTTCTTGAAGACGTAGGCGCCGGCGGCTTTATCGTAAAACTCGCTGGCGGCGGGATCGAGCGCGATGCGCACCTGCTCTCCGGGCTGGTAGCCTGCCGAAGCGATGGCTTCCAAAACGATTTGAATGGCTTCCTCGTTGGATTTACAACTGGGAGCGAAGCCGCCTTCGTCGCCGACAGCGGTGGAGTAACCGCGCTTTTTCAGCGCGGATTTCAAGGCGTGGAAAATCTCCACGCCCCAGCGTAAAGCTTCCGAAAAATTCGGCGCGCCGACGGGCATGACCATGAATTCCTGGAAATCGACGGAGCTGTCGGCGTGCGCGCCGCCATTGAGGATATTCATCATAGGCACGGGCAGCAGATTGGCGGAAGAGTCGGTGGAATAGCGCGATAGATATTTATAGAGCGGCTGCTTCAAGGAGATGGAGGCGGCGCGGGCGGCGGCCATGGACACGGCGAGGATGGCATTGGCGCCGAGGCGCGATTTGGTGGGCGTGCCGTCGAGCGAAATCATTTTTAGGTCGAGGGCGCGCTGGTCAGCGGCGTCGAGGCCCGCGATGGACTTGGCGATTTCGGCGTTGACGTTGGCGACGGCTTTCAGGACGCCCTTGCCGAGATAACGCGACTTATCGCCGTCGCGAAGTTCGAGCGCTTCGTGTTCGCCGGTAGAGGCGCCGGAAGGAACGGCCGCGCGTCCGGTGGCTCCCGACGCGAGCGTGACGTCGGCTTCGACAGTCGGGTTGCCGCGAGAGTCGAGGATCTGGCGAGCGTGGACTCGAGTGATTTTTGTGGACATTAGTTGGGGTGGCTCCTTGAGAGTGATGGGAGATTTTACAGAAAATCGGGGAGAAGAGCACGTAGGCGAGCAAAGCGCGGTTTGTTAGAGCCTTCCAATGCCAATGCTACGCAGTGGCATACGCGAGATTACACGTAAGCATGTATTGTACCCGGCGCGTAGCTTCCTTAGTCTAACGGAGCGCCCACCAGAGCAGTGTTTGGGAATACTCCCCCTGATCTAGTTTTTCATTCGTTGTTTTAATTCGAACAATGTAGGCGTGCGCATTGCCCGCGATATGTATGGATGATCGAATTTTGCAAGACTCCCTGGTGGAGCGCCTTGCGCTGATTGCCGATGCCGACGGCCAAGCGCTGGAACAGTTCTACGATTCCACCTGTGCGGCGGTGTTCGGGCTGGTGTTGCGAATTCTCGGGAATGCCTCAATGGCTGAGGAAGTTACGCTGGACACTTATATGCAGGTCTGGCGGCAGGCCAAGTTGTACGATTCGCGGCGGGCCACGCCGAGAACCTGGCTGCTGATGATCGCGCGCAGCCGGGCGATCGATGCGCTTCGTTCCTCCAGGCGCGAAGCTCAGGGCCGGTCGTTAGACGATACCGCCTTAATGGTGGACGCTTCTCCCAATCCGGAAGAAATATTATCCGCAAATGCATCGCGGGAAATTTTACGCTCTGCTCTGGATTCACTTACGCCGAGCCAACGGGAAGCGATTGAACTGGCGTTTTATAGCGGTCTGACCCATTCCGCCATCGCGTCAAAACTAGGCAAACCTCTGGGCACGATTAAATCCAATATACGGCTGGGG
Source organism: Candidatus Acidiferrales bacterium (assembly GCA_038238965.1). GTDB lineage: Bacteria > Acidobacteriota > Terriglobia > Acidiferrales > UBA7541 > Acidiferrum. The sequence continues at coordinate 5,812 of JBBSFG010000016.1, read as the reverse complement.
ATGATGCGGTTGCGCGGACACGTGGATATCTGCAGGTTAAGCCCGGCGTCACTGACAGCAAACCCTGCCTAACGCTCCCCTTCGACAATCGAATCGATGGTCACGCCATGTCGAGCGCGATTCTCTCCTGGTGATAGCAGCTCAAGTCGTCGAACGCCCGGCCGTCAGGCGGATTCAGGTTCTTCGATTAGGGATTCCTGGCGGACCACGACGACGATGCCGGAGTCGGTGACGTGGAAGCGGCGCTTGTCGGCTTCGAGGTCGTAGCCGATTTCGGTGCGTTCCGGAAGGCTGACGTGGCGGTCGATGATGGCGCGACGAATGCGCGAGTGGCGGCCGACGTTTACGTGGTTATAGATGATGGAATCCGAAACTTCCGAATAACTGTTTACGCGAACGTCGGCGCCCAGCACGGATTTCATCACCCGGCCTCCGGAAATGATGGAGCCGCCGGCGACGATGGAATCAAGCGCCACGCCCATTCGCTCGGGATCGGCAAAAACAAATTTGGCCGGCGGATACTGGTGAATCCAGGTGCGCAGCGGCCAGGAAGTGTCGTACAGGTTGAAAACCGGCGAGACGCTGACGAGGTCCATGTTGGCTTCGTAGTAGGCGTCGAGGGTTCCCACATCGCGCCAGTACAAGGCGTCCTTGCGATTCTCGTCGACAAAGTTATAGGCGAAGACGCGGTGCTTGGAGATGATGCGCGGCAAAATGTCTTTGCCGAAATCATGATGGGACTTGGGATCTTCTGAGTCGGCCAGCAGAATCGGAATCATCAGGTGCGTATTGAAGATGTAGATGCCCATGGAGGCATTGCAGTAGCCGGCATGGTGCGGGGACTGCTTGGGGGCAGCGGGTTTTTCTTCAAAGCCGACGATGCGCCAGTCTTTATCCGTTTCGATCACGCCAAACTGCAGGGCGGCTTCTTCCGTGGGGATCTGAATGGTGGCGACGGTGACGTCGGCGCCGGAGTCCACGTGCTGCTTGAGCATGCGGCTGTAATTCATTTTGTAGATGTGATCGCCGGAGAGAATAAAAACGTACTTGGAGCGTTCGCTGCCGATGGAATAAATATTCTGGTACACGGCATCGGCGGTGCCCTGATACCACTGCTGGGAGACGCGCATTTGCGGAGGAAGCACTTCGATGTATTCGCCCAGTCCCGCGAGGGGAGACCAGCCGGCGCGGATGTGGCGATTGAGGCTGAGGGCTTTGTACTGGGTGAGTACGAAGACGCGGCGCAAATCGGAATTGATGCAGTTGGAAAGAGTGATGTCGATGATGCGATAGAGGCCGCCGAAAGGAACGGCGGGCTTGGCGCGATCGCGAGTCAACGGCCACAGGCGTTCGCCCTGGCCTCCCGCGAGGAGTACTCCGATGGCGTCACGCATGTCGGACATGGACTTGACCCCCGGGACAGTTTTCGAGCCTGTTAGCGAGCGGGGTAAAGTTTACCAGTAACCGTCAAGCGGAATGCAAGGCGGGGCAAGAGCCGGCAGGCGCGGCGAGGTGAAGAGAAGCCGCTAGTTACTGATTGTTATTAGCTACCTTTGTAATTACTAGATGGAGGCCGGGGGCGGCGGCAAGGCTGCGGACAGAAAGATTCCTTGACTTCGATGCCTGCAATTGATTAGAAGATGCCAACGGCACATGAGACAATTGCTTCGGGGCGGCGTGACAGTAAGGCGCCGTTAGTAACCAATCCTAACCGGAATTGGGGTGACTGAAAATTGGCAGAAGTAATCATCCAGGAGAGTGAATCTCTGGAAAATGCACTGCGCCGATTCAAGCGTAAAGTGCAGCAGGAAGACATCATCAAGGAAATAAAGAAGCATAGCTTCTATATGAAGCCCGGCGAGAAGCGCCGGACAAAAGAAGCGCTTTCGCGGAAGCGACTACGCAAGAAGCAGCGCCGGGAAGCGGATTAATTTCCGTTTCGCGGCCGGCTCGGCGCGGCACTTCCGAGAATCAGGCCCCAGTCAGGCAAGAACGTTTGGGTTACTTTTTTTGGCTTCACGCTAGCAGGCCCTTGGGAATCCGCGCCCGGCGTCCCCGGATATCGGCATACCCACGCAGTGGGAACTTCCACGAAGTCAGGCCTTTTGGCGCGAGTCGAGCCCATCCCCTTCGCCTCTCTCGGGCTAAGGGGAGCGCCTCATGGAATATCACGATCGGGTCCTGAAGTGTTCGGAGTGCAGCGCCGAGTTTGTATTTACCGCGGGCGAACAAATATTTTTCGCCGACAAAGGTTTCAAAAACGAACCCAAGCGATGCAAAGCCTGTAAAGCCAGACGCGCCGAAGGCGGCGGTCCCGGCAACGGTGGAGGCTTGCAGATGCGTTCGGAAACCAAAACCAACTGCTCGCAGTGCGGCAAGGAGACCACCGTCCCCTTCCGGCCAACGCAGGGCCGGCCAGTATTTTGCCGGGAATGCTTCCAGCAGCGGCGCTCGATGGGCGCGGCTTAAGTTGTATTAGCAGGGCGCTTTAGTTTTACTGGGGACAGCAAGCGATCCTGTCCCCATTTCTTATCCCGAGCGTGGTTTAGGCAGTTCCTCACCAGCGATCCGCGCGGATTTCCTCCTGAGATGTTCATTTTGTATTCATGCTGTTCCGATGTAATTTAATGGATGAGAGGCGTATGATACGCATCTCAAAGTCCAGTCCCGCGAATCGCCAGGCCAACCGGATGGCCACACCATGGCTCACCGCTTTACGATCGGCGTAGAAGAAGAATTTCAGATCATTGATCCGGCAACCTGCGAACTGCGTTCGCATGTGATGCAACTGGTGTCGGCGGCTTCGCCGGGCATCGTGGAGCAGGTGAAGCCTGAGATGCACCAGTCCATCGTGGAAACGGGGACGAATATCTGCGACAGCGTGCACGAGCTGCGCATCGAAATGCACCGGACGCGCGGAGAGCTGGTGGCGGCGGCGGAACGCGCGGGACTGCAGGTAGCGGCGGCGGGCACGCATCCGTTTTCGAGCTGGATCGACCAGGTGATTTCTCCCGGTGAGCGCTATCAAAATATTATTGAAGAGCTGCAGCAACTGGCGCGTTCCTTGCTGATATTCGGCATGCACGTGCACGTGGCCATGCCCGACAAGCAAACCACCATCGACATGATGAACATGGTGCGTTATTTCCTGCCGCACCTGCTGGCGCTCTCCACCAGCTCGCCGTTTTGGATGGGCCGCAACACCGGGCTGAAATCGTTCCGGACCACCGTGTTTCGAAGGTTTCCGCGGACCGGCATACCCGAGCAGTTCGAGTCCTGGAGCGCCTACGAAAATTTCGTAAACCTGCTGGTCAAGCTGAACTGCATCGATACCGGGAAAAAAATCTGGTGGGATGTGCGGCCGCACCCGACCTTCGGAACGCTGGAATTTCGCATGTGTGACGTGACCACCAAGGTGGAAGAGGCGGTGGCGATTGCCGCGCTGACGCAGGCGATCGTCGTGAAACTTCACCGCCTATATACGGGGAACATGAGTTTCCGGCTGTACCGCCGCGCGCTGATCGAAGAAAATAAATGGCGCGCCGCGCGGTACGGCATCGAAGGGAAACTGATCGATTTCGGCAAAGAGACGGAAGTGCCGATGCGCGAGCTGATTCCGGAACTGCTGGAATTTGTGGATGACGTGGTGGACGAACTGGGCAGCCGCAGCGCGGTGGAATACGTGCACACCATCATGAGCGAGGGCACCAGCGCGGAGCGGCAATTGCGAGTGTTTCAGGAAACCGGCGATCTGAAAGCGGTGGTGCAGCACCTGGTGAACGAGACGCGCGGGGGAGTGACGCCGGTGAAGGCGCCCTCGGCTCAGGCGGTAAATTAAAAACTTCCGATATTGAGATTTTTATTGCGGCCGGCTGAAATCATCCGGCGATTTTTCCGAGGAGCCACAGAATGAAGAAGGTAGGCCTGTTATGCGGGCGGGAATTCAGCTTTCCGCCTGCATTCATCGAGCGCGTAAAAACGCTGGGCGCAAAAGACGGTGTGACGGCGGAATTCGTTAAGCTGGGCGGCACGCGTATGGACGAGCCGGCGAAATACCGTGTAATTGTGGATCGCATTTCCCACGAAGTGGAATATTACCGGGGCTACTTGAAGCACGCGGTGCTGCAGGGCAGCTACGTGATCAACAATCCTTTCTGGTGGACGGCGGACGACAAATATTTCAATTATTCGGTGGCTGCGAAGCTGGGGATTGCGATTCCAAAAACGGTGCTGCTGCCGCAAAAAGGCTATCCCAAGGATGTGGACATTAACGCGGAGTCGCTGCACAACCTGGAGTATCCGATCGACTGGGACGCGTTGCTGGATTACGTGGGGCGTCCGGCGATTCTGAAACCGTATTCGGGCGGCGGGTGGAAGCACGTTTATAAGGTCCATACCAAAGAAGAGTTATTCGCGGCGTACGACCAGACCGCGCCGTATTGCATGACCCTGCAGGAATTCATCAATTTCAATCAATACGTCCGCTGTTTCACCTTCGGCAAAATGGATATTTTGCCGGTGCACTACGATCCTAAAGACCGGAAGTACATCGTCGATCACAAATATTTGTCCGCCGAGCTCGGTGAGCGCGTCGTCAAAGACGCGCAAACCATCAACCAGGCCCTCGGCTATGAAATGAACACCATCGAATTTGCCATTCAGGATGGTATTCCCTATGCCATCGATTTTCTGAATCCCGCGCCGGATTTCGAGCGCGACCGCATCACCGATTTTTATTTTGAGCAAGTGGTGAACAAGATGGCGCGCCTGGTCATCGATCGCGCGCTGAGCGGTGAAGCGTCCAATTCGTGGCCGCGATGGGAAGAAATGCTGGGCGTGGGCGCAGGTAACGAAGGCGTGGGGCCGGCGGGATTCACCGGCGCGCCGAAATCGTGGGCCGCGCAGGCGGCAGGTAAAGTGATTCCCGGGCCGAACAGCCCGATACAACAATCCGCGGCAACGGGGCCCGGGGGGACGGACGCGCCGCCCCCACCGGAGACCGGGAGCGCGCCGAAGCAGGTTAAGCGCAAAGCAAAATGAGCGCCGCATCCGCAAAACCGATCGAAGGGAATCCGGCGGAATACTGGGACGCGTTGCTGCGTCCGTTGCTGGAGGAAACGCCGAGGCTGGCGGAAGATTTCATCGGCGAGCTGCGATCTTCGAAGCTGACTTTTGGAGATCGCGTGCACTGCCCGTTCCTTCGCCCATTTTTTCTTTCTCCCCAGGATGAAAAACGCGTGCGGCCGGTGGCCGAAACTATTGCGGAGCTTGCGGAACGCGTGACGGTGGCGGCGCTGGAAGACAAAAATCTTCTGGCGCAATTTCATTTGCGGCCTGAAGAGGAGCGGCTGGCGCGCTTGCCCGCGGGATACGGGAGAGTGAGCACGGCCTCGCGGCTGGACGCTTTTTTGCTGCCGGAATCGCTGAAGTTCGCGGAGTACAACGGGGAATCGCCGGCGGGGGCGGGCTACTCGGAAACGCTGGGCGAAATTTTTGACGAGTTGCCGGTGATGACGAAATTTGCAAAGGCTTACGAAGTGCACAGCTATCCGCTGAGTGCCAAGCTGCTGGACGCGCTGGTGCTGAGTTACCTGGATTGGGGCGGCACCAGCAAACGGCCGCAGATTGCCATCGTGGACTGGAAGGGCGTGCCCACCTGGCGGGAATTCGAAATTCTGCAGGCGCGTTTCGAGAAAATGGGCGTGCCCACGCTGGTGGCCGACCCGCGCGACCTGGTGTTCGACGGGAAAAAACTGACCGCGCACGGAAAGAAAATCGACCTGGTGTACCGCCGGGTGCTGATGAACGACAT
>JBBSFG010000015.1:0-25371 GCA_038238965.1 Candidatus Acidiferrales bacterium | reverse complement strand
ACGGAAATCGGTGACGCGGATGTGGTTCTCCGACAGGCACTGGATGACCTCCGTTACCAGGTCGTCTCCACGGCCGCTGATGGTGAACCGCGACTCCGCGCGAACTACGGACTCCGCTCCGGACACGGCGCGAAAGAGTTCTTCCGCGAGCGGATCGGCGGTAGAAAGAATGACAGTACGTTCGGGGCACTGCCGAGCGACCAGATTTTGCGGACTATCGATATCGATGATTCGTCCGTGTTCGATAATGGCCACGCGATCGCAGAGGCGCTCGGCTTCTTCCATCAGATGAGTGGTGAGGAAGACGGTTTTGCCGCGCTCGCGGATGCCCCGCACGAGATCCCAGATGGCGCGGCGGGCTTGCGGGTCGAGGCCGGTGGTGAGTTCGTCGAGGAATACGACTTCCGGATCGTTTATCAGCGCCAGGGCGATGAACAAGCGCTGCTTCTGGCCGCCGGACAGATTCATGAACCACGCGTTGCGCTTGTCGGTGAGGCCGAGCTGTTCAAGCAGACTTTCGCCGTCGATGGCTTTCTTCCGGTACAGGGAGGCCCACAGGTCCACCGCTTCCCACACTTTGATGCGTTTTTGCAGTTGGGCTTGCTGGAGCTGGACACCGATGCGGTCTTGCAGTTTGTAGACCTGACGGAAGGGATCGAAGCCGAGGACTGAGATGCTGCCGCGGTCGGGTTTGCGAATACCCTCGATGCACTCCATCGTGGTGGTTTTTCCGGCGCCGTTGGGACCGATCAGGCCAAAAATTTCTCCATCGCGGACTTCGAACGATACTTCATCGACGGCCACTGTCGAGCCGTAGGTCTTGCGAAGCCCTGAAACCTGTATGACTGGACCCATGGTTAGCGAAGTTACGGATACGTGTAAGTAAGTATCGGAGCAAAATTTATATCACGGACTCAGGATGAGCTCGCGGGAGACACATGAAATTTGCGAGGATCTCAAATAGTAGCGGACGCCACTTAAATGCGCCGGCTGTTGGCCAAGCGGGTTTTTTTTGTTTACTTGCGGGCGAAGCGCTCGAAGTCGGCCATCTGGCGTTCCATTTCTTCGCGGGCGGAATCGGCTGCGGAACGCACTCCCTGGATGCGCAGCTTGAATTCGTCGGCGTTGGAGGCGCGAAGCAGCGCTTCATCAAGCGTGATGAGCTGTTTGGTGTAGAGATCAAAGAGCGATTGATCGAAAGTCTGCATACCGTACTGGCTGGTTCCGGCTGCAATGGCGTCGCGGATCAAGCGCGTCTTGTCCGCATTGATGATGCAATCGCGGATGTAGCCCGTAGCGATCATGATTTCCACCGCCGGGACGCGGCCCTTGTCATCGGCGCGGCGGACCAAGCGCTGGGAGATGACCGCTTTGAGGGTGGCGGCCAGTTGCAAACGAATCTGTTTTTGCTCCGGTGGAGGAAAGACCGCGATGATGCGCTGAATCGTTTCCGTAGCATCGAGAGTGTGCAGAGTGGAGAGCACCAGGTGGCCGGTTTCGGCAGCGAGCAGAGCAGTAGAAATGGTTTCCAAGTCGCGCATTTCGCCGACGAGGATGACGTCGGGATCCTGACGCAAGGCGGCGCGGAGGGCGGTGGAGAAATTCGCGGTGTCTACTTCGACCTCGCGCTGATTGATGAAGCTCCGCTTGTCGCGGTGCAGGAACTCGATGGGATCTTCAATGGTGATCAGATGGTCGGAGCGATTGGCGTTGATGCGGTCGATCATGGCCGCGAGCGTGGTGGACTTACCGGAACCGGTGGTGCCGGTGACGAGAACGAGGCCGCGTTGCTCTTCGCAGATGCGCGCGACGACGGAGGGCAAATTCAATTCTTCCGTCGTGCGAATCTTGGTGGGGATGACGCGCAAAACCATGCCGACGTTGCCGCGTTGCTGGAAAACGTTCACACGGAAGCGGCCCAGGCCAGCTACGCCATAAGCCATGTCGAGTTCAGCGGTTTCCTTGAATTTCTGCTTCTGACGATTGGTCATCATGCTGAACGCCATGGAAAGCATTTCTTCAGGCGTCACGCGAGGCACGTCGGAGAGTGGGTTTAGCACGCCGTCAATACGGAGATAGGGGTGGTTGCCGACTTTCAAATGCAAGTCGGACGCTTTGCTTTCCACCGCGCGGCGCAGAAGGTCGTCAATGCTCAATGCCATGGCGATATGACCCCGCAGAATTACAACTAATACCGGACACTAACATCTGCAAGACAGGTGCGGCAAGCACGCAAGAGAGATTGGGTTACGCGCTAGTAACCTGAGACGATAACGGAAAGAACACAGCGAAAACCTGCCGTGCCGAAGGTTAAATCTCAGCGCGTTTGAGATAGAGAGCGTCGTAAAGCAGCGCCGCGAAAAAGCCACCGGCCAGCGGCCCGACCCAAAATACTCCGTGATTGGCCCAGTGGGTGGCGGCCAGGGCGGGGCCAAAGGCGCGCGCAGGGTTCAGGGCGCCACCGGTAAACGGTCCGGCGACAATGATACCAAGGGCGTAGACCAGACCGGTTCCGAAACCGGCGATGGCACGAAACGTTCCGCGATCATCCAGCATACTGGCAAACACCACGAGCACCATGAAGAAGGTGGCGGTGGCTTCCAGGGCCATGCCGGCCCAGCGTGGGAAATCGCGCGCGAATTCGGGAGCGCCAAGCGCGACGGCGCGCCAGGTGTCATCCGGAATGACGGCCTTCAGCAGGAAGGCAGCGGCCGTGGCGCCCGCGAGTTGGGCAATCCAGTAGAGAAGCACATCAAGAGTGTTCTGGCGTTTGGTTACCCAATAGCCGATGGTGACGGCGGGGTTGAAATGGCCGCCGGAGATGTGGCCCAAGGCTGAAATCATAATGGCGAGGGCGAAGCCGTGAGCCAGGGCCACCCCGATGAGGCCGATATTACCGGTGCCGTGGAGGTATTGGTCGGCACACAAGGCGCCTTCGCCGAAAAACACCAGGGCGAAGGTTCCCAGAAACTCTGCGGCAAGTTTTTGCGTGTAGGTGTACATGCAGAACGCCTCCCGGCCGGAAAGAACGACGCGGCGAACACGACGGTGATTCTAGCTTGAACGTGAGGAAGCGACTACAAGAAGGTGGTGAATGTTTCCTGGAGGCGATTGGTCGACCCGATTACGAAGCCACAATTTCCCGGCTAATGAAAACTTGCCAGCGCGAGATCCGATTAGTGGGAAGCAGCAGCTACTGGGCTGTTCACCGGCGTCAGCCAGTTGTGGCGGTCGGGCTTCGAGCCGCTGGTGAGAGCGAAAAACTCATCCTGAAGCTTGCGAGTGATGGGGCCGGCAATGCCTTTGCCCACTGTGATGTGGTCGACGGAGCGAATCGGAGTAACTTCGACGGCGGTGCCCACGAAGAACACTTCGTCGACGATGTACAGCATCTCGCGAGGGATGACGGTTTCCTTCACGGGAATGCCCAAATCTTCGGCAAGTTTCACGACCGTGTCCCGCGTGATGCCCGGAAGAATACTGGTGGCCAGCGGAGGAGTGAATAGCGTGCCATCGTGTACGAGAAACACGTTCATGCCGGAGCCTTCGCTGACGTGGCCGCCGGAATCAAGTGCGATGCCTTCGGCGTAGCCATTGAAAGATGCTTCCATGCGTATCAACTGCGAATTCATATAATTTGCGGCGGCCTTGGACATGGCCGGGAGGGTATTCGGGGCGATGCGCGTCCAGGAGCTGACGCCGACGTCGACACCCTTCGTGAGGGCTTCCGGGCCCAGGTAGGCTCCCCAGGTCCAGCAGGCCATATACACGTCAATGGGCGAATTCAACGGATTCACGCCGACTTCTCCGTATCCACGAAGGACAATCGGTTTTACATAGCAGGAGTTCAGTTTGTTTAGGCGAACCAGTTCCGTCGCGGCATTGCCAAAATCCTCGGCGGAATAATCCAAATCCATGCGGTAGATTTTCGCGGAGTTCAGCAGGCGATCCATGTGTTCGCGGAGACGGAAAATGGCCGGACCCTGCTTGGTTTCGTAGCAGCGAATACCTTCGAAAACGGCGGAGCCGTAGCTAACTACGTGGGACAGGACGTGCAATTTTGCGTCATCCCAATTGATCCACTTTCCGTTGTGCCAGATTTTTTCTGTCTTCTGAACCGGCATGCCTGCACCCCTTAATACCATCCCATCGAGCTAGAAATTCAGAATACGGTACCGCGGTTGGAGCGTCAATCGACAGTAGTGCAGCTGAATCCAGGATCAAGAACCAATATGGCGCACCATTTAAGGGCGGCCGTGAGCGGGAGAGTTTTCGCTCGTCTAGCGCACGGACTTTATTTGGCAGGGATTTAATTTCTCCCGGAACTCTACTTGGAGGGAGCCGCGCGGCGCTCGGCGTTATCTACGGAATGATAGGCGGCCTGAGATTCGGCCACGAGCCGCCCGGTGCGGTTTTCGTAGATGCCCAAAATCAAAAACGGGATGGCGGTTGCGGCAGCCCACAGCTTGGCGCGGCGTGGAATCTTGGACTCCGGCTCCCAGCGGAATAACTGTGCCGAAACGAAAAATGTGGTGGCCGCCCAAAAACAAAGAGCCAGGACGTCGAGCAAAAGGTACCGGATGGACGCGGAGAAATAAATGGCTCGCTGCAGGCTGATCACCAGATACGTAGCGGGCAGGAACACTCCCACACGCTGGACCACTACGGGAAGAGAGGGGAGCGGAACGGTCGCACCGGAAAGAAAAATGAGCGGCAGCCACAAAAGCTGGTTGATGACCTGAGTTTCCTGCATGGTGTTGGTTACGCTGGCGACCACCAAGCCGAGGGAGGCGAAGGACACGGTGCCAACGGTTACGAGGACGAAAAGCGCCAGCAGATTGCCGAAGCTGTGGACGTGAAAAAATGCGCGAGCAAAAATCAACTCCATCAACACGGTGGGCAAGGTCAGGATGTAATTTGAAACGATGCTGGAAGCCAGCATGTCCGCGGGAGTTACAGGAGTGACGTGAAAGCGGCGGAGGATGCCCTGCTCACGGAACATCACCAGGGCAGCGCTGAGTCCCCAGAAACTGCCCATGACGGTAAGTCCGACGACCGGACCGAGAAGATACTTGACGCCATCGGGAAGGCCTTTCGCGAAGACTCCGGCGTACAGGAAGAAAAATCCGAATGGCATAACGACGCTGAAGAACAGGAACATTTTGTTGCGCAGGGTCAACTGAATGCGCATGCGAGTAAGAGCGGCAAAATTATTCAATCGCGTAGCCTCCTGCCGGTAAGCTCAATGAAAACGTCTTCGAGAGAGGGCGTCGCGATCTCGAGAGAGACCAGTTCATTGCCCTGGGATTCCAGATATTTTACGAGCGACACGATAGCTTGCGGCGGCCGCTGGCATTGCAGGATATAACTCTCGCCTAGCACGCGGCATTCGGAGACACCTTCAAGCCCCTTAAGCGTGTCCTGGGGTTCCGGCCGCGCAAGACGAACTTCCAGGCGCGTCTTATCACCGGAACGCTCTTTCAATTCACGCGGCGAACCGAGAGCGATGACCGTGCCGTGGTCCACAATCGCGACGCGATCGCAAAGGCGCTCGGCTTCTTCGATGTAGTGCGTAGTCATCACGATGGTTTTCTTCTCACCACGAAGCTCTTCGATGATGTCGTAGATTTCGCGGCGTACCTGGGGATCGAGCCCGGAAGTCGGTTCATCGAAAAACAGGACTTTGGGATCGTTAAGCAGCGCCATGGCGAGCGCGAGACGCTGTTTTTGACCGCCGGAAAGCTGGCTGTAGAAGGTATTTCGTTTTTCTTCGAGGCCAAAACGTTTAAGCAACTCTTCGGGACTGCGGTGGCGGCGGTAAAAGCTGGAAAAAAGACGCAGGGCCTCCATGACCCTGAGTTTATCGGGCAGGGAAGTGGACTGGAGAGCCGCGCCTATTTCGTGCTTCAAGGCTTCGGGACTTTTCTGGGGATCGAGCCCGCAAACGGACACGCGTCCGGAGTCAGGAGTGCGCAAGCCTTCGAGGATTTCGACGGTGGTTGTTTTGCCGGCCCCGTTGGGGCCGAGCAAACCGAAGACTTCACCTTCTTCGACGGCAAAACTGACGCCGCGCACGGCCTGCACGTCGCCGTAGCTCTTAACGAGGTTTTCGACCTGCAAAATCGAATTGTTCATCCGCAAGAGTTATAGCACAGCTGCTGATTCGCACGCCGGTGGCGCGGTTCGAAGTTCGCACTACCGTGGATTTCGCTACGAATGAATCGCGGATTATTTGCGTTTGGGTTTACGAGGCGATTTTGCCGCGGCCGGCTTCCAGAGGTGCGCATCCAATTTTACGCGGGATTCAATCATGGCGACGCCTTCGCTTTCGAGAAGCTTTTTCTGGAGCATGGCGTGCGGCCCACGAATCAGAATTTTTCCGCGCTCGCCTACGACGCGATGCCACGGAATGCCCTTGCCGGACGGAGTAGCGGCCATGGCACGACCGGCGCTACGCGCGCCCCCGGGCAGGCCAATCGCTTTAGCCAGCGCCCCATAGGTTAAAACCCTTCCGCGAGGAATTCGTCGCACAAGGCGGTACACGGGATCCCAGGACATGCGTAGCGCTCCGCAAAAAAGCAGCACGGCATGCTAGTTTGGATCACCGCGAAAGAACAAGACAAAATTGGGGGAGCGGGGTTTAACAGAGTGGAAGCGGCAGCCAGACAAAACAAGCTGCTGCTGTAAAGGTGATGAAACAAAACGGAAAAATCGATGAGCAAATCGAACAGGAAGCGTTTAGCTTATCGTTACTGATTAGGCGCAACCCGATTCCGAATCCCTTGTCGAGAGATTGACGCTGTAGTGGAAGTAAAATACACTACAGTGACTGCGTTGCCGTGTGAGGTAGCCGTCATGGCTTTTGTCCGCCGCAAAGGAAACACCTTTTACCTGGTGCACAACGTGCGCCACGGCGGAAAAGTGCAACAGCTGCATCTGGCTCGTTTAGGAAAGCGCGCGCGCATCACCGACGAGGTGGTTCGCGAAGTTTCCAAAAAGCATCCCTTCATCGATCTGAACTGGCGTTTGCTGCGCGAGCAGCTGAATGGACAGCTCGATCTCGCAGATCCCAACTCCCCGATGGTGCAAAAGCTGGTCAGCAGCTTGCGCAGCCTCAACCTTGATTTGGCGGATGTGTTTCCGCCGCTGTTCCGAATTTCTGAATCGCCCGCGTTGGCCCAGGAGCTGCTTCTGCAACTGCGGCTCCTGCAATCCACGCTTCAGGTCAAGTTGGATCAGTTTGACCGGGGCGGCGTGCGATTCGGTAATGCGTCCTCGCTGTTTCGGGGCGCAAGGAGGCGGTCATGAGTGCAACCATTCTTCCGCTCGATCCCAGCAAGCGAAGCACTGGAACGCTGGATTTTGAAACCTCGCTGCGCTCCAGAATTGTCGGCCAGGAAGAAGGAGTCCAGGCGCTGGTGGAGCTGTACCAGGTGTTCTGCGCCGGATTGAATTCGCCGGGCCGCCCGGTGGGGAACCTGCTGCTGCTCGGTCCAACGGGTTCGGGCAAAACGCGCATCGTGGAAGCCGCCGCTGAGATTCTGTTCGGGGACGCGCGGGCGATGATCAAGGTGGACTGCGCGGAATTCCAGCATTCTCACGAAATCGCTAAATTGATCGGCTCGCCCCCGGGATACCTGGGACACCGTGAAACGCATCCGTTGATCACCCAGGAAGAACTGGCGAAGAGCCACACGGACAAACTGAAACTCTCGTTCCTGCTGTTCGACGAAATTGAGAAAGCGTCGGACTCCCTGTGGCAACTGCTGCTGGGAATGCTGGATAAGGCTACCCTGACGCTGGGCGACAATCGCAAGGTAGATCTTTCGCAAACGGTCATCTTCCTGACATCGAACCTCGGCGGCGGTGAAATTACCGAGATGATGAACGGGGGCTTGGGATTCATTCAGCCGAACGACAAGCCGGCGGCTGGATTGGACAAGAAAGTTGAGCGCACCGCGCTGGAAGCGGCACGGCGCAAGTTTTCGCCGGAGTTCATGAACCGCCTGGACAAAGTGGTGGTGTTCCATCCGCTGCAACGGGAACAACTGCAGGAAGTATTGCAAATCGAACTGGGTAACGTGCAGCGGCGCGTGCTGGAGACCGCCAAAGGACAATTCCTGTTCCGCGTGACGGATGCGGGACGCGAGTTTCTGCTGCGTGAAGGCACGGACCAGCGCTACGGAGCCCGTCATTTGAAACGGGCGATCGAACGTCATGTGGTCTATCCGCTGGCAAATCTGCTGGCCACCGACCAGGTGCAACTGGGCGACCTGGTGCGCATCGACTGGGATGGCGAACATAACCTGCTGACCTTTGTCCGCGAAGGCGAAGGCGCGCTGGTCAACAACGAACCCCTGAAGGTTACAGGAGCGGCGGCGGCCGCTGAGGTGCGCGACGGCAAGACCGCTGATACGCCAGCGGAAGTGGTCGCAGAACCCAGAAAGTCGCGTGCCGCGTTGCCGGCGGCCACGCCCGCTGCGGCGCCACAGAGCCGCAAGAAGCACGAGCGCTAGTTCAACGCCAGAATCCAAAAACAGCGCCAGTAACACCGGTGGTATGCCGATTTTTGTCGCGGCGCGACTGACAAAAACTGTTTCATCGCTTCCCATTTGCTCTCAGATGAAACAGTGTCTCAGCGCGTGAGACAGTTTCCACTACTGCAACTGTTGTATGTCGTTGATATCGTTCATCTTCTGTGACCCGTAACTCCCAGCCGCGAATGGCACTTCCCATGCTCTATTCCAAGGACGTGTAGCGCTGAGACTTCCGTCGCCCTTTCCGTTTGCGCGGGGCGAAGAAGGACTGAGGACATGAAAGCCGCCGTTCGACAACAGCTTGATCCCTCCATCCGCAGCACTGACACTCGCGACTTTGAATCCACACTGCGCTCCAAGATTGTCGGGCAGGTCGAAGGCGTGCAGTCGCTGGTAGACATGTACCAGGTATTTTGCGCGGGACTAAATTCCCCCGGCCGGCCGGTGGGCAACCTGCTGTTTCTTGGACCCACGGGGTCCGGCAAGACAAGGATCGTGGAAGCGGCAGCGGAAATATTGTTTGGCGATGCCCGCGCGATGATCAAGGTGGACTGCGCGGAGTTTCAGCACTCGCACGAAATTGCAAAATTGATTGGCTCGCCTCCAGGATACCTGGGACATCGCGAGACGCATCCGTTGATCACCCAGGAAGCACTGGCAGCCAGCCACACCGATAAACTGAAACTGTCGTTCCTGCTCTTCGACGAAATCGAAAAAGCATCGGACGCGCTCTGGCAATTGCTGCTGGGGATATTGGATAAGGCGACGTTGACGCTGGGTGACAACCGGCGCGTCGATCTTTCGCAGACGGTCATTTTCATGACCTCCAACCTGGGCGGCGGCGAAATTACCGAAATGATGAACGGCGGCATGGGATTCGTGCAGCCGGGGGACAAGCAGGCCACCGGCTTGAATGAAAAAATCGAACGCACCGCCGTGGAAGCGGCGCGCCGCAAGTTCTCACCCGAATTCATGAACCGGCTGGACAAGATTGTGGTTTTTCATCCGCTCAGGAGAACGCAACTGGAGCAGGTTTTAGAGATCGAACTGGAGCACGTGCAGAAGCGCGTGTTGCAGACCGCCAAGGGGCAATTTTTGTTTCGCGTAACTGGTGCGGGCCGCGAATTCCTGTTGCAAGAAGGAACGGATCAACGGTATGGAGCGCGGCACCTGAAGCGCGCCATCGAACGCCACGTGGTTTATCCCCTGGCGAATTTGCTGGCCACGGAACAGGTGCAATTGGGCGACCTGGTATGCATCGACTGGAACAGCGAACAGAACGGCTTGACGTTTGTGCGCGAAGGCGAAAACCTGGCAATGCCGGCGCGGAGACCGGAACCTGTAGTAGCCGCGCGCTCTGTGCCGGCCCGAAATGGCCGGTCGATTGAAGCTCCTTCGGTAGCAGTTGGACCGGAACAGATGCCGCGGATGGCTCGGTAATAGCTAAGTTCTAGAAAATTGTGTGCCCGGGCAGATGATTGCCCGGGCTTTTTGTTTTTCTGGAAGACTATTTAGTCAGCGGCTTTTGAGCGAGCGGGAGTGGGCTTCCAGCGAAGGATCGGCTTGCGGGCGGCGCCGACTTCATCCAGTCGGCCGACTCGCGTGGAATGCGGCGCAGTTTTCACAAGCTGCGGGTTGGTGGCCGCCTCGTGAGCGATGGACTTCATCGCGTCTATGAAAAGGTCGCACTCTTCTTTGGATTCAGATTCGGTCGGCTCAATCATCAGCGCCCCTGGAACGATCAGCGGAAAAGCGGTGGTGTAGGGGTGGAAGCCATAGTCGATCAGGCGCTTGGCGATATCCATGGTGTTAACGCCATGCTTCTTTTGAATGGCGTCGCTGAATACCACTTCGTGCATGGACGGCAGGGAATAGGGCAATTCGAAAACACCCTCTAGATTTTTGCGAATGTAGGTGGCATTGAGGACCGCATCTTCCGTGGCCTGCCGCACACCCGGCCCATAGGCGAGGATGTACGCCAGCGCGCGCACCAGCACGCCGAAATTTCCAGAGAAAGCTTTTACGCGGCCGATCGATTCAGGTCGGTTAGTTTCGCGCAATAGGCGGCCGTCTTTTTCAACCAGCACCGGCACGGGACGGAATGGCTCGAGGATTTTTTTCATGGCCACCGGACCCGCACCTGGTCCACCGCCGCCGTGGGGCGTGGAAAACGTCTTGTGGAGATTTAGGTGCATGACGTCGACACCCATGTCTCCGGGGCGGGTGATGCCAGTTAAAGCATTCATATTGGCGCCATCCATGTAGAGCAGCGCGCCGCGCTTGTGGAGAATGTCAGCGATTTCAGCAATGCGAGGTTCAAAAATACCCAGCGTGGAAGGGTTGGTAATCATCAGCGCAGCCACGTCTTCGGTCACTAGCTCACGAAGTTTATCGACATCGATCTGTCCGTGGGACTCGGACTTGATATTTTCCACTTCGTAGCCGGCGATGACCGCGGTGGCGGGATTAGTGCCGTGAGCCGAATCCGGAATTAAAACTTTCTTGCGCGGATTGCCCTGCTTTTCGAGGTACGCGCGAATCAACAGCAGGCCGGTGAGTTCGCCCTGGGCTCCCGCAGCGGGTTGCAACGTGATAGCGTCCATGCCGGTGATTTCGAGCAGGCATTCTTCCAGCAGCTTGATAATTTTCAAGCAGCCTTGCGAAAGCTCCTGGGGTTGGTAGGGATGCTCCGTGGCGATGCCATCGAGACGGGCGACGAACTCGTTCACGCGGGGATTGTATTTCATGGTGCAGGACCCGAGCGGGTACATGCCGAGATCGATGGCGTAATTCCAGGTGGAGAGGCGAGTGAAGTGCCGCAAAACCTCTATTTCGCTGACTTCAGGAAATCCGGATACGCCATCTTCCCGGTAATAACCGCCCAACGCTTTTGCGGAGTCGGCGGCCGGCACATCGAGCGGAGGCAATTCGAACCCACGCTTTCCAGGGGAGGACTTTTCAAAGATGAGTCCTTCGCTTTGGCTTACGTGGCGAGACGCTTTTTTGAAATCGTGAGTCACTTTTTCAATCCTGTCGAGCCGATGAATTTTGCTCTATGCATCGCTGCGTTTATTAAACGGGCTTCTCGAGTGCGGCACGCAAAGCGCTGGAGAAGCGTTCGATTTCAGCGCGTGTGATGGTCTCGGTAACGCAGACTAGGGCGTGCTTGGTTAATTCCGGGTAGGCGGTGCCGAGGACAAATGGGCCGACAATTTTGTCGCGCAACAGCTGGGCATTCACCAGCTTTACAGAGCGCGGCAGTTCGACGGTGAACTCGTTGAAGAACGGCGCATCGAATGCGCGGCGAACCCCGGGAATTTTTTCCAGCTCCGACAGGGCGAAACGGGCCTTGGAAAGATTCTGGTGCGCCATCTCGCGCAAGCCCTCCTTGCCCAGCAGGCAGAGATGAACCGTGGCGGCCAGGGCGCACAGAGCTTGGTTGGTACAAATGTTAGAGGTAGCCTTTTCTCGCCGGATATGTTGTTCGCGAGTGGCGAGAGTCAGCACGAAGCCGCGCCGGCCATTCGAATCGGTGGTCTGTCCCGCGAGGCGGCCGGGCATCTGCCTGAGAAACTTTTCACGAGAGGCGATGACACCCACGTAAGGCCCACCGTAGCTGGGAGCGAGTCCGAAGCTTTGTCCTTCCATGGCGACAATGTCGGCCTCTGCCGGCGGCTTTACCACCCCAAGGGAAACAGCTTCAGTAATGGAAACGACTAACAACGCGCCGGATTTGTGAACTGTGTCGGCGAGCTGAGCGACGGGTTCGATGACGCCGAAGAAATTCGGCGATTGCACAAGAACGGCGGCCACGTCGTCTTTAAGACCGGCTTGCAGTGCCTGGGTGTCGATGGTGCCGTCGGATTGCGTGGCGATTTCTTCGACGAGCAATCCGGAATTCCTGGCGTAGGTAGTGAGCACCGAGCGGTATTCGGGATGCACGGAACGTGCGACGAGAACGCGGCGACGGGAAGTTACTCGTTCCGCCATGAGCACAGCCTCAGTGGCGGCAGTTGAGCCGTCGTACATAGAGGCGTTGGCGACTTCCTGACCAGTCAACTGGCACATCAACGTTTGAAATTCGAATATGGCCTGCAGAGTGCCCTGAGTGATTTCTGCCTGGTAGGGCGTGTAAGAGGTGAGGAATTCGCCGCGCTGGATGATGGTATCGGTGATCACCGAGCGCAAATGATGGTAGACGCCGGCACCGAGGAAACTGGTGTAACCAAGCGAGTTTTCGGCGGCGCGCGCTTTAAAATACTGAATGATTTCGGCTTCGGAAAGCGGCCCGGGCAGATTCAGCGCTTTCTTCAAGCGGTAGGCTTCAGGAACGCTGGAAAAAAGCTCAGCCGGATTTTTAGCGCCTACGGCGGCAAGCATCTCTTCCCGCTCGGCGGGACTTTTCGGGAGGTAGCGCATCAGGCCGAGGCTTCCTTATCTTTGGCGGCTATGAAGGATTCGTACGCTTTGACATCCATCAACTGGTCAACTTGCGCCGAATCAGAGAGCGTGATGCGAATCAGCCACGCGGAAGCGTGCGGGTCGGAATTCAATTTTTCGGGAGACGCTTCGAGATCGCCGTTCGCTTCCAATACTTGCCCTGATGCTGGCGCATAAATTTCGCTCACGGCCTTGACGGATTCAACGGTGCCAAAGGATTTACCGGCTTCCACCTTAGCGCCTAGTTTTGGAAGTTCGACGAAAACCACGTCGCCAAGCTCATGCTGCGCATAGTCGGTAATACCGATGGTGCCGACGTTATCTTTGACGTCGATCCATTCGTGTTGCGTCGTGTAACGATAGGACGCTGGGTATGTCATCGATTCCTTTCCACTGATCTCACGCGGGGTTGGCGATGTGCTGTGCCAAGGACTTTCGCGTGCGCTTGTAAAACGGCGTGGCGACGACCTGCGCTTTGCATTTCTGGGCACGAATTTCTACATAGACCTTCGTTCCGATGGCCGACATCGACGGCGGAACATAAGCCAGGGCAATGTTTTTTCCCAACGTAGGCGACGGAGAGCCGCTGGTAATTACTCCGACGGGTGCGCCCTGATCGTCCAAACAGCGATATGCGTCTCGCGCTATACCGCGTTCGACCATTTCCAGTCCAACAAGAGCCCGGGCCAATCCCGCTTCTCTTGCGCGCTGCAGAGCCGCACGTCCGATGAAATCGCCCTTTTCCATTTTACAGTATCTTTCGAGGCCGGCTTCCCACACGTTTATGGTGTCGCTGATCTCGTGGCCGTACAGAGCCATTTTCGCTTCCAGTCGAAGGGTATTCCGGGCGCCAAGCCCGCAGGGCATAATGCCGAATTCACGGCCGGCATCCATCACTTTGGCCCACACGGCCTCGCTGGTCGGCACATCTGACGGGACATAAATTTCAAAACCGTCTTCGCCGGTGTAGCCGGTGCGCGCGACCAGGGTATTCTTCAAGCCGCAAACGGTTCCATATGCGAACCAATAATTTTTGATCTGTTCGAGTTTTACGTCCGTAAGCTTTTGCAACGCTTCAATCGCGCGCGGGCCTTGGAGAGCAAGCTGCGTATAGGCATCGCTAAGCTCTTCGATGCGGCAATCGAAATCTTTGGTATTTTCACGAACCCAGTGGATGTCTTTCTCGCGGGTTCCGGCGTTAATCACCAGCAGAAAGTCGTCTTCTCCCATACGATGCACGATCACGTCATCCACGAAGGTGCCGGCCGGGTAGAGCATGGCGGAGTAGTGGGCCTGGCCGAGCGCGAGCTTGGCGGCATCATTCATGGTGATGTGCTGCACGGCGGCCAGGGCGCCGCCCGGGACACGTCCACTGCTGATGCGGATGTCTCCCATGTGGCTGACGTCAAACACACCGACGCCGGCGCGGACGGCTTTGTGTTCGGCGACCAATCCGCCGGTTGACGGATATTCCACGGGCATATCCCAGCCGCCAAAATTAACCATTTTTGCGCCCAGACGACGATGAACGGCATTCAGGGGCGTTCTACGAAGCTCTATTGCGGCGATGGGATCGACTGGCGTACTCCAATGAAAAGGGGCAGAAAAACGATATTAACATGCGTAACTTGGCGCGGTCAAAATGCGCGGGGCAGGCAAATTAGGAGCTATTTCTTCGCGCAACAATTAATCCCCCAACTTGCCGCATCGTCCCCTCCTCAGGTAGAGTTTCCCGAGAGGTTTTCATGCGCGCTCCGGTCGTCTGCAGCCAGTGTGAAAAGACGGAAGAATTCTGCACCTGCGAAAAATATTGCACCATCTGCCAGGGCCAGGTAAGCGTGCGGCTCTGCATGGATGGACTCTACTATTGTCCTGACTGCAGAGAAGCGTGCGACGTAACGCTGGCTGACAGCCGTGCCCACTGAAACGCAGAGCATATCGATGCAGCTGGATCCCGACGCGCGCCTGGCCGCCGCTGCGGGAGGAGTTGCGCGTTACCTTGCGGACGCGGCCGGGCTGGACAATGGCGCCGTGACGGCGCTGCAAACGGAAACCATCGCCGCATGCGGCAAAGAGCTGCAACAATTGAAGGAAAAAAATCAGCGAATGGAAGTTACGGTTACGCGTTCTCCCGATCGCATTGAAGTGGTGGTCAGCCGGCCGGGGGTAGAGGCTGCGCGGTTGACGAAATACCTGAGCGAGTCCGCTTCGTAATCACATCTTGAATGCAAACGTGTTGTGGCGGATCAGCGAAGTGACCTGATCATCGCTCAAGGTCATACGCAGGATGACGCGATCGCCCGCCGGTGAAACGCGTGCCTGCTCAAGCAAGTCCGCCAATTCGGGATTGTCTTTTTGCGCCTGGTAGCGCTTGTAGAGAAATCCGGCCTGGAGCAATTGGGCGAGAGTATTGGCATCTTCGGTCGAGCCGCAAACCGCCTGGAATTTCCCCTCCAGGGATCCGCTGGCATCCACGCTGATAATCATATTCTTCATGCGGGTAACAAGCTTGGCGGCTTCTGGAAATTGTTGAACTTCGGGGGCGAGCTGTTGCATCGCCAGACGAGTGTACGCTGGGTTCAGCACCGCCCACACCGTCCCGGTCCCGTTGGCATCGTTGATCAACGGATAAAACGTATCGTTTCGTAGCAAGCCTTCTTCGCCCCCAAAGCGCACTTCAATCATTTTTTCCAATAGCTTGCGATGCCCGAATGCCGCAGTGTTGGAATCGATGAACAAAAAGAAAAGGTCGTTGGGTCCGGCGCCGGAACCGAACGCGTACATGGTATAGCCGCGAGCTTTGAAAGTCGGCAATTTCTGTTGTTTGAAATAGGACTCGGTGGAACCTGGATTGTAATTGCCCAGTGCCACGCCGACGATCTGTTCCCCGGTAGGCACAGCGGACGAACCGGCGTTTTCCGTTTTTGCGGTTACGCCTTCGGGAACCAGTCCCCAGGCAAGTTCCTCAACCTGGGAGTTGGGGTCGACGCCAGCGGAGGCCAGGAAGCGTTCGAACTGCTTGAAGCGGTCAGGCAACAATTGCTCCTGCAACTGGGGAAACCACTTGAGTGTGCGGGCCTTTTTCAAATCGGCGTACGCAAATTCTCCAATGTCTTTCGGGAACAAGGCGATGGTATCGGCGGCCAGGCGTCCAGCGTTTGCGGGTTTAGGCAAGGCCAAGCTGAGTACGATCACGAAAGCGACGGCCCAAATCCGTCCGGTAGCGCGCAGCGAAGCGGCGTTCGGGGAGTATGAATTCATTTGACGATTCATTCTGGTATTCCTTTCGAAAAAAAAACGGACATTCTTGTCATTTCGTTTGAGAGGCCGGAGCAGCTTCCAGGCGTGCCTGCAACGCAGAAATCTTTGTCCTTACCTGTGTTACGTAGGCCGCATCCTGCAGGCTTTCGAGATTAATCTCCACGTTAGCCAGCGAACCGCGCGCACCAGCGGAAGCCATGAAACGCGCCACCTGCAAGTCTGAACGCATGGATGCAGAGGCGGTAGCTTCCAGTTGTCCCAATTGTTCGAAAAGCGCAACTGTCACAATGGCCACCTGCATGGGGGCTTCCGCGGCGGCACGGGTGGCAGCTTGGATAGCGTTATCGCGGGCGGCAGTTTCCTGCGCGTCGCCATGCGGCAACTTGAAAGCTTGCATGACCGCGTCGAACGCGCTGGCGTCACGATCGATGGCGCGGGCTAGTTCCGCAGAAGTCTTTCGCATGCGTTCCAAGGCGTCGGAAAGTTGCACTACGAACTGCGCCTGCGATTTTTTCGTTCTCGACAAACCGGCGACCATTTGCCCGAGCGAGGCCGCCAAGGCGCCTGCAAATGCGGAAACGCTGCCGCCGCCGGGAGTGGCGGTTGGCGCGGCCACGGCATCCAGAAACGGTGTGGCCAAAGCGGCCAACTTGCCTTGCTCGCTGGAGGGCTGTAGTGGCGCGCCGGCCAGAGCCGACTGCAAGCGGTTCTCGAGCACCTGTTGCGGTGAGAAATCCTCCAACTGCAGAAAAAAATCGGCGGCCATTTCCAGCGCCTTCTTGGGAACCAGGCCAACGATTTCGCTGCCGACCGGCACGGCGCCGTAGCGTTCCGCTTCGCGCTTCACCATTTCATACACGCGATGCATGGGGGTGACTTCAAAATCAGTGAGGTTGATGGAAACCTGCGCGAGATTTCGTTCTTTTAAGGAAACGCCCATCGATTTTACGTGACGCAACCCGCCGGAAGAAAAGCGAATGGCTTTTGCAATTTTGTTGGCGACCGAGATGTCGGAGGTGTTGAGGTTGACGTTGTAGGCGATCAGAAACTTACGCGCGCCAACAATGGTGGCGCCGGCCGTGGGATGCAGCTTAGGATCGCCAATGTCGGGCATGCGGTCGTGATTGCGTTTCAGGTCGTCGCGCAAGCCTTCGAACTGGCCGCGGCGGACATTTTCGAGATTGACGCGATCGGGGCGGGTAGCGGCAGCTTCGTAAAAGAATACGGGAATACGGTGGCGCTTCCAGATTTCGTTGCCAACATATCTGGCCAGAGCGACACAATCGTCAAGCGTGACGCCCTCGATGGGAATAAAAGGAACGACGTCGGTGGAGCCGACACGGGGGTGAGCGCCCTGGTGAGTGGTCAGATCGATGAGCGCGGCTGCTTTGGCGACTCCGCGCAGCGCCGCTTCGGCCACGGCGTCGGGGTCGCCCGCGAGCGTGACTACACAACGATTGTGGTCGCGGTCCATTTCGCGGCCGAGCACGTAGACGCCAGGCACATCGGCCATAGCGGCGACGATGGCGTTCACCTTGTCGGGATCACGGCCTTCGGAAAAATTGGGAACGCACTCAATCAATCGGGTCATATGTGCTTTGTCCGTGTTACGGTTGAAACTATTCTTGACCTCGTTCCTGACCGCGCCAGCTCTCCGATCGGGAGTAAATAATTTTGCCGCGCTTGATGGTGGTATGACAGGTGTTCATCCCAAAATAATAAGGAATTTCGCGGTAGTCATCTACATCGAAGATGGAAATGTCCGCGAGTTTACCAACTTCGAGAGAGCCAACCTGGTTGTGCCGGCCGAGTGAATACGAGGAATTGATGGTTGCCGCGGCAATAGCTTCAGCCGGGGTCATGCGCAACTGGGTGCACGCCAGAGAGAGAATCATGGGCATGCTTACCGTGGGACTGGTGCCGGGGTTGTAATCCGTGGCCAGAGCGACGATGGCGCCAGCGTCGATGAGCGCTCGAGCGGGCGCGTATTTTTTCAGGCCGAGATGAAAATCACACCCGGGGAGCAGCGTGGCAACCGTAGTGGACTCTGCCAAAGCGCGGATATCGGCGCGATTTATTTTTTCGAGATGATCGCAGCTTGCAGCGCCCAGATTTACGGCGACCCGGCTTGCACCGGTATGGGTGAGTTGCTCCGCGTGGATGCGCGGTCTAAGGCCGTAGCGCTTTCCGGCCTCCAGGATCCGTTTCGACTGCCGCAGAGTAAACGCGCCGCGATCGCAGAAAACATCGCAGTATTCGGCAAGTTTTTCGGCGGCAACTTGCGGAATCAATTCATCGACGAGTAACGAGATGTACTTTTCAGCGCCGTCCGGGCGGTTGCGAAATTCAAGCGGGATGACGTGGGCGCCGAGAAACGTGGAAACGATGTCCAGCGGTTGCGCGGCGGACAACGTTTTGTGCAAGCGCAGAATCTTCAGCTCACTGGCGGCATCGAGGCCATAGCCGCTTTTTGCTTCAATGGTGGTGGTTCCATAGGAGGCAAACTGCCGCATGTCCGCGAGCGCGCGTTGCTCTAACGCGTCGGAAGTGGCGGCGCGAAGCCTGGAGACGGAGCTCCGGATGCCGCCGCCACGCCGGGCAATTTCTTCGTAACTCGCGCCCGTGATTCGACGTTCGTATTCTTCAGCTCGACTCGCGGCGTGAACCAAGTGAGTGTGCGAATCGACGAAGCCCGGCAGAACTACGCGGCCGGCAGCGTCGATTTCTTGGGCATCGCGGGCCAGCGCATGAGCTTCTACCTTTTGCCGCGGGCCAATCGCCACGATCAGCCCTTCATGAGCGAGCAACGCCCCGTTTTTGATGGCCCCAACGTCACGGAGCGCAACGCCGCGGTGTGGCGCGCGTCCTAGCAGCGTAAGAATTTGAGATGCGCCGGTTATGAGGATCGTAGCGGTCAAGGCCCTGACATTATGCAGGATTCGGGAAGCAGCAGGTTACAGCATCGGAACTTTGAGATCTGTTTTCGTTGCGAACGAAATGGCGTCGGGATATCCAGCGTCGACATGGCGTGCCACGCCAATGCCCGGGTCATTTGTCAGCACACGCTCGATGCGCTTGGCCATTTCCCTGGTGCCGTCGGCGACGGTTACCTGGCCAGAGTGTTGCGAGTAGCCGATCCCTACACCGCCCCCATTGTGGATGGAGACCCACGATGCGCCGCTGGCGGTATTCAGCAGAGCATTCAGCAACGGCCAATCGGCGACCGCGTCCGAGCCGTCAAGCATGGACTCCGTTTCGCGATACGGCGAGGCCACCGAGCCGCAGTCGAGATGATCGCGGCCGATCACGATCGGTGCTTTCAGCTCTCCGCGCGCGACGAGATCGTTCAGCGCCAGGCCAAATTTGTCTCGTTCTCCGTAACCCAACCAGCAGATCCGCGAAGGCAGGCCTTGAAAGCGCACGCGCTTTTGCGCCAGCTTGATCCAGCGGCTCAAGTGTTCGTCGTGGGGGAACAATTCGAGCACTAATTGATCCGTGCGCGCGATGTCCGAAGGCTCGCCGGAGAGCGCAACCCAGCGAAACGGTCCTTTGCCTTCGCAAAACAAAGGTCGAATGTATGCCGGTACAAATCCTGGAAAGTCGTAGGCATTTTTCAATCCCTGTTCGAATGCGAAGGTACGAATGTTATTTCCGTAATCGAAGGTAATGGCTCCGAGGTTTTGCAGATCGAGCATTCCCTGGACGTGCGCGGCCATGGCGGCCATCGATTTTTTCGTGTACTCGACAGGATTCTTCTTGCGCAGCTCGAGGGCGGCTTCGAGGGTCATTCCATTTGGCACGTACCCATTCAGCGGATCATGCGCGCTGGTCTGATCGGTCAAAATGTCGGGGACTACGCCGCGGCGAGCCAACTCGGGAATCACATCCGCGCAATTGCCAACCAGGCCGACGGAAGCGGCTTCGCGTTTGCGCACGGCATTTTTCAGAATGCGCAGGGCTTCGTCGAGATTGGTGACCATGACGTCGCAATACCCGGTCTTCACGCGGCGCTTGATGCGCTCCGGGTCGACATCGATGCCGAGAAACGCCGCGCCATTCATGGTCGCGGCCAGCGGCTGCGCGCCGCCCATTCCGCCCATTCCGCCGGTAACCACCAGCGTGCCGGCTAGATCGCCGCCGAAATGTTTGGCAGCCACTGCGGCGAACGTCTCGTAGGTACCCTGCAAAATTCCCTGCGAGCCGATGTAAATCCAGCTGCCGGCGGTCATCTGCCCGTACATCATTAGGCCGGCGCGATCCAGTTCATTGAAGCGCTCCCAATTGTTCCAGTGACCGACCAGGTTGGAATTGCAAATCAAAACGCGAGGCGCGTATTCATGAGTGCGAAAGACGCCCACCGGCTTGCCCGATTGGACGAGCAGCGTTTCATCACCTTCAAGCTCTTTGAGTGAGCGAACGATGGCGTGAAAACATTCCCAGTTTCGCGCCGCTTTTCCTGTGCCGCCATAAACGATCAGGTCATCCGGCTTCTCGGCGACCTCGGGATCGAGATTGTTCAGCAGCATGCGCAAGGCGGCTTCCTGTTGCCAGCCTTTGCAGGAGAGTTCGGTGCCGCGGGGGGATTTGAAAGGGCCTCTACCGGTGTTAGACAAGACCGACGGCTCTGGAGAAAGTGGAGTCATAAGCGCTCAGCGGCAATACTATCGCAGCGGCGCGGAGTTTGCACAGCAACCTGGGCCCGTATTGACAGCGTGTTTTACCGAATGCGACGGCCAGAAAAGCGGACATTTGCGCTCGCTAAATTGCTGGAGTACAGTCGAAATCGTGACGAATTACGGCACGCTTCCCTCAAGATTCCTGAACGCCATCGACCAGTTACCGAACCCCCGGGCTCAAATGTTCCGGCGAGCGGACGGCTGGAAGTCGATATCTTCGGCGGAATTTCTTCGGCGCGTTGCCGGTCTCTCCGCGGCGCTCGTCGAGCTTGGTGTAAAAACTGGCGACCGCGTGGGCATTTTTTCCGCCAACCGCCCGGAGTGGCACACCACTGACTTTGCTATTACCGGCGCGGGCGGCGTCAGTGTGCCCATATACTTCAATGAGTCGCCGCAGCGAATGGCATACATCCTGAATCATTCGGAAGCGCGGGTGGTATTCGTTTCGGGAGCGATCCAGCTCGAGAAATTGCTGGCTTGCCGCTCGCAATTGTTGAGCGTCGAACACATCATCGCGGCCGATGCCGGTTCCGAGTTGCCGGCCGAGTGCCTGCGTTACGAGACGCTGATCGCGGGGGCGGGCGGAGGCGAAATTTCGGCGTACCGAATGCGCGCCTCGCAAGTGACGCCTGGCCAGCTTTCTTCACTGATTTATACCTCGGGCACGACGGGAGAACCCAAGGGCGTGATGCTGACGCACACAAATTTTTGCTCGAATGTGGCGGACACACACAAGGACCTGCGGCTTGACCCGGCAAACGATCTCACGTTGTCGTTTCTGCCGCTCGCGCATGTCTACGGCCGGATGATCGACTACTCGTTCCTGTTTCACGGCGTCACTGTCGCGTATGTTGAAGCTGTCGAAGACGTTTCTCGCGCGATGGTGGAGCTTCATCCGACCGCTCTTTCGGCGGTACCTCGCGTGTTCGAAAAAATGTATACGCGCATTGTAGAGCAGGGAAGCAAGACCGAAGGCGCGAAACGCAAATTGTTTGACTGGGCGATGACGGTCGCAAACAAGGCCGCCAAATGGCGCTGTGGTGAAGAGCAGGCGCCGTTGGGAATAAGGCTGCAGTGGGCGCTGGCAAACCGGCTGGTGTATTCCAAAATAAGGGCCGGAACGGGCGGGCGGCTACGAATTGTCTTTTCCGGTGGCGCACCGCTATCGAAAAATCTGACCGAATTTTTCTGGACTGTCGGCATTCCGATTTATCAGGGCTATGGGCTGACAGAAACTTCGCCGGTGTTGACGTCCAATTATCCCCGGAACCGTTCAGGGAGCTCCGGGAAGGCGATACCGAATGTGGAACTGAAGATTGCCAGTGATGGCGAAATTCTGGCGCGGGGCCCATGCGTAATGCAGGGATATTACAAAAATCCGGAAGCCACGCGCGAAGTGTTAAGCGCCGACGGATGGTTCAGCACCGGCGACATCGGCTATCTGGACGAAGACGGGTATTTGTTTATCACCGACCGTAAGAAGGATTTGATCAAAACAGCGGCGGGCAAGTTTGTGGCGCCCCAACCGATTGAAAATTTACTGAAGAGCAGCCCGTATCTGTTGAACGCCATGGTAGTGGGAGACGAACGCAAGTACGTGGTGGCGCTCCTGGTGCCCAATCCGGTGACTATTTCCACCAAGGCCGCGGGAGAGGCGATCAAATTCGCTTCGAATGCCGAAATGGCGTCGAGCCCGTGGGTCCACTCCCTGATCGAATCCGAAGTGCGGCGGCTGACGGCTCATCTGGCGCAGTATGAGAGTATCAAGCGTTTCGCGCTGCTGCCCGAAGACTTCACCTTTGACAACGGCAGTCTGACTTTCACGCTCAAGCTCAAGCGGCGCAACGTAGAGCAGCACTATCGCAAGACTATCGACGAGCTCTACGGAGATGCCGCCGAGCCCCGGCCGATTCTGCATGAATAGATTTCGCGGAGGCGCCGGAGGCGGAGCGTGGAAGTTCACGATTTGCCGCTGATGTTTCACAGTACTAAAATTGGAAGCTGGAGAATAAATGTCCGATCAACTGGTTATCGCGGGGCGCGCGTTTACGTCGCGGCTGATTGTCGGCACGGGGAAGTACCGGAGCTTTCAGGAAATGGCGCGGGCCCACGCGGCATCGGGCGCGGACATGGTCACGGTCGCGGTGCGCCGCGTGAACCTGACGGACAAATCCAAGGAATCGTTGCTCGACTACATCGATCGGGAAAAAATCTTTATCCTGCCGAATACAGCGGCATGCTATTCAGCGGACGAGGCTATACGGACAGCGCGCCTGGGACGCGAAGTCGGACTGTCAAACTGGGTCAAGCTGGAGGTGATCGGCGACCAGCAAACCTTGTTTCCGGACACCGAGCAACTGGTGCAGGCCACGCGCATCCTGGTGAAAGAGGGGTTTGTGGTTTTGCCGTATACCAACGACGATCTGATCGTGGCGCGAAAACTGGTGGACGCCGGTGCCGCGGCGATCATGCCTCTAGCAGCGCCGATCGGTTCCGGGTTGGGCATTCAGAATCCTGCGAACCTTCGAATCCTGCGCGAACGCATCACTGAAGTGCCGCTGATCGTGGACGCGGGCGTGGGCACGGCGTCGGACGCGGCGCAGGCGATGGAGTTGGGGGCGGATGGACTGCTGATGAATACCGCGATTGCGGAGGCGCAGGACGCGGTGTTGATGGCGGAGGCGATGCGTGACGCTACCATCGCCGGGCGGAAAGCCTACCTGGCGGGGCGCATGCCCAAGCGGCTGTATGCCGCAGCCTCCAGTCCTTTGAGCGGCGTCGTACGATAAGGAAGCGGCCCACAACTCAGCCGGCACCTCGCACAATTCATGACCTGGCGGTAGAACGCAACGTGATCAGTAAGTTCAGGGATACCGGCTCGGACCGCATCATGCGATGAGCGCAAAGCTTGCAGCACCGTTCCAGAGACTGGCGTACATCGACTGGATGCGTGGCCTGGCCTGCGTGCTGATGATCCAGGCGCACTGCTACGACTCCTGGCTCGACGACTCTGCGCGGAAAACAGCACTGTATCGCTGGTCCCAAGAGACTTCCACCATGGCGGCCCCGATTTTTCTGTTTCTCTGCGGAGTTTCGTTTGTGCTGGTTACGGAGCGGCTGCGGAAGCAGCAAAAACTCCCGATGGAAATTTTCAAGACTGCGCTTTTGCGCGGGGCGGAAATTCTCGGCCTGGGACTTCTTTTGCGTGTGCAGGAATACGTGTTGGGTTATCCCAAATCACCGTGGACCGACCTGTTTCGGGTCGATGTGCTTAACGTCCTGGGAGTGTCGCTGATTCTGATGGCTCTGTTTTGGAAGTTGACGGTTGGGCATGTGGCTAGCGGCCCGGCGCGACCAGTGCGACCGGATCCCGGATGGAGAAACAGGGTCATCGCTTTCTCTCTGCTGATCGCCGCGGCGATTGCCGTCGCCACGCCTCCGTTATGGACCACGCACCGGCTGCGGTTCCTTCCCTGGATGCTGGAGTCGTACATCAACGGCGTTCACATTTACGATGCGCCGCAGCCGTGGTTGTTCGCGATTTTTCCCTGGTGCGGGTTCGCTTTTGTGGGGCTGGCATTCGGCCTATTCGTGCTTTCGGACTTTGCGCGACGCAGGGAAACATCAGCGCTGGCAATAGTGGGCGGCATCGGAGCGGCGGCCTGCCTGCTGTCCATGTGGTGGGATTATTCGAGTGTGAGGATTTATGCTGTGTACGATTATTGGCATAGCAGTCCGAATTTTTTTCTGATGCGGTGCGGAATTCTCTTGCTACTGGCCTTGGCCATTTTTGCGTGGTGCCGCTGGGGATGGGCGCTGGAAGGATTCAGCCCGTTTATCCAGTTTGGCAAAACGTCTTTGCTGGTCTACTGGGTGCACATCGAGTTTGTGTACGGCAGACTGTCCATCCTGCCGAAAGCACGCAGCAGCATTGCGTTGTCCACCGCCGGGATGGCGGCGATTTTTGCAGCCATGCTCATGCTTTCGATCTGGCGCACCAGGTCGCGGGATCGCGCTGCACAGAGAATGAAAAGGGTGCCGGCTCAAAGTCTGAGCGAAGCGATGTAAATATTGTTTCGAGGACCCTGGAGGTTACGGCTTGCCGGCCATCGCTTGAGGAAGCAATTGCGATTGCGGAATCTTGATGATGATCTCTCCGGGCCTGGCGAGGATCAGTTCTTCGCGAGCGATCTTTTCGATGGCGCGCGGATCGGTCTTCAAATCCTTCACGGCCTGCTCCAGCGCGGCATTTTCTTTGTTCAACGTTTGAATTTCGAACTGCACTCTCTTGATGCCATCCTGGGTATGGCGCATCGACAGATACCCGTGCGCGCCAAAAATATCGTGTACAAAAAGTAATGCTACGAATAAAGCGAGCACGGCGCGTCCGTGTTTTTGCGCAATGCTCTGAAACCTGTCGCCAATCTCCATCTTTATCCTTTTAAAACCCAATTTTT
>JBBSFG010000014.1:0-27370 GCA_038238965.1 Candidatus Acidiferrales bacterium | reverse complement strand
GTCTTTTGCCCGTGATGCTTGGCCACGGCGTCAATCATCTGCGTGGTTGCCACGCTACGCGCCGCGGGCATATTCCATTGCCGCGTTTCCACCAGGTAGTCATAGAGCAGCGCCAGGACGTGGTTCGGTTGAATCCATGTGCCGTCGCGGTCGATTACGCCAAACCGATCGGCGTCGCCATCAGTGGCCAAGCCGGCCGCAGCGCCGGATTCCAAAACAACCGCGCGGAGCGGTGCGAGATTTTCTTCGGAAACGTCCGGACCGGTTCCGTCAAATAGGCAGTCGCGGTCCAGACGCATGGCCTGAACCGGAACGCCGTTGCGCGTCAGAACGCCATCGAGATAACCCGCTCCGCAGCCGTGCAGCGCATCGACCACAAATTTGGTCTTGGCCTGCCGTAGCACATCGAAGCGCACCAGTTGTTCGATGCGCTGCAAATAAGTCTCGCGAAGATTGACCATCTCGTTCACGGTGCGCTTGTCGTTGGCATTCTTGGCGGGGCTCGCTGGCAACGGCCCGTCTTTCCTGAGCAGATCAACGACGCGGGCTTCGATGTCTTTGGTGACCTCCGGAAGCGCCGGCCCGGCATCGGCCGAAGAAAACTTCAGTCCGTGATAATGCGCGGGATTGTGACTGGCGGTGAAATTGATGGCGCCATCGAGCTTACGGCGTGTGATTTCGTAAGCAATCGCCGGCGTGGGCGTGAAAGTGTCGCACAGCAGAGTGCGGATTCCGTGGCGGTTCAGAATATCCACGGCGAGTTGCGAGAATTCTTCGGAGTAAAAGCGCGGGTCGTAGCCGACGAGAAGGGTGGCGTTTTT
The DNA here is from genome assembly GCA_038238965.1 of Candidatus Acidiferrales bacterium. Classification (GTDB taxonomy): domain Bacteria; phylum Acidobacteriota; class Terriglobia; order Acidiferrales; family UBA7541; genus Acidiferrum. The sequence continues at coordinate 26,549 of JBBSFG010000014.1, read as the reverse complement.
GGTTTTGTGATTGACATGACCGGCAATGGCGGTGACGGCCAGTCGAATGTTGGCAAATGTGAAATCGTTGGCGATGAGGCCACGCCAGCCGGAAGTACCAAACTTGATAGGGGAAGAGTTCATGGCGATGTATTCTAGCCCGGAGTTAAGGACCGCAAAAGGGCAGGCAGCGCGTGAAACGTTCAACGACTAAGACAAAACAGAAACGCGAGCAGTGCCGCGTTGTAATGGTTAGCTGCGGGAAGCTTTCGGAAGCCAGGAGAATCGCGCGGGCGGCGGTGCCAAAGCGCTTAGCCGCCTGCGTGAACGTTGTGCTCGCCCCGGTTGAGTCTGTTTACAGGTGGAAGGGAAACGTGGAAGTTGCCCGTGAATATCTGTTGGTGATGAAGACCATGGCCAGACGGGTTCCGGACCTGCAACTCCTGGTGCAAAGGCTGCACAGTTACGACGTGCCTGAATTTATCGCCTTGAAGATTGTCGACGGGTCGCGTGAGTATTTGAAATGGTTGGAAGAAAATGTGAATTCCCCGACCAGCGCTTGAAAATCGATCGCCCTTTGACTACCCAGCGAACGCGTCAGGCGTATAGCAGGGCCTGGTCAAGGTCGGCGATGATGTCTTCGGCGTCTTCGATGCCGACCGATAATCGCACCAACCCTTCCGTGATTCCCACGCGCTCGCGCACTTCCTGCGGCATGGAGGCGTGCGTCATCAGTGCCGGAAGCGAGATGAGAGTTTCCACGCCGCCCAGACTCTCCGCCAGCGAACACAGTTTCACGTTATTGAGGAACCGGCGAGCCGCCTCGAGAGTTCCCATGTCAAAAGAAAGCATGCCGCCCGGGCCTTTCTGTTGGCGCCGCGCGACTTCGTGCTGCGGGTGATTCGCAAGGCCTGGATAGAAGACTTTGCGAATCTTGGGGTGCGCGTCCAGGTGGCGAGCGACCATGAGGCCGTTGGCATTGTGCTGGAGCATTCGAACGGCCAGGGTTTTAATACCGCGCGATATCAGGAAACAATCCATGGGCGCGAGGCCGGAGCCGGCGGAGCGCTGGATGAAGTAGATTTTCTCCGCGTCTTCAGGGCGAGTGAGCACCACGGCTCCTCCTGTGGAATCGCTATGGCCGTTAAGGTACTTGGTCATGGAATGCACGACAATGTGTGCCCCAAGTTCGATAGGACGCTGCAGATACGGGCTCAGAAAAGTATTGTCCACCACCACGGTAATGTTCCGCTGATTGGCGAGCTTGGCCAGCGCCGCGATGTCCGCCACACGCAAGGTCGGGTTGGTGGGCGTTTCGATGTACAACATTTTGGTATTGGGCCGGAACGCCAGGAGCACGGCATCCGCGGATGAGGTGTCCACGAAGCTGAACTCTAATCCGAAATGGACGAGCAGTTGGGTGGAAAGCCGAAAGACCCCGCCATAAACCGCTTCGGAAACCACCACGTGATCTCCTGGGCGCAGCAAGCGGAATACGGCATCGATGCCCGCCATGCCCGACGAAAATACATAGGCGCTGTGGCCCTCTTCCAGTTTGGCGATGGTGCGCTCCAGCGCTTTGCGGTTGGGATGATTGGTGCGGGCGTAGTCGAACCCTTTGTTTTTTCCTAACTCCTCGTTCACATAGGTAGAGGTCTGGTAGATGGGGGCAACGATTGCTCCGGTTGCGGGGTCGGGCTCCTGCCCGACGTGAATAGCATTTGTAGCGAAACCCATGAATGGACCCTCTTTCGGTGGACCACGTCCGCGTGATGAAGCGCCAACCGCATACCCGGCAGGAAGCGATTGCCGCGACACGCGCTCTGCGGATACTCGCAGCAAACGCGGCGGCTACAACCTGCGAAGGCGCCCCGCGGCGGCTCTACCAGCATACTGAAGGATCAAACGAAACCTGCAACTTGATTCTTCAGAAGTTACAGCAGGCACAACGATCAGTCAATGAAACCTCGTGGCGGAGTATCGCCGTCGCCGCCCAGTACATCCGGGGCTGCGCAACCGCGCATCGAATTAGAGACGGGATGGACTTGACTGCGGGAGGAGCTTCCGTGGAGGATGGTTCCACAATATGAAGAAATTGTGTCTTATCAGTTTCGGCCCTTGCTGCATGCTGGGAATTCTGGTCTTGGCTGCGTCTATCGGCAATGCGCGGCCGGTACCGGAAGCGCAACCTCAACCTCAACGCTCGATAACCAGTACGCGACTGACCATAGAGGTCACCGGCGGCGAAAAAGATACGCCGGTAGAAAACGCCAGCGTCTATCTGAAATACATGGAAGAGCACAAGTTCGCGAAAAACAAGAAACACGAGCTGAATGTGAAGACCAATCGCGAAGGAATCGCCCACGTTCCAGACGCACCCCTGGGAAAAGTGTTGATACAAATTGTCGCTGAAGGATGGAAGACGTACGGACACTGGTACGAGATCACCGATGCCAAGGAACCGATCAAGATCCATCTCGACCGTCCACCCAAGTGGTATTAAGCCTTGGAATGGTTTTCTCTGTCGGCTACTGTTCCAGGCGCGAACAAATTGCACGGAAATTGTGCAAAGCGGCGAACAGTGTTGAAGGGCGTGCAGTTAGCTGCCGCCTTAGCATCGTTTTCCACACACTTATCAACACTCGTGTGTAAAACTTAACCGTGGCGAAATATTTTCTGTGCGTTTCGGAACGGTTCGTGCAACAAGAGCTCACTCCGCTTTTTTTGACCTCCGTCAAACACCGATGATACAGTTCAGCCGCGGATTTCAAGAATGAATGACACGTTTGAAGGACGATTCTCGCTGCTGCAAATGTTTTGGGGAAGTATTTCGACGCGCCCGTTGCGAAGTTCGCTGAGTGTGCTGGCCATTGCTATCCAGGTCGTGTTGGTGCTCATGATCGCGGGTCTCACTTCGGGAGTTGTTTCCGAATGGGGAAAGCGCGTCGAAGGCGTAGGCGCGGATATCATCGTGCAACCCCCCAATTCGTCGATTTTCTTCGCGTTCTCGAGCGCTGTGATGCAGGAATCGCTCGGCGACAAAATAGCAGCGCTGCCAGGCGTGGACGAAGTGGCTCCCACGGTCATCCTGACGGAGCCCAAGAACATCATCATGGTGTACGGCATCGATTTCAAGCGGTTCAACGCCTTAAGCCGCGGATTCCTGTTTCGAGCTGGACGTCCGTTTCAGGGTCCCGATGAAGTCATCGCCGACGACATCATCGCGCAGACGCGCCACTTAAAAGTCGGCAGCCAGATCAGCCTGTTGAATCATGATTTTACGGTAAGCGGAATTGTCGCGCATGGCAAAGGCGCACGATTTTTCATTCCGCTGCAAACAGCGCAGGACATCGCCGGCGCCGAGAAGCGCGTGTCCATGTTCTACGTTCGAAGCAAAGGGGATACGGAAGGTACTCGCGCGGCAATTTTGGCTTTGGCGCCGCTCAATAGCGTCCGGTCGCTGTCGGAATACGTTTCGTTGATGACTTCTTCCAATCTGCCGCAACTTCGGCCGTTCACCCGAACGATGGTAGCGCTGGGCATGGTGATCAGCTTTCTGGTGGTGCTGCTCAATATGCACACATTGGTTATGGAGCGAACGCGCGAAATCGGCATTCTCAAGGCCCTGGGCTTTTCCCGCTTCGACGTTGTGCGCATGCTGCTGGGCGAAACTTTTATTATCACTCTGATGGGAACAGCCTTCGGGCTGATCGCCACGTTTGTGATCCAGGCCATATTGAAACAGACCAATCCAGGCTTGACCATTCTGGTTTCTCCCTCATGGATATTGTCGGCGGTAGCGTTGGCTTTTGTCGGCGCGGCGACCGGAGCGGCCTTCCCGGCGCTGCGAGCCGCCGGTTACGACCCGGTTGTGGCCCTCGCATACGAGTAGCAGGTCTGCGAACGGATTTATTCTTTACCTCAGGAGTCTAAATGCTGCCGCTGGACAAGCATTTTCAGGCGAAGATCGTTGAGAGAAAGGACCTCGCTCCCGATCTGTGGCTGATTCGCGTCGATCCCGGGGGACCGTTCAAATTCCTGGCCGGCCAATACGCCACACTGGGTGTGGAGCACGAAGGCCAAAGAATTGAGCGAGCGTACTCGCTGGTGTCTTCGCCGTACGAAGACACGCTTGAATTCTTCCTCGAGTTGGTGCCTCAAGGTGCTCTCACCCCGCATCTTTTCAAGCTGAACGAAGGCGACAACCTGCTGTGCCGGAAAATTGCCAAGGGACGCTTCACATTGGACCTGCGCAGCGGCCGCACTCATCACTTGCTGCTTTCCACCGTCACCGGGATTGCTCCCTTTGTAAGTTACGTGCGCACTCTCCATCGCGATTGGAAAAGTGGCGGGGCCCCGATGCCCGGTGAGCACAAGCTGTATTGCATTCAGGGAGGAAGCCGTTCTTGGGAATTCGGCTACCGCGATGAAATGGAGAAAGTCGCCGCGGAAGTCCCCTGGCTGAAATTCGTCACCACCGTCAGTCGTCCATGGGAAGACGAAGCCTGGAGCGGAGAAACAGGCCGGGTAGACGATTTGATTCGTAAATTCACAAGCTTGTGGGGCTTACGTCCGCAGGAAACGACCGCATATCTCTGCGGACACCCCAATATGGTGGAAAACGGAAGAGGTATTCTGCAACGGGCAGGATGGAAGAAGAATGGGATGTTTGAAGAAATCTACTTCATCCCCAGCGATGTAAAGGAAGAGCACGCTGAATAGGAAAAGCGATGAGGGCGTGGCCTCCGCCAGGCGTGACTGACGGCCTCAGGCGCCCGGAAGATGATCGGCAAGCTCGCCGGACAAATCCTCCAGCGTGTCAATCGGGCAAGCGACATGCACGTCCTGATCTGGTCCATGTACATCGACTTGTAATTTTCCGCGCCGGGTGCGGATCTGCACGTGATCAGATCCGTCCTGGACATCGACGAAATCGGCATCCGGATATTTTTGAAGCTCTTTGGAGAGCTGCCGAATGGTGGGCAGCCACGGCTCGATCTTTTCTCCTGCGCTTTCCAGGTTGCGCGACGGGGTGAAATGTACCGCCATCGGCACCACCGCGGCCGGAGCCCAGATGTGAACATGCGAGCCACCGGCATGGTGCTCGTCCACATCGACAGAGATCAGCCCTTCGCGGAAGGTATAGACCGTCGCGAAAGCCATCGTGCCCGCAATTCCGAGAGCGACTTTAGCAAGAATCAGCATGAGTATTGAACCTTCTCTTTCCCCGCGTACTCAGCGCGAATCAGTCCCCGACGTTCTTCGAATCCAGCCATACGCGGATGGTGCTGTCCTGATCTTTTACGGAAACCAGCTCGGTGTCGCCTTGCGCCCCCAAAGCATGCAGCGCAGCCACGATATCCAGCTCGTCTTTGCCGGCGCTGAAGAGCGCATCGATGACGTGCATGGGAATTTTGACCTCAACCTCGGAATGTTTGGAATGCTCGCCGCGGCTCTTGTCTTTCACATGAACCAGCAGGCGGCCGCCCTCTTTCGCCACGCGGACATCCTGATCGGACCCTTGCACGGTTACATATTCGCCGTCCTTGGCGTTGCGCACGGCGTTCATCAGCGCATGCAGGTCGACATCGTTCAGATGCGCCTGATCGATAGTCACCTTGCCATTGTGAAGATGCTCTTTATTAATGGTGGGGAGAACGCTTTCCGCCAATTCGAGCGGTACATTGACCCGCACGGTCTCGCCCTTGTTGTCTGAATTGATGACCCGGACATGCAGCCAACGCTCCGTCTTGGGAGCTGATGTCTGAGCAAATGCGACCGGCGACAGGATTGCCGGCGCTACCGCCAGAACCGCCAAACTGAGCAACAGTCCCGCGCTTCCAAACGTCTTCGAGCGAGTACACATAGAATGGATGCCTCCCAGCACTATTCATACATACGAGAGGAGTTCTGAAAATGTTTCGAATAGCGCTCTGGAATCGCAAATAGTGGGAAACTCGGGGCCAAGCTTAAGATTCTTAAGGTCGTGGGCCTAAAGCTCCGGGGTCCACTTGAGGAATAGGCCGGCTAGCGGGGGCACCGTCACAGCTATCGAATACGGCCGGCCCATGTGGGGAATGGCCTCGGCCAACACGCCGCCCAGGTTTCCGGCGTTGGAGCCTCCATATATCGTCGAGTCGGTATTGAGCGCTTCGGTGTAGAAACCTGGCTTGGGCACACCCGCGCGGTAGTTGTCACGCAAGACCGGCGTGGCATTCAGGATGGCAACGATCATGTCGCCAGGCGCTTTACCGTGGCGGGCGAACGAAAAGATGCTGTTGTCTGCGTCGTTGGCATCGATCCATTCAAATCCCGGCCAGTCAAAGTCCACCTGATGCAGCGCAGGCTCGGCGGCGTAAAGCTTATTCAAGTCGGAGACAAGCTGCTGCAACCCCCGGTGCGAATCGTACTGCAGCAAGTGCCAATCAAGGCTGCGCGCCTCGCTGAATTCCTGCCGCTGGCCAAACTCTTCGCCCATAAAAAGCAGCTTTTTGCCCGGATGGGCGTATTGGAAGGCATATAACAGCCGAAGGTTGGCGAATTGCTGCCACATGTCGCCGGGCATTTTGTGCAGCAGCGAGTTCTTGCCGTGAACGACCTCATCGTGCGAAAAGGGCAGCACGAAATTTTCGGTGAACGCATAAATCAGGGAGAAGGTGAGCTTGTTGTGTTCGTACTTCCGGTGAACCGGATCGGCGGAGAAATATTTCAGCGTGTCGTTCATCCAGCCCATGTTCCACTTCATGCTGAACCCCAGCCCACCCAGGTAGGTAGGTCTCGAAACGCTTGGCCACGCCGTCGATTCCTCGGCGATCGTAAGAATTCCGGGGAATCGCTCAAAAGTGATCTCATTTAAGCGCTTCAGGAAGTCCACGGCTTCCAGGTTTTCCCGGCCGCCAAATTTGTTGGGAATCCACTCGCCGGGCTTCCGGGAATAATCCAGGTAAATCATGGAGGCGACCGCATCCACGCGAAGTCCGTCGATATGGTACTTGTCCAGCCAGAAGAGGGCGTTGGAGATCAGGTAGTTGCGAACTTCATTGCGCCCGTAGTTGTAGACCAGCGTGCCCCAGTCCAGTTGCGCTCCCTGGCGCGGGTCGGAATGTTCGTACAAATGCGTGCCGTCAAACTGCGCCAGGCCGTAGGTATCCCGAGGGAAATGTGCGGGCGTCCAATCAAGGAGCACTCCAATGCCCGCATTGTGGCAGCGGTCGACGAAATCCATAAACTCCGCAGGCGTTCCATAACGGCTGGTGGCCGCATAGTAGCCGAGCGTCTGATAACCCCAGGAGCCATCGAACGGGTGCTCCATGATGGGAAGTAGCTCAATGTGTGTGTATCCGAGTTCTTTCACGTACGGAATGAGTTGATCGCTCAGTTCCCGGTATGTCAGCCAGCGATTGTTTTCTTCCGGCACGCGCCGCCAGGCGCCCAGGTGCACTTCGTAAATGGATACTGGCGATTCGAACCAGTTTTTTTGCGGCCGCTCTTTCATCCACTTCGTATCGTTCCATTTATAGGTGTCCAGATTTGCGACGACCGAACCGGTATTGGGCCGCAGTTCGGCTCGAAAAGCATAGGGGTCGGCCTTAAGGGGAAGCATGTCACCTGCCGGGCCGATGATTTCGTATTTGTAAATCGCTCCTTCGTCAAGTTCAGGAACGAAAAGTTCCCAGATACCCGAGGATCCGCGCGCGCGCATGACATTCACGCGACCGTCCCAGTGATTGAAGTCCCCGACTACGCTGACCCGCCTGGCGCTGGGGGCCCACACCGCAAAATTTACACCGCGAACTTCCTGAACGGTTTTCAGATGGGCGCCCAGCTTTTCGTACGTGTCGTAGTGCCGGCCCTCGCCCATCAGATAAAGGTCAAATTCGCTTAAAAGGTATGGGAACGAATAGGTGTCGTACATTTCAAACGATTCGCCGTGGTAGGTGCGGCCCCGAATTTTGTAGCTGCCCGGCGCAGGTGGGGCCGATTGATTGGATGGCCATAATGCTTCGAAAAAACCTTCCGGCCGCAGCTTTACGGCGTCCGCAACCTTCACGCTTTGTATTGCGGGCTGTCCGGAAATGTTGGAGTTTCCACCGATAGCAATACTGGCTTCCGCCGCCCAGGGAACGAAGAAACGTATCGCCCATCCGCCCGGTACCGCGTGAGGGCCGAGTAACGCGAACGGGTCGGTATGCCGGCCATTCAGGAAAGCGTCAATCTCACCACTGTTTTGCGGAACGCGCAGCGCAGTCGATCCTTGCTGCGCACTGCTACGTTCCTGGGGCGGCTGCGGCAATGGACAATCTCCAGTGCGGGCCAGAGAAGCGATTCGAACTTTCGTGCCATAACCCGCGCTATTCGATTCTAGAGTCTCCTGACCCAAATGCCAATCGTTTGAAAGCGGCCTGTATCTCAGACTCCGGTAAGGTGTATAGTCCAGCAACAAATTTGAAATTTGAGCGTACTGACAAGAGGACGCCACCGAAAGCGGCGTGAATCACCATGCGAATTTTGGGATTGACGCAATTTTTGCTTTGCATTTTGTGCCTTATGCCTGTTTCCATTTTGCACGCGCAAGACCGGTCGCAAGGGCGCTCCATGGTGATGTCGCGCAATGGTATCGTCGCCGCAGAATCGCCCTTGGCGGCGCAGGCAGGAGTGAAAATCCTCGAACACGGTGGAAACGCGGTAGACGCAGCAATTGCCGCTAACGCCGCGATGGGCGTAGTTGCGCCCATGATGAATGGAATTGGCGGCGACCTGTTTGTGATTGTTTACGACGCCAAAGCCAATAAGTTATACGGGTTGAACGCCAGCGGCTGGGCTCCCAAAGATCTCACCATTGACTTTCTTCACAAGCACGGTTTGCGAGACATGCCGGAACGCGGCATCTTCGCCGTCACCGTCCCCGGAGCCGTCGACGGATGGCAGAAGCTGGCGGACCGCTTTGGACGCAAGAAATTGGCCGAGGACCTGGCTCCGGCGATAAAAATTGCCCGGGACGGATTCCCGGTGCCGGAGCTGACGGCAGCCGTTTGGGCCACAGACACCGATCTGTTACGAGGAGACAGCTCGGCAACCGAAACCTATTTGATCAAGGACCACACGCCTCGCTCTGGTGAAGTGTTCGCAAATCCCAATCTGGCATGGTCGCTGGAGCAGATTGCCGCCCATGGACGAGACGCTTTCTACCGCGGCGAAATTACCAGGAAAATACTCGACACCATGAAGCGTCACGGCGGGGTCATCACCGCACAAGACCTGGCGGAATACTCAAGCGAGTGGGTGGAACCGATTTCCACGACCTACCGCGACTGGACAGTTTACGAATTGCCGCCGAACGGCCAGGGCCTGGCCGCGCTGGAAATGTTGAACATCATGGAAAAATTTCCACTGGGGCAGAAGGACTGGGGATTCGGATCGGTAAACGCCCTGCACACCATGATCGAAGCGAAAAAACTGGCGTATGCGGACTTGGTGAAATATATCGGCGACCCGCGCCAGCAGAAACTGCCGGTTGCCACGCTGCTATCCAAGGGCTGGGCGGAGCAGCGATCGAAGTTGATCGATGCAGGCCATGCAAATTGTGCCGTGGCAGCGGGAGAATTGCCGGGAGGAACCGACACCATTTACCTGAGCGTGGTGGACCGGGAAGGGAACATGGTCTCGCTGATCCAGAGCAACTACGATGCGTTCGGCTCCGGGATCGTCGCGGGCGGTGCCGGATTCGTGCTGCAGAACCGCGGCGCGCTCTTCACCCTCGACCCCTCATCACCAAACGCGCTGGCGGGACGAAAGCGGCCGCTGCACACCATCATTCCCGGATTCGCGCAAAAAGGAGATGCGCGGATGGCTTTCGGAATTATGGGCGGATGGAACCAGTCGCAGGCACACGCGCAATTCATTTCCAATATCTCCGACTCCAAGATGAACATTCAGGCGGCCATGGAAGCGCCACGATTTTCGAAACGCACCTTTAGCGGCTGCGATGTTTCGCTCGAAAACCGTTTCAGTGGAAATGTTCGCAATGAACTGGCGGCCAGAGGCCACAAAATCGATTTGCGCGGTGCGTTTTCGAGCGTGATGGGCGGCGGTCAGGCCGTATTGAGAGACTATGCGGCGGGGGTAAACTACGGAGCGTCCGACCCCCGCAAGGACGGTCAAGCGATCGCGGAGTTACCCGTCGATTAGGAAGCGGGTACCTGACGAAAGGTTCAGTACCGCAGAAGTTTGCTCAAGAGTGGCACGCGAAAGACCACAAAACTTCCCTTGAATCGCTTTCTCGCTGCAAAGGCTGCGCTAAGTCTAACGATATCAGTGCTATAAAAGCCGTAGTGGTGGCTCGACTCTTGCAGCGTTATCTGCGATCACGCATCAGACATTCGTGGCGCAATATTGCGGAGATTTAAAATGCGAAACATTTTCAGCCGAGCTGGCCTCTCCTGTTTCTTTATTTTAGGCTTGCTGTCCGTTGCTCCCCGCACTTCCGCACAATCCATCGACGTCTCGGGACGATACGAGTGCCTGGCCGCAAAGGTGGCCGGTAAATCGATCAAGTGCACCGCCGCGCCCCTCACCTTAAAGCACGATGGACGATTCGAACTGCGTGGCTGGGAAGGCACTTATCTGGTTACCGGAGATTGGGTGGAAATGTCGGATTCACTGGTGAAGGCCCGAGCCAAGATCGAGGCCGGTCACAAAATTGTTTTGCGTTACTACGGCAAACACGGACTGGTGGAAATGACATTCGAACGCCGGGTCGCTGAATTGGGCAAAACCTTACTCGCCTGAAATTCCTTAACTCACTTCGTTATCAGATTTTATTGCAGTGCCGAATCGTAGCCGGCTGCGGCTATCTCTCCCAGCGCCTGCCCCGCGATCTGCTGCGCCGCGCCGGGATCATCGGGCAGGCTCACGTGGTTGACGTAAGCAGCGAACGCCAGCTTTTCGCCGGTCTTGGTGATTACATAGCCGGCCAGGCCTTTCCCGTTCAGCATACCTTTGCCATTTAGCTTGTCATCCGATCCGAATGTACCCGTCTTGGCAAACACGTGCCCGGCGCCGGCAGAATTCGTTTGTATTTTCGCCAGCGTTCCGTCTTTGCCAAGTACCGGCAGAGCCTTGAAAAAAACCGGATAATCCGGGCGTGTGGTCCAGTACGTCAGATAGTGCACCATGAAATCCGGGCTGAAGAGATCGGCCCAGTCGCCGCCGGCTCCATCTCCTTGCGATGCACCGGAAAGATCTAGACTAGCGGATTGCAGGAATTCGCGTTCGATCTTAAAACCTGCGTCGAGCGGCTTCTTGATGTCTTTGGCCACCAGCGCGCCAAGCAAATAGGGCCCCATGCCGGCATGCAGATTTTGGCTGACCTTCAGGGTAACTTTGATTTCTTCCGATAGCGGCGGGGAGATGTGTTCCGCCACTTCATTTGCAGCGACATAAAAGCGGGCATCGTTAGCAATCTTCGGTTGCTGTCCGAGCTTGTCCTTCTTGAACTGTACCCCGGCGGACATCAGCGCTTCACGCAAAACCGTCAACGCAAACGTAGTCGGAGAGGGCACCGCGAACGCGGCGGTTTGCAGCTCCATTCCCGCGGGTAAGCTGCCGGAAAGCGTGACAGTTACCGTGGCGTCCGGGTTCGAAATAATTTCCGGGCTGTCGAGGCTTGGCTTGGAATTTTGCGCCCCGGTAACAACGTGATTGATGAAACTGATATAGGAAGTGTGCGGCGAAGATTCCAGTGTAGTGGGGTCGCCAGTTTTGCTCCCCGGTTTCCCAACCAGGTCGATAACGTTGTCATTCACCATGATGGAGGACATCACCACATCGGTTCCGCCTTCGCGTGCGCCATCGGGAAACAGGCTGGTGTCGATCAACACGCGGCCTTCTATTTTTTTAATCCCCTTGGCGGCGATCTTGCCCGCCAGTTCCTTGATTACTGCCAGTGGATCGCCGTTGACCGCTGGCCCGCTGTAGGAATGATCCTCGTCCACGAATGTGAGCGTGCCATCCGGCTGAATGCGATTGGATAAGTTGGGATCGCCACTGGCCACCAGTATCAAGTCGCCCTTCAGCTTGCCTTTGGAATCGATCGGCCCCGTTCGATACACGCGCGTGTGAAAGCGGTAATCCGCGCCTAGCTTGGCGAGCATCGTTCCTTCTGTAAGTATTTTGGTGGTGGATGCGGGCACGAACATTTTATCGGCATTGAGGACATAGACGATTTTTCCTGAGTCTAGCGAATAGAATTCTATGCCGAAATTCGCGTGAACGAATTCCGGGCGGCTGGTGACCCGCTGAATCCGTTCGGCCAGACTCGGAACAGCCTGCGCCCGCGTTTCCCCGACAGTCACGCTGAGGGCGAACGCGATAAAAAATGTTGCAGGGAACGCCAGCGTAGATTTAGTTTTCAAGTTCGGAAACCTCCAGCGAATCGCCTTCGCTATAGGAACGGAATTAATCACCGGCAGATGATAACCGCCCGAGGCTTTTCTTGTAGGGTATTTTTGTTTATCGACCGCCGAAGTTTGTTGCGAATTTCACGCCGTGTACCAGCGGAAGCCTTTGCGTTGCTCCTCGGCGAGTTCTTTGACCATCACCAGAGTTTGCGCGCGGCGATATTGGGCGCAGGTGGCAAGAATGGCATTCAGTAACGCGATAGGAGCGGTGTAGGAAGCCGCGAACGAAGTCGATTCCACGCTGGCTATGAATAATTCGTCACATTCACGAGCCAGCGGGGACAGAAACGTATCGGCGATGCCCACACAATACGCGCCGCGGGCTCGCGCCTGTTGCGCGCCTTCCACGGTCTGGCGCAGTCCGCGCCGAAAACTGATGGCGATGATGAGATCCTGCTTGTTAGCGGTGCGCACCAGGTGCGCGATGCGCCCGCTGGAGGTAGCCGCAAATACCGGCAATCCCACTACGCTGATCTGGTACTCAAAATAATTTGCCAGATAGGTGGCCAAGTCTCCGGCAAGCACCAGGATGCGGCGGGCTCCGTAGAGGCGCTTTGCCAGGGCGACCAATCGGCGCGCGTCGAGACTGTTTTTAAGGCCCTGCAGATTTTTCACATCCTGTTCGAGCGATTCGCGAATATACGCGGGCATGTTGCCGTCGCGCCCAGTTGATTGCATGGTATCCAGCGACGTGGCGAACGCCAGCGACCGTTCATGAAGGTGGTGCTGGAACTCGCGATAGCTGTCGAATCCCAGTCCGCGAACAATGCGTACGATCGTTGCGGGATCGGTCCCCAGGCGTTTGGCCAGGGCGCGCACGCTGAGCAATACATACTCGCGGGGATGCTCGAGGATCGGGCGAATGATTTCCTGGCGCTTGATGCTGAGTTGGTCGATTCGTTGCGTCAGAAGGTGAGAGGCCGCCTGAGCCCTGGCTTTCATGGTGCCAGAGAATCATTCAAATTTACCCGCGTGTCAATACGTCTCGGAATATATGCCTACCGGCGTTACGTAATAGGTCGGTTATTTTTTATTGGCAGCCGTAGCCGGTTTGGCCAGCCCCGGCGCGGTTACCGGTTGTAGAAATGGCATCATCGCGCGAAGTTCCGGGCCAAGTTGCTCGATGGGATGCGTCTGTTCGCGTTGTCTGGACGCCAGGAAATTGGGGCAGCCCTGCTCATTTTCTTCAATCCATTTCTTCGCGAAACTGCCGTCCCGAATCTCAGCCAGAATTTTCCGCATTTCTTCCCTGGTTTGAGAATTAATAATGCGTGGCCCTGCGCTGTAATCGCCCTGTTCCGCCGTGTCGCTGATGGAATAGCGCATGTAGCTCAGCCCGCCGCGATAAATCAGATCCACGATGAGTTTGAGTTCATGCATGCACTCAAAATAAGCGACCTCCGGCTGGTATCCGGCAGCCACCAAGGTCTCAAAACCGGCCTTGATCAGTTCGCTCACGCCACCACACAACACCGCCTGTTCTCCAAACAAATCCGTTTCCGTCTCTTCGGTGAAAGTCGTTTCAAGAACGCCGGCGCGGGTAGTGCCAAGCGCCTTTGCGTAGGACAACGCCAGCGCTTTTGCTTGCCCGCTGGCGTCCTGCTCCACTGCAAGGAGCGCCGGTGTGCCGCCGCCCTCCGTAAACACTTCGCGAACCCGGTGCCCGGGAGCTTTCGGAGCAATCATGGAGACATCCACGGAAGCCGGAGGCTTAATGGCGCCGAAACGAATATTGAATCCGTGCGCGAACATGAGCGTCTTGCCGGCCTTAAGATTCGGCTCGATAGCTTCGTGATACAGCTTGGGCTGTTTGGTATCGGGCGCGAGGATCATGATCACGTCGGCCCACGCGGCCGCTTCGGTGGGCGTATTGACGGTGAGGCCATCTTTTTCAGCCTTGGCTCGCGACGCACTACCCGGCTGCAGGCCAACGCGAACCGAAACGCCGCTGTCGCGCAAATTCAAAGCGTGGGCATGACCCTGCGAGCCGTAGCCGATGATCGCGACCTTCTTTCCTTGAATAAGCGACAGGTCCGCGGAATCATCGTAATAAAGTTTTGCCATGGTATTTTCCTCGGGCGGCTGGAAGCCGCAGTCAAATTTGCTGTATTGCGATTAAATGAAATGCCGTGACATCTCCATCAGGTTTGAACGGGCACTCCGCCGCGCGCTTCTGGACTTGCAGAGTTCTCCGATTCCACTGCCGACGGCGGACGAAGCAAATCTCCGCCGCGAGTCATCGCAATGCGTCCAGTGCGCGCCATCTCCAGTACACCAAATGGCCGCAAGACTTCAAGGAGACCGTCGATCTTGTCGACCGTGCCGGACACTTCAAGAATGAGCGATTCCGGCGCGACATCCACGACCCGCGCACGGAATACTTTGATGAGTTCCATAAGATGCGGCCGATTCTTCTGGTCCGCCAGCACCTTGATCAGCGCGAGGTCTCGTTCGAGAACCGAGCGGTTGGAGATATTTTCGGCCAGCAGCACATCGACCAGTTTTTCGAGGCTGGCTTCCAGGCGGTGCGCACCCTTCTCGTCGGTGTGCGCCACAATCGTCATGCGCGCAATTTCTTCGTTTTCTGTCGGGCCGACAGTCAGCGAATCGATGTTAATGGCTAGGCGCCGCGCCAGCGAAGACACGCGATTTAGTACCCCGGGTTTGTTTTCGACATAAGCGACCAGTGTTTGCATGCGTTCCTCGGTTTTCGTCATGGCTCAGTGGCGGTTTCGACCAATGGGCTATCGGGCCGGCGAATCATATCGCTAAGTGAAGCTCCGGCAGCGACCATTGGATACACGGAATCTTCCTGCTCCACGCGGAAGTCGATCAACACGGTTTCTTTGGATTCCCGCGCGGCGCGGATCGCGGGTATCACTTCGCCGCGGGTGGCGATACGCTCGCCTCGAATGCCAAAGGCATTGGCCAGCGCTGCGAAATCAGGAGCGACCAGGGGGGTGGCCACGTAGCGTTTGTCGTAGAAAAATTCCTGCCACTGGCGAACCATGCCGAGAAAACCGTTGTTGATGATGGCGATCTTGATGTTGATTTTTTCCTGCACGATAGTGGCAAGCTCGCTCATGGTCATCTGGAAGCCACCGTCGCCGACGACCACCCAGACCTCCGCATCGGGCTTGGCGAATTTTGCGCCAATCGCGGCGGGCAACGCAAAACCCATGGTTCCCAGGCCGCCGGAAGTAATCAATGTGCGCGGCAAATTGTGATGGTAATACTGCGCTTCCCACATCTGGTGCTGGCCGACATCGGTAACCACGATAGCTTCGCCGCGAGTTTCCTTCCAGATGTCGTTGATGACATGCGCGGCATACAGGTGGCCGTTGTCGGGCAGGCTCTGAATGTCGCGTACCGCGGAACCGCCTTTCAACTCCTGGATATGGCGAATCCAGACACCATGATCGCGTGTTTCAATGTGCGGAGTAATTTTCTCCAACACTTCACGCGCGTCCCCCACCAGCGCGGCGTCAACATTTACGTTTTTGTTGATCTCCGCGCGATCGATCTCGATATGAATCTTGCGAGCGTTCTTGGCGTAAGTGCGCAAATCTCCAGTAACGCGGTCGTCAAACCGCATACCCACAGCGATCAGCAGGTCGGATTCCTGAATGGCATTGTTCACCCACGCTTCGCCATGCATACCCATCATTCCCAGGTTAAGCGGATCCTTGGCGGGGAAGCAGCCGATGCCGAGCAGTGTCATAGCCACGGGATAGTTCCCGACACGCACGAATTGTTCAAATGCCTTCATCGCGCCGGAAACGATAATTCCGTGTCCGGCAAGGATCAGAGGACGCTTGGCAGTATTCAGCAATTCCACCGCGCGATCGAATTCCGCCTGGTCGTAACTCACACGCCGGCGCTTAAGCGGCAGTTTGGGAGCGCTCGCGTCCCAGTTGAATTCACAGGAGGCTTGCTGCGCATCCTTGGTGATGTCCACCAGCACGGGACCGGGCCGGCCGCTTGCCGCGATTTGAAACGCTTCACGAACAGTGCGGGCAATGTCCTCGGCACGCGTCACCACCACGTTGTGCTTGGTGATAGGCATGGTAATTCCGGTGATGTCGATCTCCTGAAATGCGTCCGAACCCAGCACCTTGCTGCTCACCTGTCCGGTAATACACACTACCGGCGAAGAATCCAGCATGGCCGTCGCAATGCCAGTGACCATGTTCGTTGCACCGGGCCCCGAGGTGGCCATCGCTACACCGACGCCGCCGCCTGCCCGCGCATAACCGTCAGCCATGTGCGTCGCGCCTTGTTCATGGCGCACCAAGATGTGGTGCAGTTTCGATTTGCCCAGCGCGTCATAGACGGGAAGGATCGCGCCTCCCGGATAGCCAAAAATGTGTTGAACGCCCAGCTTGGTCAATGATTCGCAGAGGATTTCTGCGCCGGTCATCTTCATACGGTCCTCGCATTGGTCCCAGGTTGCACTCCGGTCGGCGGCATCACCGGTACAGTGGTGACTGCGCCAAGAGCGGAAGACGAAACCAGGAAGGCATATTTGGCCATCACGCCGCTAGTATAACGTGGCGCGGGAGCACGCCATTTCGCCAGACGTTGACGCATTTCCACATCACTGATTTCCAGGTTCAGGGTTCGCGCCGGCAGATCGAAAACGATGCTATCGCCCTCCACAACCGCGGCGATGGGACCGCCGTTAGCGGCTTCCGGCGCAACGTGACCGGCCATCAAGCCGTGAGTTGCTCCGGAGAACCGGCCATCCGTCAGGAGTGCAACGGAATCGCCAAGTCCCGCTCCGACAAGCGCCGCAGTTACCGCCAGCATTTCGCGCATCCCCGGCCCGCCCTTCGGTCCTTCATAGCGGATCACCATAACATCGCCCGCTTTGATCGTTCCGTTTTCCACACTCTGAAACGCCGTTTCTTCGCTGTCGAATACGCGCGCGGGCCCGCGAAAATTTTGTATGTCGTGGCCCGCGACCTTGACGACGCATCCTGCGGGAGCGAGATTACCCTTCAATATCACCAGTCCCCCGGTTGATTTCAATGGAGCATTCAAGGCGCGGACTACTTCCTGCCCCGGCGCTTCTTTGGCGGAGTTGGCTTCTTCGGCGATGCTGCGGCCGGTGACTGTGGCAGAGTCCCCCCGCAGTATTCCCGCTTCAAGCAAGCGCTTTGCGACCAGCGCAGTACCGCCTGCTGCGTAAAGGTCTGTGGCAACAAATCGTCCTCCAGGTTTTAGATCAGCGAGGATTGGAACACGAGCACTGATGCGATCGAAGTCATCGATGGAAAGTGGAAGTTTCGCCTCGCTGGCGATGGCCAGCAGGTGCAGAACGGCATTCGTCGAACCACCCGTAGCCGCTACTCCGGCGATGGCATTCTCAATGGAAGTCCGCGTAATAATTTGCGACGGCAGAACATTTTGGCGCAGGAGCTCAACGACCAGTTCACCGGCGCGATGGCCCGCACCGGCCTTTGCCCTGTTGGTTGCCGGAGTACTCGAGAGGCCCATGGGCGCAATGCCAAGAAATTCAGAAACCAAAGCCATGGTGTTGGCGGTAAATTGTCCGCCACAAGCGCCCGCTCCCGGGCACGCCACGCCTTCCAATGCCGTCAGTCGCGCCTCCGTCATCGCACCGCGGCCGTAAGCGCCGACAGCTTCAAAAACGTCCTGAATGGTCACCGAATGCCCCTCAAATTGACCCGGAGCAATGGAACCGCCGTACAGAATCAGCCCTGGAATATTCAAGCGCGCCAAGGCCATGATTCCACCAGGAATCGTCTTGTCGCATCCGACCAGCACCACCAAAGCGTCGAACAAATTCCCACGCGTAACCAGCTCAATAGAATCAGCGATGACTTCACGGCTGATCAGCGAAGTGCGCATTCCCTCGGTGCCCATGGTGATGCCGTCGGAAATCGAGACGGTATTAAATTCCAGCGGCACCCCGCCCGCGGCTCGAATCCCTTCCTTCACATGACCGGCGAGTTCGCGCAAGTGATAGTTACACGGACCAATTTCGATCCACGTATTGGCCACTCCGATCAGAGGTTTTTTGAAATCGCCGTCGCTCAAACCCGACGCGCGTAGCATCGCGCGAGCCGGCGAGCGGTTCGCGCCGTCTACCAGCGTGTGGCTACGGGGCCTGGGAAGGGAATCGTTCAAATCAGCGATCTCCGGTCGCGTTGACTTACTCCACGTCACTTTTTGCCGCCACCGGAATCCAACGGGTGGTATGCATCGCAAGGTCACGGCCCACAAAAGCTCGCATGTCCAGCATGAGCCCGCCCGCACATATAGATCAAATTAATACTTCTGAAAGGGACGATAACTTTGATTTATGAGCAATCCAGGACCACGAAGTTCACATATTGCTCAACGAATGGTTTTCTCCAAGGCATCTTGCCGCAGCTGGTCGGCATCTCTAGCACTATCGCTCGCAACGCCCACCCAGTTGTCGTAATCGAAAATGTTTGAGAACGGAAGCCTATGCTGCGCAGCACAGACGTATTCGTAATTGGAGGCGGGCCCGCCGGCCTCGCCGCTGCCATCGCAGCGCGCCACAGAGGCCTCAACGTAATCGTTGCCGACGGAAACAAACCGCCCATCGATAAGCCTTGCGGCGAGGGGTTGATGCCCGATTCGGTTGAGGCGCTTCGCCGGCTTGGTGTCGAACTCCAAGGTGGCGATGGTTTTTCATTTTCCGGTATCCGGTTTGTGGACCAACGCACGACAGCCATGGCCAGATTCATCGATCGACGAGGTCTAGGATTGCGTCGCACGGTACTGCACAGCAGAATGCTGGACGCCGCGGATGCCGCCGGTGTCCAGTTCCTGTGGGAAACGCCAGTGACCGGATTGGCATCGGAAGGCGTGCAGTTGGCCGGTGGGAAAGTTGTTGCCGCTCGCTGGATCATTGGAGCGGACGGTGGCCAGTCGCAGGTACGCCGTTGGATCGGCCTTGGGTTTGCCGACCACAGGGACGGGAGGTTTGCATACCGTGGACACTTTGCTGCGACCCCGTGGTCGGATTGCGTGGAAGTGAATTGGGCCCGTACGTCGCAAGCCTATGTCACACCGATTTCGGACCATGAAGTGTGCGTGGTGGTCGTATCGCGAAGGCCGGACCTCCGCCTTCCCGCCGCTCTCGCAGAATTTCCGCAATTGGCACGCCGGCTGGCAGACGCTGAGCCGTCCGGAACCGTACGGGGCGCGATAACCAGGACGTACGGCCTGAACCGCGTGTATCGCAATAATGTTGCCCTGATAGGGGACGCCTCCGGCAGCGTCGATGCCATTACCGGTGAAGGACTGAGCCTGAGCTTCCGCCAAGCCGAAGCTCTGGCTGATGCCATGGCCGCCAAGGATTTGCGCGGCTATCAGCAAGCTCACCGTCGTTTTGCCCTGCGCCCGGCCTTTATGGCGCGTCTTCTCCTGCTACTGGATGGACGCATCCGCTTACGCCGCCGCGTACTGAAAGTCTTCACAAAACATCCTGACGTGTTTGCAAGGCTGGTATCCATACATGTCGGCGAAACATCGCCGGCTCACTTTGCGGCCACCGGGGCGCAGCTTGGGTGGCGGTTACTGGCGTGCTGACCCAAATCATGACCCGCTCCTTGCTGAATGGCGCGCTCGCTGCGTCCCTTCTGCTGGGTGTATCGACTCCCGTCCCCCAATCTGTCCACAAGCAGGCGAGAAGTGAATCTGCCGCTGCTGTACAGACCACCAATCGGATGCTCTTGTCTGTCGATCCCGCGCGCAGCGCGGTGCATTGGACCCTGGACTCGAGCGTACATATCGTCCACGGAACCTTTCGGGTAAAACGCGGCTCAGTTTCCTTTGACAGCAATACCGGCAAAGTCGGCGGTGAAATTGTGGTCGATGCCGCTTCCGGCGAGAGTGGAAACGATTCTCGCGACCGCAAAATGCATAACGAAGTTCTGGAGAGCAGCCGCTATAACGAAATAGTTTTTCGGCCGGACCGCGTCGACGGAACCCTCAATAACGTGGGGAGTTCAACGCTAACTCTCTACGGAACCTTTTCGTTGCATGGAGCTGATCACGCCTTCAGCGCGTCGGTTCAAACGGAGTTGAAAAACACGGACTGGAAGGCATCCACAGTGTTCGGCGTGCCGTTTCTGGATTGGGGCCTGAAGAATCCGAGCAATTTCCTGCTCAAGGTAAAACCGGTAGTCAATGTCTCGGTCGAGCTGTTGGGAACCTTGCAGCAGGGCGGTCGTGACGCGGGAAACTAGCACATTGCCGCAAAAGTTTTGCGATTTATTGAACTAGGCGCGTCGTTGGCTGTGAGCTTTGCCCATCGAACCTAATTCGCGCAGGTGTAAGGGGTAAATAGGCGCGCGCAGCCACCGCATCGCGGTCTGCATCATTGCCGATGAACCCGCTAGTAATTTGCGGCGAGAATGGAACAGTATCGTAACTCCCAATCCCAAGGAAAGTGCGCATAACAGCAGTCCCGCGAACGCTACGATCAATCCTCCCGGATGCCGCCAGGGCTCCGAGGTCGTCATTTTTTGCGCTGTTAGATAAAGCATCGCAGTCATGGCTGCGCAGGCTACAAAAGTTTTTCCGTACATTTCTTCGCCAGAGTATCGCGATAACCAGTTTTTTAACTGCATCGCATGGATATTCAACGATTCGGCGGCGGCTGCGGCACGATTCCGCACCGTTGGCCCGGCACTTTCCAGGAGCCTCTTCCAATGCGGCTGCGCAGCACTGCGGACATCATCGACAAATTGTTTGGTCCTGGTCCCTAGCTGCAAGTCTTGAATGTTCCGGAACGCCGGCGACATTCCCGACCGGCGCCTTATGTCCAGGCTTAACGCCTGCGCGGCCGCGAGGTTAGATGAGACGAATTTCCTGAAGGTACTGCGCTGACGGCGCCAAACCGTTACCCGATGCCCCGCATGGCCGCCTGCGCGCGAATATACGGGAACGGAAGGAATTTCTTTCGCGTCAATATCGGTGCCTGCTTGAACCGGCAGCTCCGAAACCTCGCTCGCCTGCCGGCGAGAGCCCACGAGAAATGGACTAGCCTTGAATGCGCTTGTTTGCGCCCAGGCCTGCTCGGCGTCCTCCTGGATTTTCGCGAGAATCGCATTTAATTCCGGAACGATCGGCGCTGGATGTAGCGTACGGACGCGCGGCGCCGCGGGTTTATATTCATCAAACTGCAGCTCGCGTGCCACGTCGTCAACGATTCCAACCGGTATGCATTTCACTTGATCGACGTAAGCATTGATAAGCGTGTTCTCGCAAAGCAGATTTATTACCCGCGGCACGCCTCGCGAGTAATTGTGGATCGCTTCAACCGCTTCGCGAGTAAAGAACGATTGGCTGCCGGCACCCGCGGTATGCAGCCGGTTTGCGATATATGCATGAGTCTCCTGCAGAGTGAGCGGAGCCGTCTTGCAGCGCAAGGCGATCCGTTGCCGGACCTGTTGAAGGTCTGGACGCTTCAGCTTTATTTCCAGTTCCGGTTGACCAGCCAGAACAATTTGCAGCAGTTTTTCGTTAGGAGTCTCCATGTTCAGCAACAATCGAATTTCTTCGAGGACCTGCACAGGAAGTCCCTGCGCTTCGTCGATGATAAGAACCACCAGATCGTTGGCTCGGAAACGAGCCAGTAGCCAATCATGGAACGCCAGAAGAGGATTTGCTTGCGCTTGCGCGGTACGCGGAATCTCGAAATCGGCAAGAATGAAATCGAACAACTGATGGGAATCGAGATGCGAATTAAAAATGAACGCTGTCCGGGCCCGTCGGTGTCCCAACCAGGAAAGAAGGTGATTGATTAGCGTTGTTTTTCCCGTCCCCGCCTCACCCGTCAAAATCATCAAGCCTTTGCGATTTTCGATACCGTAAGTCAGTTCGTCCAGCGACTGGCTGATTTGGGGCGTCAAGTACAGATACGCGGGATCGGGATTGACATTAAACGGATTCTTCTTCAGGCCGAAAAAACTTTTATACACGCTGATTCACCGGAAACTCGATTAACCGGGCAGGGACAGCAGGCAGGTCAATCGTGGAGCACACACTTTCCCATACTCGGCCAACGGAAGGTAGTCGGGATTTTCCTGTAGTCGGGTGTCTCAAGATGAAACTCAAAGCCCTTGAACCGTCCCCTGGATTCGCGTTTTAGCTCCGAAAAGGTCGCATCCTGCCCTCTAAGCAGCCGAAAGGGTTACCCGGTTGGAAACTATCGGGTGAACGCCCGATTGTCCTGTATTGCACAGTTGTGGTCACCTTAAAACTGGCAATCCCTTCAACGCGTGATACTAGGTAACTTGGGACAACTATTGTGCCGATAAAGGCCAACTTACTGCCGCTTGCGCCCGTCGCTGGCGGGACCACCCCTTTGGACCTGGCGGCTCCAACCCGCCCCTCCCTGCCAGAAGGGCACTCACGCCGCTTGCGGGCCCAATATCAGGCCTTGGCTGGCAACCGAAACTATGGAATATGCAGTTGCCGGCCCGACGGCTCATTTATTCAGGTCAACGATGCGATGGTCGCCATGTTGGGATATCGCGTCCATCAGGAACTGCTGGCCGTCAACGTAGCCAGGGACATCTTCAGCGACCCGGCTATGCTCGCGCATCTCCTCGGGCAATCACCGCAAACACCCGATTTGGTGGAAGCCGATTGGGTGCGGCAGAACGGCACTCCCGTAAAAGTAAGGCTCAGCGCCCAGCCAGTCTTCGATGAACGTGGCCAAACAGAGAGCTACGAAGTCATTGTTGAAGACGTTACCAAGCAGCGTGAACTCGAAGATCATCTACGTCGGCTGGCGACCATTGATCCGCTTACCGGTCTTTCCAACTATCGGCATTTGATCGATGTATTGGATAGGGAAATCAGGCGTTCCAACCGTACCGGCAGGGAATTTGCTTTGCTGATGTTCGACCTGGATGACCTCAAACAACTCAACGACAATTTCGGTCACTTGATCGGCAGTCAGGCCCTCTGCCGCACTGCCGATGCCCTCACGCTATTCTGCCGCGACATTGACACCGCTGCCCGCTTCGGCGGCGACGAGTTTGCCTTACTCCTGCCCGAAACTGGATTGCAAGCTGCTCACTCCGTCGCGCGCCGCATCGGCGGCAGTATTGCCGAAGACCACAACGGCCCGCGCATTTCCGTCAGTGTCGGAGTCGGAGTCTTTCCGAAGGATGGCGAAACGCCGGAAGCCCTGGTCTCCGCGGCGGATAGCGAACTTTACGAAATGAAACGCCAGCGCAAGATCCAAACCTCGCTTCGTTAGCTCAACGATTCGCAAGCCTTATTATGCCGCCTTGCCGTTACGGTTTCGCGGCAGCCGCAGCTTGTTGGCGGTGTATGACACCGGAGTCCACAGTTTTCCCCGTTCTCGAGACAGTTTCAAAATACATTTCGTCGCCTGCAATTTCCACCAGCATGAAAGCGCGGTCGCTGTCGAATCCGTTCGCCGTTATGCTGGATCGGTCCAGGTCGCCCGCGCGCAACTGGCCCGACGACCCCTCGGTAAAATAATAAATCCCTTTTTGCGGCAGGATGCGCTCGTACACGTGTTCGTGGCCCGAAAATACTGCGTTAACCCCGTACTTGATGAATATCGGCTCCAGCAACAAGCGCAAATCCGTTGCTGGTCCGTGCTTGCGCGCCGATGAATACAGTGGGTGATGGAAAAAACAGATTTTCCAGTCGCTCCCGCTCGCACCCTGCAATTCCTTTTGCAGCCACTCCATCTGCTTGGGATTCATATAGTTGCTGTCCAGAGCGAAGAACTGGACGTTGCCTTTTTTGAACGAGTAGTAATTCGAACCGTTCATGTTGAATGGCTTGTAGAACCGCTCGATACCGGCGTCGTCGTGGTTACCTAGCGACGCATAGAATTTTACGCCGCCGTCCAGAAGGCTCTTGTAGGGGCTGGCGAACTTCTTTTCCAGGTCCACGGCGTCGTGCCTGCCGTAGATGTTGTCTCCCAGGGCGATAACAAAATCAAAAGGAAATACTTTTCGCTGTTCACTCATTTGCTGAGCGGTTTCATACTCCGGAGTTTCACCCGTACCCATGTCTCCGATGGCCGCAAACCGCACGGAATTGGATTTCAGCGGGAATTTGAAGTCCTCGGCGCGCGGCGCCGTGGCCAGCAGGAGGGTCAGCCCAAAAAGAAAAACTCGACGCTTAATCCTCATTGATTCTCGCCTGCTCCGGGCGGAATTACACCGACTATGAAATCCAGTACCAGGTTCGTTTTGGCGTCCAGCAGCACCAGATCCTGGCTCACCGCGCGATAGACTACTTCTTCGGGCAGTCTCGGCAGATTTTGTAGCAGCGTCGGAGGCACTGAAGTGTAGGGAACCGAGTCTGGATAGATTTGATTCACTCGCAAATGAACTTTCTTAAGCGGAGCCCCTTGCTTCATGGTCGCTTGCGCGTGCGTTGCGTGCGGCCCTTGAAACTCGGCAGCCATGGCTTTTCGAAAAGCCGCCGTTGCTGCCGGGGTAAAAATATCGCCCCTCTTGGCATGAAACCTTGCCTCTCTTATTTTTCTTCCCAGAGCTCTCTCATGCGCGACGATCAACTCCGGTTCGTTAGTTGATTTCAGCTTCGGTAGAGTCGCCTCCATCGATTTGTGCAACTGAACATATTTCTGTACGCGGTCGGAGAACTCCTGAAATCCCGGCGCCTTTAAATCTACCTGCGGCTTCGGGTTCGCCGTTTGAGAACTGCGGCTGCAAAGGGGCATACCGCCGACCGTCCCAGCCAGCACCAGGCACCAGCCCCACTTAAATTTGCCCATCCTGGTCATTCAGCCTCCTTTGCTTCGGCGGAATCGGCCACTTCTCTTACCGCCTGCTTGATAGCCTTCTTGACCAATTTCTTGACGGCCGACTTCACGCGCTTGTCGCCCATCACGTCTTCACCCGCCTCGGAAACCACCCTTTTCACCGCCTTCTTGACCGTCGCGGTTAAAGGCTGCAATTCCCGCGCAAGGGTTTTGGCGGCGCGCTGTACCTCGCTCTTGGAAGCCTGCGGTGTCCCCGTTTCCTTCGCACTGTCGCTGCCTGTGGGCGTGGAGTCCCAGTCGGATTCAAAACACTCCACCAGTTGTTTCACCACCTTGGCATCGCGAACAATCAGGCCCACCTCGCGCCGCGAGTCCAGTTCTACTGCGCGCAAGCTTTGGCTTCCGATGAACGCGCGTGCTCCGTCGCGGAGGATGGTGCGCGTGTGCAGGCGCATCTTCGTCAACTTCGCTACGTTCAGGTTCAGTCGTTTGGCTGACGCCCCGATGATCCGCACATCCACGCCGCATTTGGCGCGCTCCTGAAGAATCCGCATCATCTCCTTGTCGGAAATCTCCGGATCGTAAATCCACAATTGTTTCTTGGCGCCTTTCAGGAAGGCGGCCAGCGACTTGCGCGCGTTCACCGGGCTTACCACAAACGTATCGAGGCCCGCCGTGTACGATTTTCGGGCGGAATCAGCTTCAAATAACTTGATCGCTTCCTGAACGATCTTGGTATTTCGGGTAATAATCCCGAAACCGCGGCTGTGATCGATGTCCAGGTGGGTAAAATTAAATGACAGCATGTACAAAGTCTTTCGATCGAAAATGATGAGTTTGTCGTGGTAGCGCACCAGATCGTCTGCGGTGCGCGTTACGGTAATGCCCGCTTCCAGAAATCTCATTTCCAGAGCCCGCAGGTGCTTCTCGCCCCCGCGATTCACGTAAGCGATCAACCCCGTCACTTTCACGCCCCGCGCCGCGGCGGCCTTCAGTTCGACTTCGACGTCGGTCCGGTCAAACCGGAAAATTGCGATGTCCACCGACTTCTTGGCCTTCTTGATGGCGCTGAGTAAAACACCAATGCCGTCGCGCGGCTGCACAAGGAGCTTCACGGCCGCATCCTCCATGCATCAGTTCCGTCCGCGTCCGCTTCGTTCACAGGCCATCGCGCTGCGGTTAACCGCGGGTCCTTGCTAGGTGATACGGAACGAAACCGTTTTTGTTTATAGCGCATTCAGTTCCGCGATTCTGTGTTGTATGACGCGCGAGTATCCTTCGACTTCTTCTTGAGTGTAGCCACCCGCCCGGAAACAGTCGCGAATCTGTTC
>JBBSFG010000013.1:0-28245 GCA_038238965.1 Candidatus Acidiferrales bacterium | reverse complement strand
CTGTTCCTTTTAGCAGCGATCGGTCTCCATCCCTCCCTCGCATCGATCCCTTGGGTTGGGAGCACGCTGAATTGGGAAGGAATCAACGGATCAACTCCCCTGCCGGACCGCCCAATTGTCCTGGTAAGGCCGGTCCGCGTCCTGGTCGCGCTGAGCGTGTACATCTCGGTGTGCGTGCTTGCCACCGAATTTTGGGGGTGGAAAAAAAATCTTCGCCGCATGTTGAGCGCTCTTCGCAATCCGTCAAGCAAAGAATTCACCATGGCGGCGATGTCATTGGTCAGCTTGATTTACTTCGGGCTGCTGGTGGTCCGTTCAGTCGACTTCGACATTTTCGATCGGTATTTGCTGCCGCTCCTACCTTGGGCGGCCACGGTGTTATTGCTGTGGTTTGAGGAATCCAACCTTCATGCGGAAAAAATGTTGGGGAGAGCCCTGCCTTTGGCCTGGGGAGTGTTGGGGATTATCGCGTTTTACGGAATCGCGAGCACGCAAGACCTCTGGGCTCTCGCACAGGCGCGGGTGGTGGCCACTCAGAAGCTGGAATCCGCGGCCGTTCCGCGTACCGCAATCGACGCCGGATTCGACTACAACGCATGGACCGAGCTATCGATCAATGGCCGGTTGAATAGCCGCTGGGTGGTCAATCCTCCGGGCTCCTATGATCCCAAGCTTTCACAGACCCCCAGCGTCGTCCCCGAATACCGGCTCGAATACCAGTTGACCGCAGAGACGGCACCAAGCGAATTTGCCTCCGTGCCATATTTTTCGTTATTGCCGCCGTTTAACAAAAGAGTGCGTATAGACCGGATTTTGAATCGTAGCAGTCCGTTGCGATAGTCCAGGTGCATTTTGGTACATTTCTCGGAATTCGAAATAATCATCGGCTTTGATGTGGATTTCGACAAAAACATTCATTTCTGTGTGTTGCATTCCCGAATGTTTTAGTGGAAACTAGCGCGTTAAATGACCCGGGTGTATTGCACTGCCCGGTCAGAGTAGAGGACGCGCAGGCAAGTGCTTGGTTTTCGGCGCGCTCCTTCACTCAAGTGCAAAAAATTGATATGGCCCAGATTTTTCATCGCAGCGCAAATTCCATCGCTCGATTCAGTCTTCTATTTGCCGTTTTAGGGGCTACGTTGGGGCTTACCATCCTGCTGGGGGCCTCTCGCACTCCCAATTACACGCGCCAAAACATCATTCGAGACCAACCGATCCAGTTCAGCCACAAACACCACGCCGGGGACGATGGCATCGACTGCCGCTACTGCCATACCGGGGTGGAAACGTCCGCTGTGGCGGGAATTCCGCCGACCAAAACATGCATGAATTGCCATTCGGTCCTTTTCAAAGGTTCCGCGTACCTGGAGCCGGTGCGCGAAAGTTACCGCACGGACAAATCGATTGTGTGGGTAAGAATTCACCGGCTGCCCGATTTCGTGTATTTCAATCACAGCATCCACGTGAATAAAGGCATTGGGTGCTCCTCGTGCCACGGGCAAGTCAACCAGATGCCGCTGATGTTTCAGGCCAAGGAATTGACTATGCAGTGGTGCCTCGATTGCCACCGCAACCCGGAGCAGAACCTGCGGCCGCACGATCAGATCGTCAACATGGAGTGGCAGGCTCCGCCGAACCAGGCCGAAATCGGCAAGAAACTGGCGGCGGAAGAGCACATTCGCAGCCGGGCCGATTTGACCAGTTGCTCGACGTGTCATCGCTAATGACGCCAATGGACGATATGCGAGAGAACGATAAATTCGAGGGCAAGTTGAACAGCGCCGAGGCGGATCTTTCTCGCCCACACGATCACCACGCGGAAGATCATGCCGATTCTCACGATGCCGAGATCGCGGAGACGGATGCGCTTCTCGAGCATCCCCTGGATCTCGCCGCGGTACGTGCCCAACTGGCATCCAAGACCGGAAAGCAGTATTGGCGCACCCTGGAAGAACTTTCCGGCGACCCCCGTTTTGAGCAGTTGCTGCATCGTGAATTTCCCAGGCAGGCTTCTGAGTGGGATGAAGCGGTAGACCGCCGAGATTTTCTGAAGCTTATGGCGGCGTCCCTGGCGTTTGCCGGCCTTTCCGGATGCGGCATCGCTCCCGAAGAGCATATCGTTCCGTATGTGAAGCAGCCGGACGGGTTGGTGCTAGGCAAGCCGCAGTTTTATGCCACAGCGATGCCCTTCGGCGCCGACGCCATCGGCGTGCTGGTAGAAAGCCACGAAGGCCGGCCCACCCACGTCCAGGGGAATCCGGATCATCCCTCCAGCCTTGGATCCATTGACGCCTTTGTGCAAGCTTCCGTTCTCGATTTGTACGATCCCGATCGCGCGCAAATCCCCACCCATCTGGGAGAAATCAGCTCGCTACCGGCATTCATTGAAGTGGCACAGGGCATGGCGTCCGCTATTAAAACGTTGAACGGCGAAGGCTTCCGCATTCTGACCGGCACCGTCACTTCACCTCTTGTAAGCGGCCAGATTCAGGCCCTTTTGAAGCTCTACCCCAATGCCAAATGGCATCAGTGGGAACCTGCCGGTTGCGACGCGGCGCGCGAGGGATCCAAGCAGGCCTTCGGGCGTTACGTCAACACTGTGTACCGGCCCGAGAAAGCCGACGTCATCCTTTCCCTGGACTCGGATTTCATGGCCAGCGGGCCCGGTCACATCCGTTACATGAAGGAATACTATCGCCGCCGCAAATTGAATAACGGTTCGGCGGAGATGAACCGGCTTTATGTTGTCGAGCCCACTCCTTCGGTGACGGGGGCGACAGCGGATCATCGGTTGCCGCTGCGTTCCAGCGACGTCGGCCTTTTCACGCGAGCGTTGGCTGCCAAGATTGGATTGGGAGGAACGGCCGAGTTGCCGTCCGTCGCGCAACATTGGATGGAGATGGTGCGCGCCGAGCTGCAAGCCCATCGCGGGGCCTCGCTAGTGATCGCCGGCGAGCAGCAGCCCGTTGAGATCCACGCCTTGGCACACGCCATCAACGCCGCGCTCGGCAATGTGGGCAATACGGTGTATTACACCGAACCGGTCGAAGCTACGCCCGTCAATCAACTGGAGTCGTTGCGCGCGCTTTGCCACGATATGGCCGCCGGCCAGGTCGATACCCTGCTGATCATCGGCGGGAATCCCGTTTACGATGCGCCCCACGATTTCGATTTCGCAACCAAGCTCAAAAAAGTGCGCAGCAGTGTGCACCTTAGTTCTCATTTCGATGAGACCGCTGAGTATTGCCAGTGGCACGTGCCGGAGTCTCACTATCTGGAAGCCTGGGGAGACGTCCGCGCGTTCGATGGAACGCTAAGCATCATTCAACCGCTCATTGCGCCGTTGTACAGCACACGCTCCGCATATGAAGTTCTCGCAGCCTTCAGCGACAAGCCCGGCGTTTCGGCGTACGACGCGCTGCGCGATCGTTTCAAGGCTTCCCATGACGGAGCTGATTTCGAAAAGTCCTGGAGGAAGGCGCTGCATGACGGGGTGATCCCTAATACTTCGCTCGCGGCTATCAGCGTGGCCTCCGCGGCGACATTGCCGGCCACCAATCCCATCGCGACGGATGCGCTTGAGTTTATTTTCCGACCGGATCCGAGTGTTTACGACGGGCGTTTTGCAAATAACGGCTGGCTGCAGGAATTGCCGAAGCCTGTTACCAAGCTTACGTGGGACAACGCCGCGCTGGTAAGCCCCAAGACTGCCGAAAAACTGGGTCTGACCCATACGGTTGCTTCGCGCGGCGGGGAACACGGACAGATCCTTTCGAACGTCATCGATATTTCTCTTTCCAACAGCAAAGTCACCGCAGCGGCGTGGATTCTTCCCGGTCAAGCCGACGGCGTCATTGTGTTGCCGCTCGGATACGGCCGGAAAAAGGCCGGCTACACCGGAACGAACAAGGGATTCAACGCGTATGCCGTGCGCACTTCTGACGCGCTGTGGGCCAAGACAGGCGGCACGATTGCAAAAACGGGCGACAATTATCCGCTCGCCTGCACGCAGTATCATTTCAATATGGAGGGCCGGAAGATTCTGGCCACCGGAACGCTTGAGGAATACAAGCAAAACCCCGCTTTCGCTCATATAAATGATGAAAAGCCTCCGAAAGAACTCACGCTATACAAAGAATTCGCTTATCCCGGCTATGCCTGGGCGATGTCCATCGATCTGAACAGTTGCAATGGATGCAACGCATGCGTGGTGGCTTGCCAGTCGGAAAACAACATCCCGGTGGTGGGCAAAGATCAGGTCATGCGCGGACGGGAAATGCACTGGATTCGCATCGACAGGTATTACCTGGCGGAAACGGCCACCAACGATCCCAGCACCAACACCAATGACGCGCTCGCCAATCCGGAGACATTTTTTCAGCCGGTGCCCTGCATGCAGTGCGAAAACGCGCCGTGCGAGCAGGTGTGCCCGGTCGGCGCGACGGTACACAGCGCGGAAGGCCTGAACGACATGGTCTACAACCGCTGCATCGGCACGCGCTACTGTTCGAATAACTGCCCTTATAAAGTGCGGCGCTTTAATTTCCTGCGCTTCCAGGATTGGGAGACACCGCAGTTGAAACTTATGCGCAATCCGGAAGTGACCGTGCGAAGCCGCGGGGTGATGGAAAAGTGCACCTATTGCGTGCAGCGCATAAATAATGTGCGAATTTCCGCGGAAAAGGAAAATCGCCCCATTCGCGACGGCGAAATCGTCACTGCCTGCCAGGCTTCGTGCCCCAGCGAGGCGATTGTTTTTGGAAATGCCAACGATCCTTCGTCGCGCGTAGCCAAATTGAAAGCGCAGCAGCGTAATTATTCGATTCTGGGCGAATTGAACGCCCGCCCGCGCACTACTTACCTTGCCGCAGTTCGCAATCCCAATCCAGACCTCGCAGCACCACCGGAGAAAACATGAGCGCAGCACGGCCGCCCATCGATTCTCCACAGATCCCGAGGCTCGAACCGGTACTCGCGGGAAGCCACACCTACGAGTCGGTCACGGAGCAGATCAGCGCAGTAGTTCTGAAGCGTCCGACTACCTTAGGTTGGTTTATAGGATTTGTGATTGCCTTTTCCGCGCTTGGAATCTTGACAGTCGCCGCCACGTGGCTGATTACCAAAGGCGTTGGAATTTGGGGAATTAACGTTCCTATCGGCTGGGGATTTGCGATCGTCAATTTCGTATGGTGGATCGGAATTGGTCACGCCGGCACGCTTATTTCCGCCATCCTGTTTCTTCTGAATCAAAAATGGCGCACCTCCATCAACCGCTTTGCTGAGGCCATGACGCTATTTGCCGTGGCGTGCGCCGGTCTCTTCCCGTTGCTGCACGCCGGCCGGCCGTGGATGGCTTATTACATGTTCCCCTATCCCAGCACCATGGGAATCTGGCCGCAGTTTCGCAGTCCGCTCATCTGGGACGTGTTTGCCGTGTCCACCTACGGTACGGTTTCGTTGCTGTTTTGGTTTGTCGGCCTGATCCCGGACCTGGCCACGCTGCGCGACCGCGCGGTATCTAAACCAAAACAGATGATTTTTGGATTGCTGGCCATGGGATGGCGCGGATCTGCGCGCCACTGGCAACGGTATCAGTCGGCATACCTGCTCCTGGCGGGCCTAGCTACTCCCTTGGTTTTGTCGGTGCACACGGTCGTGAGCTTTGATTTCTCCATCGCCATCGTTCCCGGCTGGCACACCACCATTTTTCCGCCGTATTTCGTTGCCGGCGCAATTTATTCGGGGTTTGCCATGGTGCTCACCATCGCCATTCCGTTGCGCAAGTTTTATCACTTCGAAGATTTCATCACCATGCGGCACCTCGAAAACATGGCCAAAGTGATGCTTGCCACCGGGCTGATCGTGGCGTACGGCTATTTTTTTGAATTCTTCATGTCCATGTATAGCGGCCAGAAATTCGACGTATTCCTGGTGCAGCAGCGTCTGCACGGTCCCTATTCTCACTTCTATTACGCCCTAATTCTTTGCAACATTCTGACGCCGCAATTGCTGTGGATCCGCGCGGTGCGCAGAAATGTGACGATACTTTTTCTCATGTCGATTGTCGTCAACATTGGCATGTGGCTGGAGCGTTTCGTTATAGTGGTGATCAGCCTGACACGTGATTTTATGCCTTCGGCCTGGGGGCGCTATTCCCCGACGGGATGGGACTGGGCCACCCTCCTCGGAACACTGGGATTGTTCACCACCCTGATTTACTTGTTTGTGCGCGTTCTTCCGGCGATTTCCATCGCGGAAATGCGCGAGCTGGTGTTGCACACTGAGGAGCATGAGTGATGGAGTCGCGCTCCCACATTTACGGCGTGATGGGCGAGTTTGAAACTGCGAAACAACTCATCCAGGCAGCAAAAAAAACTCGTGAAGCCGGATACCGGCAGATGGACGCGTATGCTCCGTTCCCGGTGGAGGGGCTGTCCGAAGCGATGGGCTTGCGTCGCCCTTGGGTGCCTTTTCTTACCCTCATCGGTGGCCTGATGGGCGGATTGACGGGATTCGGATTTCAGTATTGGTCCAGCGTGATCAGTTACCCGGAGAATATCGGAGGGCGTTCTTTGAACAGCTGGCCCGCCTTCATTCCCGTTACGTTCGAATTGACCATTCTCGGCGCCGCCAGCTTCGCCGTGTTCGGGATGCTGGCGTTGAACAAGCTGCCTCATCCGTATCACCCGGTTTTTAATGTGCCGCGCTTCTCGCGGGCTTCTACCGACCGATTCTTTATCTGTATAGAGGCCACCGATCCAAAGTTTAGCGTCACGGACAGCACGCGTTTTCTGCAAAGCCTCGACGCCCAGTACATTACCGAGGTGCGCGACGAAGAAGCTCCCCTGGAGCATGGCCATGCGTAAAACCTCGGCCATGCCCGCATCGAAACGCATGCTTTGGGGTCTCTGCGCCGCTGTTGGATTTTTTGCCATGGCCGGGTGCGAACATCTGCATCAGGATATGGGCAACCAACCCAAAAACCTGCCGCTCTCGCCTTCGGGTTTTTTTGCAGACGGGCGCTCCGCACGCGCACCCGTGGAGAACACCGTGCCGCGCGATGCCATGGCCAACGACGACTTGATGTTGAGAAAAGATTCTAATAATTTCCCGTTGGCGGTCAACGAAGCGCTGCTGGAGCGCGGCGAAGATCGTTACAAAATTTTCTGCACTCCTTGTCACGGTTTACAAGGTGATGGAAATGGTATGGTCGCCATGCGGGGCATGAAGCATCCTCCCAGCTATCATCTAGACCGCCTGCGGCAGGCGCCCAATGGTTATTTTTACGACGTGATTACCAACGGTTTTGGCCAGATGTACAGCTACTCGGCGCAAATTTCGCCGCGCGATCGTTGGGCCATCGTTGCCTATGTCCGCGCTCTTCAGTTGAGCCGTAACGCGCACGTAGCGGAATTGCCGCCCGACGTTCGCGAAAGATTGAATTCAGGAGGATCCACGAAATGACGGCGCAAGAATACCGGGCGCCGGACAGCGTGGGCCGCTTACAGCGCAGCGCCCTGATCGCCGGCGGATTTGCGGCGCTGCTGTCCGTTTTTGCCGTCCTGAAATCGCCGCAAATTTTCTTTCGTTCGTATTTGATGGCCTACCTGCTGGTGCTTGGCCTGGCGTTGGGTTCGCTTGGCCTTTTGATGCTGCAGCATCTCACCAGCGGCGCCTGGGGTATCGTGATTCGGCGCCCGCTGGAATCGGCTACGCGCACGCTGCCGCTGCTGGCGGTCCTTTTTCTGCCCATTGTTTTCGGCATGAAATATCTTTACGGCGCGTGGCTCGATCCGGAACGAGTCCGCGAAGAACCGCTCTCTTCCATGCAGCAGGGCTATCTGACCGCTCATGGTTTTTATCTGCGCGCCTTTCTTTATTTCGTGGTGTGGATCGGACTGATGCTGATCTTCAACCACTGGTCGCGCGAGCAGGACGTCCATCAGGAGGACCGCTCCTTACGGCGGCGCTTCAAGATGCTGGCCGGACCGGGGATCATTCTCTATGTTTTTGCCATGACCTTCGCCGCCATAGACTGGTCCATGTCCATTTCGCCGCACTGGGCTTCGACGATTTATGGTTTTTTGTTTGTGGCTGGACAACTGATTTCCTCGATGGCGCTAATGATCGCCGTGGTGGTCCTCCTCGCGCGCACTGCCCCTATGGCTGGTTTGATTCAAGCGCGCCATATTCATGACCTTGGCAAGTTTTTGCTGACCTTTGTGATGTTGTGGGCTTATTTCGACTTTTCGCAATTGCTGATTGTCTGGGCCGGCAACCAGCCGGAGGAAATCACTTTCTACCGTTCGCGTTTGTACGGCGCTTGGGGCGTGGTAGCCGTCATCGTGCTGATTTTTCACTTTTTCGTGCCGTTCTTTTTGCTGCTATCCCGCGATTTGAAGCGCAACATGCGCCTGTTGCCAAAAGTTGCGATGTGGATGATTTTTATGCGGCTGGTCGATCTTTTTTGGATGACCCGGCCTGAGTTTACTGCCCGCGCATTTCCAAGCTGGATTGATATAGTCGTGCCCATCGCGTTGCTCGGCTTGTGGCTTGGTTATTTTGCGTTTAATTTACAGCAGTTACCGCTTTTACCGCTCGGCGACCCTCATCTACCGGAGGCCATTGCTCACCATGAGCACTGATTCACACGACCGCGCCCCCAGACCTGGCG
The DNA here is from genome assembly GCA_038238965.1 of Candidatus Acidiferrales bacterium. Lineage (GTDB taxonomy): Bacteria > Acidobacteriota > Terriglobia > Acidiferrales > UBA7541 > Acidiferrum. The sequence continues at coordinate 19,571 of JBBSFG010000013.1, read as the reverse complement.
AACTGCCGCGGCACGATACCGTCTCGTTCGAGACGCGTGACGTAAAGGTACGCAGCATTTATTGGTATTTGATCGCGCTGTCCATTTCTGTCGCGGTGTCCTTTTTCATCTGCATATTCGTGCTGCGCTTTACCACTCGTCTTGTCGAGGAATCCGACGCCCCGATGATGCCCGCGCGTGCGGCCATGGGACCGGATTATCACCCCTTGCCGCCGGAGCCTCGCTTGCAAGGTGTGCCGGGCCACGAAACGGACCCGCAACAGGACCGGCGCGATAAAGTTCAGGCCGATACCGAGGCCAATGAGAAATATGGCTGGGTGGATCAGAAGGCCGGCATAGCGCAGATCCCGGTGAAAGAAGCGATGCGAATTATTGCCCAGAAAGGTTTGTCGGCGCCGCCGCCGGTAGCGGAAAAGAAATAGCCTGATGAATAGACTACGCCTCGTTGCGACCGTTGCCGCCCTGCTTCTGGCGGGATGCGTGTCGCGCGCACAAACCGTGCCGGATAATGTGGGGCAAAGTTCCGTAAAAATGCCTGCGCAGCTGGTGAATGTCGGTTTTGAGCCCCAACTGAATGCGCAAATCCCGCTCGATCTCCCCTTTGTGGATGAAGATGGCAGCGCCGTTCATCTTGGCGATTATTTCAAACAGAAACCAGTGGTGCTGGCCTTCGTGTACTACGGGTGCCCCATGCTTTGTAACCAGGTGGAACAAGGCGTGGTGGGCGCGCTACGCATGCTTTCTTTCACACCCGGGCGCGACTATGAAGTTGTGTTTGTGAGTTTCGATCCCCGCGAGTCGCCGGATATGGCCGCGCAGAAAAAGAAGAGCGCCCTCGGCCATTTCGGCCGGCCGGAGACGGCAGCCGCCTGGCACTTTTTAACCGGCACGAAAGAAAGCATCGACGCCGCCACCAAGGCTGCTAATTTCCGCTACACTTTCGACGCCAAAAACAATCTGTTTGCGCACGCCAGCGGCATCATGCTGCTGACCCCGGATGGACACATCTCTCGCTATTTTTATGGCGTTGAATATCCCGCCCGCGATGTGCGGCTGGGGCTCGTCGATGCCTCGGCGGGTAAAATCGGGACGCCTATCGATCACGTTCTGCTCTTTTGCTACCACTACGATCCCAGTTCCGCGACGTACAGCGCTTCTATTTTGAAAGTCATTCGCCTGGGCGGAATTTTGACGATTATCTGCATCGTCGGCGGCATTCTGATTTTCCGTCGCCGCGACTTGGGACACCCTGATACGAAAAAGCGCCAGGTGGCCGGCGGTTATAACCAACGAGGAGCTCACTAAGCGTGCAGTCGCAATTGCCAATGCTTCCGGAACAGGCTTCCAATTTCGCGCCCAACGTCGACGCGCTGATGCTGTTTATTACCGCCGTGTGTTTGTTCTTTGCGGTGGCAGTCACCGCCGCGGTGATTTATTTCTTCTTCAAGTACCAGCGCAAAAGCGCGTATGAAGTTGGCGTACCCATCCATGGCGACATGCGGCTCGAAACCGCCTGGATTGTCATTCCCCTGGTTCTGGCCATGTGCATGTTTGCGTGGGGCGCCGTGGTATACGTCGACTATCGCCGGTCGCCCGCGGATACCCTCGACATCTACGTGATTGGCAAGCAGTGGATGTGGAAAGTACAGCAGCCCAACGGGCTGAAGGAAATCAACGAGCTGCATGTGCCCGTCGGCCGAAACGTCAGGTTGATTCTAGCTAGCGAAGATGTAATTCACGATTTTTCCGTTCCGGCCTTCCGCGTGAAGATGGACGTCGTGCCCGGCCACTACAACACCATGTGGTTCCGGCCCACTCTGCCGGGGCGTTACCGCTTGTACTGCTCGCAGTATTGCGGCACCAATCACGCGCTCATGGGCGGTTGGATCACCGTTATGGAGCCGGCGGACTATGCCGCGTGGCTATCCGGGTCTTCCGGAGCCGAGGGCGATCCGCTTATGGCCGGTGAAAAGCTTTTCACAGAGAAGGCCTGCATCACCTGTCATGTCAGCGATGGAAAAGGCCGAGGTCCTTCTCTCAATGGCGTGTATGGAGCGAAAGTCCTGCTCGCCGACGGCTCCACCGTCACCGCCGATGACAGCTATCTTCGCGAATCGCTTTTGCAGCCCAACGCAAAAATCGTGGCAGGATTTCAACCATTGATGCCCACGTTCCAGGGGCAATTGACGGAGGAGCAGATCATCGCTCTCACCACATATGTAAAGTCTTTGCAGACGCAACCTCCGCCTGCCACCGGGGCGGGGATTGCACCGCCCACGGGGAAGAAATAAGTATGAGCACCCAAACGTCTACGGTATACGAGATACCGCGCGAACATTATCTGAATTCCAGTTATGGCATCCGCTCGTGGCTGCTGACTACGGACCACAAGCGCATCGCCATTCTTTACCTCTTATCCGTCACGTTCTTTTTCTTCATCGGCGGGATTTTCGCCACCATGATCCGCATTCACTTGCTGACTCCTGCGGGCTTCCTGGTTACGCCGGAAACCTATAACAAGCTGTTCACCATGCACGGCGTGGCCATGATTTTCTTTTTCCTGATTCCTTCCATCCCGGCCGTATTGGGAAATTTCCTCGTACCCCTGATGATCGGTGCAAAGGATCTGGCTTTTCCCAAGATTAACCTCTTGAGCTGGTACATCTACCTGGTGGGCGGCTGCTTCGTTCTGTATTCCTTTGCCACCGGCGGCCTCGATACCGGTTGGACGTTTTACACGCCCCTGAGCAGCGTCTATTCCAACTCCGCGGTCACTCCCGCGGTGCTGGGCATCTTCATCAATGGCTTCTCATCGATCCTGACCGGACTCAACTTCGTGGTGACGATCCACACGATGCGCGCTCCGGGCATGACCTGGTTCCGCTTACCTCTGTTTATATGGTCGCAGTACGCCACCAGCATCATTTTTATTCTGGGCACACCGGTAATCGCCATCACGTTGCTGCTGGTCGGCCTGGAGCGAATGTTTCACCTGGGTTTCTTCAATCCCGCGCTGGGCGGCGACCCCATCCTCTTCCAGCACCTGTTCTGGTTTTACTCGCACCCTGCGGTGTACATCATGATTCTCCCCGCCATGGGTGTAATCAGCGAAATCATTCCCACCTTCGCGCGCAAACCGATCTTTGGGTATTCCTTTATCGCGGCTTCCAGTATCGCCATCGCGGTGATCGGATTCTTCGTCTGGGCGCACCACATGTTTTTGACCGGTGAGTCCGTCTACTCTGCGCTGGCCTTCTCGTTCTTGAGCTACCTGGTGGCCATTCCATCGGCAGTCAAAGTGTTCAACTGGGCATCCACGCTTTACAAGGGCTCGATTTCCTTCGACACCCCGATGCTCTACGCTCTCGGGTTCATCGGGCTGTTTCTCATCGGCGGGTTGACCGGCCTTTTCCTCGCATGCCTTGGCCTGGACATCCATATTCACGACACCTATTTCGTGGTGGCGCACTTCCACTACATCATGGTCGGCGGCGCGGTGATGGGTTACGTCGGCGGCCTGCATTTCTGGTGGCCGAAAATCAGCGGCAGGCTGTATCCGGAATTCCTTGCGCGCATCGCGGCAGTCGTCTTGTTTTTCGGATTCAACCTTACATTCTTCCCGCAATTTATCCTTGGGTATCTGGGGATGCCGCGCCGCTATCATTCCTACCCGCCGGAATTTCAGGTACTCAACGTGATGTCCAGTGCGGGTGCGTCCATCCTGGCGTTGGGTTATCTGTTGCCGATGATCTATCTGATCTGGTCGCTGCGCCACGGCAAGGTTGCCGGGCCGAATCCATGGCCTGCCACCGGGCTGGAGTGGACAACCGATTCGCCGCCGCCCACGGAGAATTTCCTGGTGACTCCGGAAGTGACCTGGGAGCCGTACGATTTCCGCAATCGTCCCGACCTCGGCTTGAGCCCGGGCGTGCCCTTGCCGGCCCATGGAGATGACTGAACGGCTTTGATACGAGCTGAATTTAGATAAGAGGAGACCGCGTGCACCGCACCGGCGAACTGTACGGACAATTCGAAACGCTCGAGCAGCAAAAGGAATCCGCTTCGCTCGGAATGTGGGTTTTCCTCTCCACCGAAGTTTTATTCTTCGGCGGCCTGTTCATGACTTACACGCTTAACCGGCACTATTACGGCGCGGCGTTCGGGGTAGGCAGTAATACGCTCGATCTGAAGCTCGGCACCATTAACACCGTAATCCTGATTCTCAGCAGTTTGACCATGGCCATGTCCGTGTGGGCCTCGCACGTGGGTAAGAAGAAACAGACCACCTCGTTTCTGATCGCCACCTTCGTATTGGGCTGCGCGTTTCTCGGCGTCAAGGTTGTGGAGTACAAGCAGAAATTCGATCACCACCTCGTTCCGGGATATCACTTTCAAATCGATTATCGCGTGCAGCATCCCGAGCCGAGCGACTCCCCTCAGGTTATCGAAGCTGAGAAAGAAGAGCTGGCAAAAGCCTTCGAAAAAGATCCTTATCTCAACTCGCATGCGCAGCTCTATTTTTCTCTGTATTTCGGTATGACCGGATTGCACGCTCTGCACATGATTGTGGGCGCGGGCATGCTGCTCTGGCTGATCAGGCAATCCATCGCCGGCCGGTTCACCTCCACGTACAACACTCCGGTGGAGATGATCGGGTTGTACTGGCACTTCGTCGATATTGTGTGGATTTATCTATTTCCGCTGTTGTATTTAATCGATCGGCACAGGTAGGAGAGCGACGTGTCCGAGCACATTGTTCCACCGAAAGTTTACGTAGGAATTTTTGCTTCCCTGATGGTTCTTACGGCGGCCACGGTAGCTGCCGCGTTCGTAAGTCTCGGTGAGTTCAATATCGTAATCGCCCTGGCGATTGCCACCCTGAAGGGCTCGCTTGTGGTTCTCTACTTCATGCACGCGCGGTACAGCCCAAAACGCACCCAGTTGGTTATCATCTGCGCGGTATTCTGGCTGGCCATTATGCTGGCGCTCACCATGAGCGATTACAGCACCCGCCAGCCTGAGCCTGTAGCGCTGGGCTCGCACTCGGCGCGAGCCATAAACGCATAAGTCGTCCCGCCCGTTACCGTTCAATCTTTCAAATGATGATGGATTTAATGCTGAGAGAAAAAATTAGGGGGGAATGCGAACCGGCCCAGCCCTCAATCCCCTAAAGGGATCCTCGGCTCGCTTCCCCCACCGGCATTTGGTGGTGCAACCAGCGAACCAACCATAACTTCCTTGTTACCAACGACGTAAAGCTATGCACAGGGTAAAAAGTCGCGGGCCTCCCTAATTTTTACCGAGGAAAACTTTTCTCTACAGCACTTATGGTAGGCCGTCTGGCCCGTTCTGGGCCTCCGGTTGACCGCCGCGAATCACCCCTGCTATTGTGAAGAGTTATTGCGGCCCTAATTTTCCAGCCGGGGGCCACGGGCTCCTGTGGAGGGAGCGTTTCCCAACATGGGCCTTACGAAACTGGTCATCCGCGGCGCTCGACAGCACAACCTCAAGAATATCGACGTCGAAATTCCGCGCAATTCGCTGACCGTCATCACCGGGCTGTCCGGCTCAGGCAAGTCCTCGCTGGCCTTCGACACCATATATGCAGAGGGCCAGCGCCGTTATGTCGAGTCCCTATCCGCGTACGCTCGCCAGTTTCTTGACCAGATGGAACGCCCCGAGGTGGACGTCATCGAGGGCCTGTCGCCGAGCATCGCCATTGAGCAGAAAACTACCACCCGATCGCCGCGCTCCACGGTGGGCACCACCACGGAGATTTACGATTATCTCCGTGTGATTTACGCGTCCGTGGGCACCCCGCACTGCCCCCATTGCGGCAAGCCCATCACCCGGCAGTCCAGCGAGCAGATCGTTCAGGCCATTCTGCACGGCGAGCTGTGCCGTCCAGATGATCGCGTGATGATTCTCGCGCCCATCGTCCGCGGACGAAAAGGCGCCTACCGAAAAGAACTGGAAAAACTTGCCCAGGACGGATACGTTCGCGTGCGGATTAACGGTGAACTTTTTCCGCTCGACGATCTTCCGGTAATCGACAAGCGCAAGAACCACACGATCGAAATTGTTATCGACCGCTTGCTGGTGAAAAAGGGCATCGCCACGCGGCTGGAGCAATCCATTTCCACGGCGTTGAAGCTGGCTTCCGGCTTGGTGACCGTCGTGATTGTGGGCGGCAAGGAATACGTTTTCTCCGAAAGACTGGCTTGCCCCGATTGTGGAATCTCTGTTCCGCAACTCGAGCCTCGTTCATTCAGTTTCAACTCGCCCTACGGCGCCTGCCCTGCATGCAATGGCCTGGGCTCAAAATACGATTTCGATCCGGCGAAAATTATCACTGACTGGTCACGACCGCTTTTCGAAGGAGCCCTCGGTCCGGGTTCAGCCTCCGCGGGACTCAAGCGCACTTTGGAGCTGGCCGCCTATGCCCACGGATTCGATCTGGAGACGCCGTTCGAAAAATTTCCGCAACGCGTACAGAATATTGTGCTGTACGGGTACCCGCCTTCCAACGGCCGGGGTTCATCGGCGGAAGCCGCCGGACCGGCCAAGAAAGCGCGCAGCGAAAAAGGATTTGTCTTTCCGGGCATTCTGAAATTTCTGCAAAGCAATTTTGATGAATCCAGTTCCGACTCGTATCGCGAATGGATGACGCGCTACATGTCGGCGACGCAATGTACGGTTTGCCATGGCAAGCGTTTGCGCCCAGGCTCGCTGGCGGTCAAGCTTGGCGGGCTGTCTATCGCGGATTTCACGGCCCTGTCTCTGACTCATGCGCGCGCCGCCGTTGACAAAATCCTGGCTCAACTTACCGACCGGCAAAAAGAAGTGGCCGCGCGACCATTAGGTGAAGTCGCGGAACGACTGGATTTTCTGCTGGCCGTGGGCCTGAGTTATTTGAGCCTCGACCGTTCCGCGGCCACCCTCTCCGGCGGCGAAGCGCAGCGCATTCGCCTGGCCACACAGATTGGGTCGCGGCTTCGCGGCGTACTGTATGTGCTTGATGAACCTTCCATCGGTTTGCATGCGCGTGACAATGATCGCCTGCTTGGTTCTCTTGAGCAGCTTCGCAATCTAGGCAACACCGTGCTGGTCGTGGAGCACGACGAAGAAACCATTCGCCGCGCCGACTTCGTGGTCGATTTGGGCCCGGGCGCGGGAGATGCCGGCGGCTACCTGGTCGCGCAAGGGAAGCCGGAAATCATCGCCGCAACGGAGGCATCGTTGACGGGCCAATATCTTTCCGGCGCCGCGCGCATCGCCGTTCCGGAAAAGCGCCGCAGCCCGAATGGGAAAGTTATTCAGGTTATGGGCGCCACCGCCAACAACTTGAAGGATGTGGATGTCACGTTGCCGCTTGGCCTCCTTATCGTCGTCACCGGCGTTTCCGGTTCCGGCAAATCCACGCTCATCAACGACATTCTCTACCGCGCTCTGGCCCAGAAAATCTATCGTTCCATGGAGCCGCCCGCCGCGCATCGCGAGCTTCTCGGTGCAGAGCAGATCGACAAAGTGATTGAGATCGACCAGGCGCCCATTGGGCGCACTCCGCGCTCCAACCCCGCTACGTATACTGGCGTCTTCGCGCCTATCCGCGATCTTTTTTCCATGCTGCCGGAATCGCGCGAACGCGGCTATCGTCCGGGGCGCTTCAGTTTCAATGTGAAGGGCGGACGGTGCGAAGCGTGCCAGGGCGATGGCCTGCGGCGCATTGAGATGAATTTCCTTCCCGACGTGTACGTGATGTGCGAAATCTGCCGTGGCCGCCGCTACAACTCGGAAACGCTGGCGGTGCGCTACAAGGGACATTCCATCAGCGATGTGCTGAACCTTCCCGCGTCCGAAGCGCTCAAGCTGCTCGAAAATATTCCGCAGATTCAGCAGAAGCTGGCCACGCTCGTGGAAGTCGGTTTGGGTTATGTGACCCTGGGCCAGTCGGCGACTACTCTGTCGGGAGGAGAGGCCCAGCGCATCAAGCTGGCACGCGAACTTTCCAAGCGCCAGACCGGGCGAACGCTATATATTCTCGACGAGCCCACCACCGGCTTGCACTTCGACGACGTTCGAAAACTTCTGGATGTTTTGCAGCGGCTGGTCAGTCTCGGCAACACTGTCCTGATCATCGAGCATCATCTGGACGTCATCAAACAGGCGGACTGGATTATAGATTTGGGTCCCGAGGGTGGCGAAGGCGGCGGCCGTATCGTTGCGCAGGGCCCTCCAGAGTTGGTGGCGCGCACTAAAAAGTCTTACACCGGGCAGGCCCTCGCGCGCGTCCTGAGTGTGAACGGTCACGCTGCGGGGTCGGGTTCGAACGGGCATGAGAGATAATTCTCGGGCAAAGTTGAGTATGACGAAAGTGAACGAAAACGAATGAGCAGCTATACCATCTCGGCGCTCGCGCTCGGTGCTGTGCGGACCTACCCGCTGTCTTCGCGCAAAAGCAAAGTCAGCGTTGCCAACTTTGCGAAGCCTCCTGCCAGGAACCCTTCGATCGCAAAATTTCTTGATTCGCTTCCACATTTCCTGGCAGCGGACGACTTGCGCGAATTGCTCGGTGCCATACATCGCGCGCACGCAGGCAAAAAGGCAATTCTCTGGGGTCTCGGCGGCCACGTCATTAAAGTGGGCCTCGGGCCCATCCTGATCGACTTGATGGAGCGAGGATTCGTGTCGGGAATCGCCATGAACGGCGCAGCTCTGATCCACGATTTTGAGATTGCCATTGCCGGGAATACTTCCGAGGACGTGGATGCGGGTATCGGCTCCGGGAGATTTGGTATGGCGCGCGAAACCGGCGAGCAGCTCAATGAAATCGCCGAGAGCGCGGTAGATTCCGGCACCGGTTACGGCGAAGCCGCAGGCAAATTTCTCTCCGGCCGGGCCGCTGACGCCCGCTACGCGTCGCGCAGCGTGCTTGCCGCCGCCTATCGCCAAAGCATTCCCGTCACCGTCCATTTAGCGATCGGCACCGACATTCCGCACATGCATCCGTCCGCGGATGGCGCCGCACTGGGCGCGGCGAGTTTCCATGACTTCCGGCTTTTTTGTGCGCTGGTCAAATCCATGCACCCCGGGGGCGTGTATCTGAACTGGGGATCCGCGGTCCTTCTGCCAGAGATTTTTTTGAAAGCAGTGTCCGTAGTCCGCAATCTCGGCGTGCCGTTACGTCCCATCACCACAGCAAATTTTGACTTCATCCAGCATTACCGCCCGCTACAGAATGTAGTGAAGCGTCCCACGTTGCCGGATGGCAAGCGCGCCGGGGTAGAATCGAAGGGCTACGCGCTCACAGGTCATCACGAACTGCTTCTGCCACTGGTGGCTGCGGCACTCGCTGCTGGTTGGCCGAGAGCCAGTGCAAACAAAAAGAAAAAATGACCCTTCCCGATAACAGTTGGAATAACGAGACTCCCGTCCCGCCGGAGACTCCCGAGACGCTTAACGCATCCGACCCGATAGATCCCCCGGATCAAGCTACCGAAGCCCGCCAGCTCCCGGAACCTCCACCGGAATTTCCGCAGCAGCTCGCTGGCGCTCAAGTTGCTCAGCCGCTTGCGGGCGACCCGATGGCCGGCGCCGTTCCGGCCTTCACACCAAAGCGGATTTTGCCCGAAGACCTGCGCGTCTCGTGGTCCTGGCCGCACCTGATTGTTTTTATATTTTTTGCGTTTGCCAGCCTGATTGTCGTACAGCTCAGTTTCGTTTTCTACGTTTCCGCGAACCGCCACCTTTCCGCCAAACAAGTAGAAGAGGTGTTCGGAACCAGTCCCCAGTTGCTGGTGGGCAGCAACCTGGTGTGGTACGCGCTGCTATTTCTGTTTCTTTATATGACCCTGGCGGTGCTGCGCGACGCGCCCTTTTGGCGCTCGCTGGGCTGGAGAAAATTGAATTCCAATCCCGGAGCGGGAAAGGGCAGCGCCGGGATGTATTTTTTCTCGGGATGCGGATTGGCGATATTCGTAGCGGTGGCCAGCTTCAACATGAAAAACACCGAGCACCTGCCGATCCAGGAAATTTTCAAGAATCGCACCGGGGCAATATTGCTGATGTCCATGGCGGTGCTCGTTGCGCCGTTGGTGGAGGAAACTGTTTTTCGCGGCTATCTCTATCCGCTTTTCGCCAAATCGCTGGGCGTCTTCCCGGGCATTGTGATCACCGGCGTGCTGTTCGGTTTGATGCATGGTTCTCAGCTTGGATGGACCTGGGGACTGGTTCTACTGCTGACTTTTGTAGGAATTATATTTACATTTGCCCGAGCGCGAACCGGAACTGTTTTAGCCAGTTTTCTGCTTCATTTGGGATACAACTCGATGATTGCCGTTTCGTCGATCATCGCGACCAGGGGTTTTCAGCACATGCCGCTGCAGCCCTGACATCTCATCAATTCCGAGGTCGTAACGCATGTACGTAGCACAACCTATCGAGTGGACCGAAAAAGGCGTGGTGATGTTGGACCAGCGCCGCTTGCCTTCCGAAGAAATTAGCTACACCTATACGGATTATCGCGACGTCGCTAAGGCCATTCGTGAAATGGTGATTCGCGGCGCTCCCGCCATCGGAGTTGCCGCCGCCATGGGCGTGGCCCTAGGAGTCTTGCACTCTCCCGCAAAATCCATCGACACTTTGCGAGCGGAGCTTTCAGGAATTTGTGCTGTGTTGGCTGAAACACGTCCTACGGCCGTCGATTTGTTCTGGGCCCTCGAGCGTATGCAGCGCCGATTCGGCGAGTTGTGCGCTGAATCGTCCATGCTTTCCGACATCCAGCGCGGAATGGTGCAAGAAGCAAAACTCGTGCATCTCGAAAAAAAATCCACCGACCAGGCTATCGGAGAGTACGGTGCGGAATTCATGCCGCGCGAGGGTCAGGTTATGACCCAATGCAATGCTGGCGCTCTCGCGACAGGCGGCATCGGCACTGCATTAGGCGTCATTCGCGTTGCTCACCAGCAGGGAAAGAAAATACACATCCTGGTTCCGGAAACACGGCCGTACCTCCAGGGCGCTCGCCTCACTGCCTGGGAATTGCACAAGGGCGGAATTCCGCTGACGCTCATCACCGACAACATGGTGGGGCACTTTTTAAAAACGGGAAAGGTCGGAGCCATTGTTACCGGCGCCGACAGAATTGCCGCGAACGGAGACACCGCCAACAAAATTGGGACGTATCAAATCGCTGTGCTAGCCAAGGAAAATAACGTTCCATTTTATATCGCGGCCCCTGTTTCCACCTTTGACTTGTCGATTCCCGACGGCGATCATATCCCCATCGAAGAGCGCTCCGCGGCGGAGGTCACGCATCTGCAGGGGGTGCGCATTGCTCCCGACGTCCACGCCGCGCACCCGGCGTTTGATGTGACACCCGCTCGCTACATTGCCGCTATATTTACGGAAAGAGGCGTGGCTCGCGCCCCGTATTCTGTTTCGTTGCGCGCTCTTGCTGCGGAACCTCAGCAGGCCGTCGGATCCAGATCTTAACGGTCGGAGCGGTTCTGCCGCGGCCACAAGCGTTGCCAAAACTTCAGATATTGCGAGAGAAGCGCTTTATTGTTGCGGCACAGGTTGGCCGCCGATTTGCGTGCCGATCACTTCCCCACTGACGACAATTTCCACGCGCCGGTTTTTCTGGCGCCCCGCAGCGGTCGCATTATCGGCGATGGGCATGCCTTCACCGAGACCCGCCGCCGAGATGGAATTCATATCGAGACCTTGTTGAACGAGATAGTCGCGGACCGCGCCAGCTCGCTGCTCAGATAATTTTTGGTTGAACGTGGGGCTGCCTGTTGAGTCGGTGTGTCCTTCTATCTGCAATTTCAAACCAGGATAGGACAAGACGATGCCGGAAAGTTTGGCAAGTGCCTCACGCGCGGGACTGCGCAGAGTGTATTTTCCGGTGTCGAATAGCACGTCGCCTATATTCACCACCAAACCACGAACCGTGTCGCGGGTTTCGAGGATGCGATTGAATTGCTCGAGAAGCTTGGCGCGCAATTCCTGCTTATCGCGTTCGGATTGCGCGGCAAGTTGTTGCGCTTGCTGCGCCTGCGACTGTGCCTGTTGGGCCTGAGCTTGTGCGTCCTGCGCCTGTTGGGCGGACTGCGCAGCCTGTTGAGCGGACTGCGCGGCCTGTTCACGGGCTTGTTGCTCTTGTAGCATCGCAGCTTGCCGCTGAACATCGGCTTCCGCGCGGGCCTTAGCTTCCTGCGCAGCCGCCACTTCCGCTTGCATTCTCTGCCGGTCCGCGTCAGCACGTCTCCGAGCTTCTTCTTCCTGCTCTGAGCGGGCTTGGGCAGTCGCGTCGTCTGCGGCACGTTGTTGCTCCGCGACGCGCTCGTCATCTTGGCGCTTCACCGCGATGTTTCGCGCGTCTTCTGCGGCCTGAACCGCGTCCCGTGCGGCCGTGACCACGGCTTTATGTTGTTTACGCAACTGGTAGTCTTCAGCGCGCCGGAGTGCGTCTTCCGCTTTGGTCCATGATTCGGGGGCGTAACGTGCGGCGCCCTGCGCTTTGGCGATGCGCACGGCGTTGCGTGCTTCGTAAAGCGACAGGGGCACTTTCGAATCGGACAGGTAGCGTTCCAGATGCATGTTGTCGTAGACCCCGCGTTGCAGTAGATCGAATTTCGCATCCACGATGCTGACCGATCCCTTGGTGTCGCTGCGGACTACATTTTCCAGCACCACTACCTCGCTCGGGAAACTTACGCCAAAGTAAGGCTCCGCGGTGACAATCATGGCGAAATTCTGGAGGTTGGTGGTAACTTCGAGCTTGCTCTTGCTTCCGTCCAGCACAATCTCACCGAGGTTGTTGGGACTGCCCTCGGGAGAAATAGCCCACAACACATAGGTTAAATACGCTGAACCAAAAGTGGATGCTGGTTGGAGATTCTCGAATTCCGCTTTGATGGCGACGCGGCCGTGCTTGGCCTCGATTTCTGCTTTACCTTCCGATCGAGCCATGAGAGCAGTGCCCTGGAAATCCATTTTTGTTGAAGTATTGTCGCGATAGTTGACAGCTTGCGTGGTACGCGAAACGCGAATGTTGATAAGAGATGTCGACTGTGAATCGCGGGAACGGGTGTCTTGGACCGTGGCATGCGATGTCTGGATAAGAAGTAGCGCCAAGGCGGATGTGCAGAGAAATTTGATCATATTTTCCTCGATTCTTTGGGAGAGCGGTGGATTCGGGGAGGACTCAATCCTATAACTAATTCTAACCGGCATTCGCTCAGTGACCATCGGGGAAAGACGGTATGCCGTGGAGGAAGTAGTGGCGATCCCTCTGATCGATTGGACGGAGTGACTGAAGGGCGATGCGATTAGGAAACGCCGCGAGATGAATTCGCAAATTCACCACAACAGCTGCCGGCGCTTAATCGACCGCCCTCGCGAAAGTCAATGAATCCATAAAGTTGGTGCCGGCGGGGGGAATCGAACCCACGGCCTAGGGATTATGAGACCCTCGCTCTCCCACTGAGCTACGCCGGCACGGCTCAATCATGCTACGGACTCATTCACAAAGGTGTCAAGTCGCGCACAAAAGAAGAAGCGGCATGAGAATGTTACGAACAGTTAGCCCATTCAGTCCTATAGATGGTGGTACCAACGTACCGTTGACCCTAGGCATGCCGAAACCTACTCTGCGAGTTGCAAGACCATCGACCACTTGTGCTCAGGCGAATGCCTGGCGAAACAAGTAACCGTGGAGGTGTGTACCGAATTGGCACAGTCAATGCTTGACTTTGCCACGGTAATGGATAGAGTGCGCCCTAAGGGTTAACCCCTTGGAGGCACTATGTCCCGCATTTCAACGGCAGTAGTCCTGGCCATGCTGGTTTTGGTCGGGGCCATGGGCTTGAAAACAGTAGTGACCACGCACGGAGATGGCTCCGTGTTGATGGCCAACGGTACGGCGCCAGTTCCGCCGACACCGTGGAGAAACGGCACGGCACCTGTACCGCCGACGCCGTGGAAGAACGGCACCGCACCAGTTCCACCGACACCGTGGAATGGCACGGCGCCAGTTCCGCCGACACCCTGGTAAGAAACAGGTTCGCAGCGGTTTAGTCCGCTACGGCCAGGGCGTCAGAAAGTTGAAGACGTGCCTGGCCCATTCGAATACATCATCTGGTTCGTAGGCGCTCTCTTAGAGGCTTCCGTGGTGGTGTGTTCGTTGATGCGCGGTCCCTTCCGGCGGTACTTCACTTTAAACCTTTATATGTCGACTTCGGTGCTTGTCAGCGCGGGCCGCTACCTGGTCTTTTCGCGCCACGGACTGGTTTCGCCCGAATACACTTACTTCTACTACTACTCCGATGCCATCCTGACAATTTGCCTGTATTTCGCCTTGATGGGTCTGTATGCAATTGTGTTTGAAGAATTGAAGGCGGGCATGCGGCTCCGCGTGTTCATGATGCTGCTGCTGATCGGAACTGCTTTGTTTTCCTATAGCGTCGTGCATCAGTCGGAATCGCGTATGCTCACCCATTACGTGGTGGAAATCTCGCAGAATCTCTACTTCGTAGGACTCATCCTCACTTACGTCTTGTGGGCGGCTTTACTGAAGTTGCGAGAGACCCGCGTGCGGGTAATCCAGATCGTTTTGTCCCTGGGTGTATATTTCAGCATCAACGCCGCGAATTACGCGCTGCACAATGCCTATCCCAACCTGAAATTCATTTGGGAGTTTTTGCCCCCGGCTGCGGGAATGTTCCTGCCTATTGCGTGGATTTATGCGTTCATGCGCTTTGACGACGAAGCGAGGCTGGCTCCTGGGCGCCTTGCGGTGGTGCAGCGATGATGGCTGCACTGATCTTCGTTTTCTCAATTGCTGCGCTGTTGCAATTTTTCGTTTCGTATTGTCGTTCATTGATCGCGGCATCGGCTCGCCGTTCCCTGTCGCTGGATGTGCAGGATGTTATCGGGATTAGCCGAAGCGCGTCGGGCGAAGACTTTGATCGCGTTATGCAATTCCTCCATCTGTGCCCGGAGCGCCGCGAAGATCGCGGGGGCATTCGAGCCATCGGCGCTTATTTTCGCTTACTTGGCGTAGCAAGCAAGACTATCGGACTAATCGTGCCCGCGTTGAGCGCCTGGGTGGAATCAGAACGTTCCCAATGCGCGTACTTTGCCGCCGTGGCGCTGGACCGGCGCATAGCGTACAGCCGGGATATGCTCGCCGAACAAATGACCGCATAGTTTTCTCTCACTTACAGCAAATCCTTACCGCTTTCCCCGCTGCCTGATTCGCCACAGTGCCTCCAACTTCTCTGGCGGCAATAAATTCCGGCGTGATATTCTGACCACGTTCTCTCCTTCGCCGGAGTAGATGCGTCCGCAGCGCAAAAACAACGGTGACGAAAACCTGCTTGCAGTGTGGCGCGATATTGCCGTCTGGCGTGTCCGCTTGTCGTTTCTGTGATTCCATTTTTCAATCCCGTCTGAGTGTGCCCGAAGGTGCTTCCGTGCTTTCTCGGTGGCCTGCCGATTCGATGAACACCGAAAAACATCGCCCGGAAAACAGTGTCATTCATATGCGGTCCGAAGATGTGCCGGTGAACACGGACGAAAACGAACGCGGCCAGGAATCAACATGGCGAGGCGAGCTTGCAAGCCGCGTGGAAGCCTACCGTGTAAGACGCCGCAAGGTGTCGCCCGACGCCGCCCAGTCCCGGTTGCCTTTCGCCGAGCCATCCGCTCAGACGCGTCATGAGGTCTCTGTATCGGTGGGAGTTGCGGAGCCAGTTTCGGCCAGCGAAGAAGATTTCGCGTTCACCATAGCGATCGGCCGTGTCGCGGCGGAACGCCCAAGCGACGGCCGCATGGTCATCGACGTTTCGATGGCCGATGACGCCGCGGACCCACGGACGGCCACGGAAGAGCGCAGGGCCGGTACTTCGACAGGTTTATATCCGGTGGCGCCGTTGGCAAGCCGGCGCATCGCAGGCATCATCGACGCAGTGTGCCTGCTCTTCGCTTTCGGTGCGTTCCTGGCGTTGTTCAGCTCGCTGGGCGGTGAATTCACGCTGAGCAAACTGAGTGCCGCGGTATACGTCTCGATATTTGCAGTCGTGTACTTGCAATATTTTGCGCTGTTCACGGTATTCGGTGGAACAACCCCTGGAATGATGTGCCGCGGCTTGCAGGTCGTGAGCTTTTCGGGAGACGCGCCCACGCCGCGACAAATGCTGCTTCGCAGCGCTGGCTACCTGCTTTCGGCGGGAACCTGTTTTCTAGGTTTTCTGTGGGCCCTGTGGGACGAGGACGAACTCACATGGCACGACCGTTTTTCGCGGACGTATCTCAGTGCAGCGCAAACCTACGCGGAAATCGAATCGCACACAACCGCTCATCCGCACTAAAGACACTGAAAGACGGATAAGAAAGACGGATCGGCCGGTTTCACTTTGGCGTCTGGGGTTTGGGCGCGAGGTGCTTTACCACCGCTTCATCCGAAGCGATTTTCCCATCGCGAATGTGAATAATGCGGTGTGCGTGCTGCGCGATATCATGCTCGTGCGTAACGAGGATGATGGTATTCCCCTGCGCGTGCAGGTTCCGAAACAACGTCATGATTTCGTCGCCCGTTTTGGAATCCAGGTTGCCGGTTGGCTCGTCCGCCAGAACAATAGACGGCGAATTCACCAGCGCGCGTGCGATGGCCACGCGCTGCCGTTGCCCGCCGGAGAGCTCGTTGGGCTTGTGGTTCATGCGATCCATGAGGTCGACGCGTTGAAGAGCCTGTTTGGCTTTTTCGATGCGATCTTCGGAGGGGGTACCGTTGTAAATCAACGGGAGCTCCACGTTGTGAAGAGCCGTGGCGCGGGGCAGCAGATTGAACGTCTGAAAAACGAAGCCGATCTCTTTGTTTCGGATGTACGCCAGTTCGTCGTCATCTAAATCACTTACCAGCCGTCCCGCCAGCCAGTACTTTCCGGAGCTTGGCGAGTCCAGGCAACCGATCAAGTTCATCAGTGTTGATTTGCCAGAGCCTGACGGGCCCATGATGGCGACATATTCGCCTTTGCGAATTTCCAGGTCCACTCCACGTAAAGCATGAACCTGCTCGGACCCCATTTCGTAAACTTTGGCGAGTTCCTGAGTCTTGATAACCGTACCAGCGGTCACCAGGTCTTCGCGGTACGAGTCCACCGACACCGTTTCAACAGCCATTTTGCGTCTCCTCGACGTCGCTCAGTACTAGCTCTGCCCTTCTTCGGGCTTTTTGGGAGCGGAGTTATCTACTTTGACGCTGGATGCGGGCTTCAGCGTGCGCAGTGCTTTATAGCTGCCCACCACGATTTCGTCGCCCTTGCTCAAGCCCTTGGTAATTTCGATGTCAGTTACACCGCTGATTCCGGTTTCCACCGGGTGAAAAACTGCTTTCTTGCCGTTCACCACGAACACTCCCTGAACTTCTTCTTTTTTTGGATCACCTGGGACGGGCGGAGGTGGAGCGGCGAGCGTTACGCTTGAATTGCCGTCTTTCTTGGCATTCTTTGCCGCTTCTTCCAGGTCTTTGCGCGTGCGCACAGCCAACGCCTGAATGGGAATGGCGATAACATTTTTCTTTTCGGCAGTTTTTATTTTCGCGGTAGCAGAAAGTCCCGGGCGCAAATTGTCGGGAGGGTCAGCGAGGGTAACCACAACTTTGAAATCCTTGGCTTCCTGCGTACTGGTCGTGCTCTGCGTCGTGGCCAGCCCTGAACTGCGTAAAGTGGCTTGCGATCCGATCTCCGTTACTTTTCCCTTGAAGACTTTGCCGGGCACTGCGTCTACCGTCACATCAGCGTCCTGGCCGTTTTTAACGTTGACGATGTCGGTTTCATCCACTTTTACTTCGGCGGTGACCACCGACATGTCGGACAAAGTCATTAGGAAACTACCATTCGAATTTTGAATGCCGGGCACGACATATTCCCCGAGGCGCACGGGGAGATAGCTGACGATGCCGTTGATCGGGGAAACGTAGGCAGTCTTGCTCAAGATGTCTTTCGTGCGGACCAGCACCGCTTTGTTTTGATTCACCATCGAACGCGTCTGGTCCAGTTGGGCCTTAAGCGATTGCATGCGAGCTTTGGAAGAATCCACCGCGGCAAAAGCCGCGTCGAAAGTAGACTTTCGCTGGTCGAAATCCTGTTTCGGTATCAATCCATCTTTGAAAAGTCCTTGCCCGCGCTCCCAATCAAGTTTGGCTTTTTCGAGATTGGCCTGTTGTTGGGTCAAGTCGGCTTGTGCGGATCGAAAACTTGCGTCGGCCGCTTGGACGCCCATTTCAGACGAGTTAATGGCAGCCGATTGGGCCTGCACATCGGCATTGGCCTGGACATCTTCCTGCAGCAGCAACCGGTCGCCCTTTTTGATCTTGTCGCCCTCTTTGACAAGGATCTGGGTGATGCGGCCGAAGCCTTGGGCGGTTACATTTGTGTAGGTGGTAGGCTTGATTTCTCCCGAAGCGGTGACCTGCGAAATCAGGGCGTCCTGCGACGCCACCTTCGCGGTCTGGACGGTGACTACGCCCTTATTTGCCTGATTGATGCTGAAGAGCACGATTCCGCCGAGGACGACAACCCCGCCCGCGCCGATCGCCACTTTTTGCCAAGTCTTCATCGTAGTTCCCTTAAGATGATCTTTGCTGGCGGTTTGCCCGCGCCGGTAAGCGTAAACCGTTCATAAACTTCGGATATACAGTACATACGCCGCTGCCGGTCAAAATGTTTCAGGTTAACTGATCTACGTTACAGACGGTAACAGGCCACCCCGCATGGTCCAAAGCCGCTCGCAGAACAAGTTAACTCATAAACTATTTTAGGTTTAATGCAAGCAAAAGGGAAGAACGCAGCTGCGCCTTTGGGCCGGCGGAGTAGACCTTGGGAGTGAACCGGGGCTTTCATAGTGGCACCTTCTTTGACGGATACAACGCCATTTCTGTTCGAGGAATACTCCCAATTTACAGCGTTCGTCCTGCCTTGCTGAGAGGAATGCCAATTGCCTCGGACCATCTCCCGTATCTGGGAGTGAACAAGGAGTCTTGAGTGGCATATTCACTCATGCAAAGAAGGAAGGGACATTTGATCGTGCGAAGCCGGTACGTGATGTTCACATTCAGACTAAACGTTCACGAGCCAGGCGAAACGTACCTGTAACCTGAATCAGATTTGTCCAATTCTGGACATCCGTCCAGTTGTAGAAATGATCAGGCTTGAATGGTATGGCTGTCACGGGTTCAGTCTTGGCATCGCGTCGAATTTGTGCGAGCGCCGACGAGAAAATCGTCCAGCGTGCCCTGCAGCATGCAAAAGCGCACGTGACCAAGGTTCGCTACATCAAAGCATTTGACCGGACGGTGCTCGCGGCGATGAAGAAGATCGACATCACCTTGGATGCCATGAAACTTGTGCACCAACTGTGCACCAAATAAACTAAGGCAGTGTGGTAAGCTGCTGGAAGCACGCCGCGGAGAGGTGGCAGAGCGGCTGAATGCGGCGGTTTGCTAAACCGTTTTAGGGACTAAACACCCTAACGGGGGTTCGAATCCCCCCCTCTCCGCCAGATTT
>JBBSFG010000012.1:0-28479 GCA_038238965.1 Candidatus Acidiferrales bacterium | reverse complement strand
GGCGATGAAATCGATGAACTGCATCTCCGCGATGGGCCGCAGCCCCAGGTAGCTCATCCCGCAAGCCGCGCCGATGATGGCGCTCTCGCTGATGGGCGTATCGATCACCCGCTCCCAGCCAAAGCGCTGCAGCAATCCTTCACTGGTCTTGAACGCGCCGCCGTACACCCCCACGTCTTCGCCCAGCAGCACCACCGCCGGGTCGCGCTCCATCTCTTCGAACATAGCCTGCTTGATCGCTTCGAGAAAAGTAACTGGCCCAGAGCCCGCCGCCGCTCCGTTCACATTCGCCTTTTCCGCCACTGCTGCGTGGGAGTCGGCCATGACTATCTCCTCTTCCCTTGCTGCGCGGGACCAGCCTTCGGCGGGGTCTTAGTCGAAGTAGCCCGCGCGCCGTTTTTCGCCGCAGGCGCTGCCGATTTACCCTTGCCGTTCGAACTCTTCCCGTTCGCCCCGGCGACTTTCTTCTCCACCGTCTTCGCCGGCGTCTTCGGCGCCAGCTTGCTCTCGTTATCACTCAGTTCCGCCGACGCCGGAGTCGTGTCTCCAAAATGGATCGGTGCATTTTTCCCGCCCGATCCTTTGCCTTCCCCGAATCCTTCCACCGACCACACCGCCGTAATACTCGATTTCGGCGGCGTCACCTCCGCCCTCGGCCGCTCCCACTTCGGCGCGATCTTGTGGCATTCATCTCCCGTGCAGTAAACGCCCTCGGCGGCAAACTCCGCCGGAGGCATCGGCGAGCTCTCCGCAAAGTCGCGCTCCTTAGTCAGCAGCGTGTCGATGCGATCGTCAATTTCCTTTTTGCTTTTGGCGTCCAGCAATTTCGCGCCGGTCAAAAACTTTTCATACAACAGAATCGGATCGCGCTGCTTCCAGTATTCGAACATCTCCTTGGGCACATACTCCGCCGGATCGTGTTGCGCGTGCCCGCGCATGCGCATGGACTTGGCCTCGATCAAGATCGGCCCTTCGCCCGCCCGCGCGCGCTCCACCGCTTCCTTCGCTGTGGTGTACACCGCCACTACGTCGTTGCCGTCCACGATGTAGCTATCGATTCCATATGCCTTGGCGCGATCCGCCAGGTTCTTCACCGGCACCTGCCGCTTCACGGGAGTCGAATAGGCCCATTGGTTGTTTTCCAGGATCAACACGAACGGGGCTTTCTGCGACGCCGCAAAATTCAAGCCCTCGTGAAAAACGCCCGTGGAGCTGCCCCCGTCGCCGATCCACGTCATGGCCACAATTTTCTGTCCCAGGTATCGCCCCGCCATGGCCACCCCGGTCATCACCGGGATCAAATCCCCCAGCATCGAAATCGGCGAAACAATGTGCAGGTTCTCCAGGTCGCCGAAATGGCTGGTGCCATCCTTCCCGCGCGTCGGCGAAGTATATTTCGCCATGTGCTGCGTGAAAATATCCCGCGGCGGCACACCCTTCACCAGCAGCGCCCCGATGTTCCGAATCATCGGCGCCAGCCAGTCCTTCTTTTCGAGCGCGTACGCGCTGCCTACCGAAATTGCTTCCTGCCCTTCGCTGGAATACAGTCCGCCAACAATCTTGTTCTGGCGGAACAGCTTCACCATGGTGTCTTCCACCGCGCGGTTCAGGCGCATGTAGTAGTACAGATCCAGGTATTGCTGCCGCGTGAGTTCCTTCTTCATCCGCGCTCCATACCCATTACGACGAACTCGTTTACGCCAAAATCCAATCTCTACGACAAAGCCGCAACTGCGTGGGCATGCTCCAGATTTGCTTTGCCCGCAGGCGGCTGCTCCGCCAGGCGCGAGCGTAACTCCACAAGCGATGTTTCGCGCATTTCCAGCCCGAATACTTCCCCAAAATTCCGCACTACCGTTTTCACCACTTCTTTACGCGAAACCGCGCGCCCCAGAATTTTCTCCAGCGACGTCGCTTTCCGCCCCGCAATCCCGCAAGGCACGATCAAATCAAAATAACGCAGGTCCGTCGACACGTTGTACGCAAAACCGTGGGAAGTCACCCACCGGCTGAGGTGCACGCCGATCGCTCCCAACTTCTCTTCTGCTGTTTCCGGACCTGGCGCGACCTGCGAGCCTCGCACCCAGATGCCTGTTTTTCCTTCCAAGCGCCCGGCCGCCACCGCAAATTCCGCGGTCGCGCGAATCATGGCTTCTTCCAGCATCCGCACGTACCACACCACATCTTTGCGAATCGCGCCCAGATTCAAGATCGGATAACCCACCAGCTGACCGGGGCCGTGATAAGTAATGTCCCCTCCACGGTCCGAGGCGTGAAACTCCACGCCCTTCTGCCGCAGCACCTGCTCGGACGCCAGCAAATTCTCGCGCTTCCCATTGCGCCCCAGTGTAATCACGTGCGGATGCTCGCAAAGTAGCAGCACATCCTCAAGCGCACCAATCTTGCGTGCGGCCACCATCCGCTTCTGCAGCTCCCACGTCTCGGCGTAGCCCATCAGCCCGACATCAACGCTGTAGCAAGTCTTCATTACTCTGTTTTCACCGCGTCACACATTGATCTGCAGTCCCCGCACCGAAGCGAACGCATCGCCCATCCCCTCCCACACCGTGGGATGCGCGTGCATCATGTTCATCATATCGTCGATGGTCCCTTCCAGATGCAGCACCGCCGCGGCTTCCGCCAGAATCTCCGTGGCCAGCGGACCGATGATGTGAATCCCCAGCACCTCGCCGTACTTCTCGTCCGACACCACCTTGATAAACCCGCCGTGGTTCCCCAGAATCGTCGCTTTGCTGTTCCCCACAAATGGAAATTTGCCGGTCTTCACCGCGTACCCCGCGTCGCGCGCTTGCTTTTCCGTCAATCCAATGGACCCGATCTGCGGCTCGCAATACGTCGCGTTGGGAATACGCGTCTTCACGATCGGCTGCGTCGGTTTTCCCGCAATGTGTGTCACCGCCACAATTCCTTCCATCATCGCGGCGTGCGCCAGTTGCGGCAGCCCCGCGACGATATCCCCGATGGCGTACAACCCCTTTTCTTCGGTCTCCATGTGCGGTCCGGCCAGTACAAACCCGCGGTCCATCTTGGCCTTGGATTTCTCCAACCCGCAATTTTCCGTCATCGGCTTGCGGCCCACCGCCAGCAGCAGTTTTTCGGCCTGCAGCGTCTGCTTCTTGCCATCCTTGTCGGTGAACGCCACGGTCACGCCCTTGGCGTCCTTCTTCACCGACTCCACTTTGCTGCCGGTGTGTATCTGAATAGTTTTCTTCCTAAACGCCTTCTCCAACTCCGCGGAAACCTCTTCGTCTTCTACCGGCACCACCCGCGGCAACGCTTCGAGTATCGTCACTTCCGTCCCGAATGAGTTGTAAATCGACGCGAACTCCACGCCCACCGCCCCCGCCCCTACCACAATCAATGTTTTAGGAATCGCCGGCAGCGCCAGTATCGAGCGATTCGTCAAAATTGTCGTGTGATCCGGCTCGATGCCCGGCAGCGCCCGCGCTTCCGAACCGGTAACCACCAGAATATTCGACGCTTCAATCTGCGTTTTCTTTCCGTCCTTCTCCACGCTCACGCGCCCGGGCCCTTCGTATCGTCCCCAGCCCTGCACCGATTCCACCTTGTTCTTCTTGAACAAAAACTCGATGCCCTTGGAGTGCTTCTTGACGATCTTGTCTTTGCGCGCCAGCACATTCGCCCAGTTCACTTTCAGTCCGCTGACTTCAAATCCCAATTCCGCGGCATTCTTGAAATGATCGTAAATATCCGCGTGGTGTAGCAGCACCTTGGTAGGAATGCAGCCGACGTTCAGGCAGGTGCCGCCCAGGAATGGGTCCTTCTCCACCACGATGGTCTTTAATCCCAGTTCACCGGCGCGAATGGCCGCCACGTACCCACCAGGCCCGCTTCCGATGATCGCTACGTCGTACTTAGCCACACTGCTCTCCTTCCGCGGGCCTAAGGACCGCGGCGCCACGCCGACCTCTGGCACGCCCACCATTCCTGCAAGGGTATTCAGGCTGCCGCGGAACCCCGCGGCTGGAAATGTCGCTGCAACCGTTGCTTCCAGTACAAAGAAACGCCGCCCGCACCTCCGGTGGGCGCGGCTGGCTACCCGCAAACGGCCAATTTTAACAGCCCGGTACGGTGCCCGCAACCCGCCCGGTCCAGCCGGTAAACTCGATTTCTGTAGCGCCAACCCTGCCCCATTCCGGCATTCCCAACGGCGTAATTGTTCACTTGATTTTTACTTTACTCATATGTATATTTCGCTTCGTCGATTAGTACTTAAATTATAGTAACTATTAAGTAAACTACAAATGGGAGGGGCAAAACCATGCTGATGCAATCCGGTGATCGTTGGCTGTGCTCCAATGCAGCCTGCCGCGCGGAACTCGCGGTCGGCCTCAGCAAGGTAATCCCCACAAACCGGGTGCGCTGCGCCTGCGGCGCCGTCATGCAGAAACATCCCTCCTTGCCGGTCTTCGGCTATCTCGATTTTCTCGGTAACCGCGAATCACTTGGTTCTGAGCCGCAACCTGAATTGCAACTTTACAGCGTCCGAAAGGAATAGCAGCAATGCCCGCTGACGCCCGTTCTTCAAAACAGCGCGAGATACCTGGATACGCCGCGCCACCGCTGATTTTCCGTGCCGGGATTACCAGCGTCTTTTCGAGCCTGGGAGGTTTCGTGGCCCTGCTGTTTCTGGGTGTAGGAATCTATTTAATGCAGGAAGCGGTCGTCGACCCGCTGAGCGCCCAGCCCGTTACTTTGATTGCCGGCGCCTTTGTCCTGGCTGTGTCCACCATGCTGCTCTATTTTATTTTCTCGTCGTTGGCAAAGTCGCGCAGCGGCAGATCCAGGTATCGCGCTTACTCGCGCGGCACCACTCGTGCGATGGTCGTCGCCGCTTCCGAGCCGGCCTCCCGTGCGGAGCCTGCCAAAGATTTGGCGCAACACACCTAGCAAAACCGCGCCACTCTACGCCCGCGGAATCGCTGCGAAATAGCGTTCTTCCAGAATCCGCTGGTGATGCAGTTCATGTCCGGCGATCATGAACGCCAGCGCCCGCACGCTGACCTCTTTACCGCTGGCCGTGCCCCGCCGCTCCCAGGCCGCGTCGCTCAATGAGCGGAACAACAAGATGCTGGAGTTGCGCACCGCGGCAAATTCCTCCGCCAGGTCCATCAGCCGCCGCTCGCCAAATCCGCCGCTCTTCACGTAATCGTTCTGTTCGAATCCTGCCAACGGCGTCTTGTCCCCGCGTGCGATACGCATCGCCCGATAGGCGAACACGCGCTCGGCATCCGTAAGATGTCCCATCACTTCCTTCACGCTCCATTTGTCTGCGCCATACCTGAAGTTTCCTTCGCGTTCGCTGCGGGCCGCCAGCATCTGCATCATCTGCAAGCGTTGGCTTTCCATGGCCCCCACTGCGTCGTCACCGGGAACCAGCGCAATGTAGCCCTCGAAATAGGGAGCGTACTCGCTCGCCTTAGGCCGTCCTTGTTTCATTGCCGCCCCCTTTGACCACCGTTTCGTTCACGCCGATTTGATGCTGCACCTGGCGCCGGAATTCCTGCGGATGCGAGATCTGGTAGAACGATTCCGGCGTCCCTCCCGTTCCGCGCACGATCACGTCGCCAAAACCGAGCATGCGCCCCCACACGGTTTCCTCCACGCCAATGCTTTCCACTCGCGAGAGCATCAGGTCCAGCGTTCTGCGGCTGCCCGTGCCCGTCTTAATCAGCACCCGCCGGTTGGTCACCGCCATTTCCGTCCTGTTGCGCTTCGCCATTCCCCAACCAAAGGTGATCAGCGCAATCAACACCAGAACGGCTCCCACCACAAGAAACGTCTGCGTCCCACCCGGCACCTGCGTTGCGTATTGATTCATTTCCGGGCGCTCTCCCATTCCCACCCACACCAGGAACAATCCCGGCAGTCCCACCACCAGCGCCACCAGCAACGGCCCGATCAGCACGATCCAGTGATGCCGCGTCTGATAAAGCAGCGTCTCGCCCGGCACCATATTTTTCTCTACGTAACTCATCTATTTTTCCTAATCGCGAGGTGGTGGTGCTCCACGACGTTTTCCCGCACTACGCGAAATCATACTTGATACTCTAGGCCCATCAAGCAAACGGCGCTACTGCGCCGGGGCCGCAGCCCGCTCCGGAGGAGCATCAGCATGGTACTCCACATCGACCGCGTGGCATTCCAGGGCGAGGCCGGCGCGTTCAGCGAGGCCGCCGCCATTCAGTTCCTCGGCGACTCCATCACCACCGTGCCGCGCGCCACTTTTGACGCCGCTTTCTCCGCCATAAAAGACGGCTCCGCCGGCGCCCTGCTCGTTCCAGTCGAAAATACTCTGGCAGGTTCGGTCGTGCGCGTGTTCGATCTGCTGCTCGACAGCGAGTTACAAATCGTTGGCGAAACCATTCTGCCCATCGAGCATCATCTCATCGGCTGCCCGGGCGCCACCCTTGCCGACATTCGCTCCGTCACTTCCCACCCTATGGCCCTCGCCCAGTGTGAGCGCCTGTTCACGGACCATCCTTCCTGGAAGCGTGTACCCGCGGAAGACACCGCGGGCAGCGTGCGCGAAGTTCTGGCGCGCCAGGATAAATCGTTCGCCGCCATCGCCGGACAGCGTGCCGCCGACCATTACCGCGGCGTCATCCTCGCTAGTTCCGTGCAGGATAACGCCGAAAATTTCACCCGCTTTGTCCTTCTCGTTCCCGCCGCGGAAGCCGTAACCCTCGCCTCGCCCGACGCCCATAAAATGTCCATCGCCATGCGCCTCGCGCACCGTCCCGGCGCGTTGCTCGCTTCGCTTGAGCCTTTCTCGCGCCACGAAGTGAACCTGCTCAAGATCGAAAGCCGCCCCATTCACGGCCGGCCCTGGGAGTATCAGTTTTTT
The DNA here is from genome assembly GCA_038238965.1 of Candidatus Acidiferrales bacterium. Classification (GTDB taxonomy): domain Bacteria; phylum Acidobacteriota; class Terriglobia; order Acidiferrales; family UBA7541; genus Acidiferrum. Next base: position 21,590 of record JBBSFG010000012.1, on the reverse strand, counting down.
CTGGATGTGGAATCCGATCGCCCGGGCAGCTTGGAGCAAGCCCTCGCGGAAGTCCGCAGCGCGACCGCCGAGGTTCGCGTCCTTGGCCTCTACCGCGCCGCCAAAGCGATTTGATCGCGAGAAGCGCAAGTTCCCATTTGGATTGCCAGAATGAAAACGCAGATTAGTTTCGGGTAGAGGTAGAAGCGCGATTTTGAGCCACGGATGCAGGACGCGAAGATTTTTTTCTGGGTTTGGCGCGCGCGCGGGTAGAGCGCTCCGGCGTGCCGTCCAGAGTGTAGACCCGCAGCACCATCCCGCGGCGGACCTTGCTGGCCGCCAAGCGGTTCCACTTGCGCAAGTCCTCGGGTTCCACGCTGAAACGATCGGCAATGCCCAGGAAAGTGTCGCCCTTGCGCACCCGGTAACTCACCATGCGACGCTTGTTTTCCACGGACGGCTGGATCGCGGGAATGATCAATTTTTCGCCTGTATTCAGCGCAACGGCGTGCTCCAGATTGTTGGCATCGGCGATGGCCTTGGGCGTGACGCGATATTTCTTGGCGATGGACGTCAGCGTTTCGCCGGCCGCCACGCGATGGCGCCTCCAACTGACCCACTTGTCGGGGGGAATGTCGGCGATTTCCGCGGAAAACCTCTCTGCGGTACCCGGCGGGAGATGCAATTCAAAGGCGGGATCGTCGGGAGTAGCCATGCGTAAAAGCGAGGGATTCAGGCTGTGGAGGGTGTCGACGTCCACGTCAATCGTTTCGGCCACCAGGCGCAGATCGATGGCGCGGCCGGGCTTCACGATATCGCTGGCCACCGGCAATTCCGGTTCCGCCTGTATACCGTAGTGCGGGGCATCCTTGGCGATCAGCGTTAGCGCCAGGATAATGGGCACATAATTCTTCGTTTCCCGCGGCAGCACGTTGCGACGATACAGCTCCCAGAAATCGGCATAGCCGGTCCGCTCGATGGCCTTCTGCACATTGCCAGGCCCGCAGTTGTAAGCAGCCATGGCCAGATACCAGTCGCCGAACATCTTGTACAGGTCGCGCAGGTGCTGCGCTGCGGCGTGAGTGGCTTTTTCAGGATCCTGCCGCTCGTCCAGCCACCAGGTGTGCCGCAACCCGTACTCCTGGCCGCGGTAGGCGACGAACTGCCACATGCCCCGTGCTCCGGCGCGTGAAAGTGCGGTGGGCTGAAATGCGCTTTCGGCCTGCGCCAGATAGATAAGATCTTGCGGCACGCCTTCTTCGCCCAGAACCCGGGCAATCATTTCGCGATAGCGGCCAGCGCGGCGCAAGCCGGTCTCCACAATGGCGCGACCGCGCGGGGTCTGGAAGAAATTCAGGAAAGAGAGCACTTCGTCATTCACTGTTAGCGGCAGATCATGGGAGATATTTTTGGCGGCTTCTTCAGCGCGCGCCTTGAGGCGGGGATCGACGGGAAAGGTCATCTCTGCCACTTCATCGATGGGCGCAGGGACCGCCGGAGCTTCGTTGAAACCGTCGCCGGCGCGAAAGGCTTGCAGCTCGTCGGTGTAGACGGTATCCACTACTCGGTGAAAAAGCTCGCTCAAGCGCGGGTCGGAGTTGGGGTCGTAGCCACTCTGCAGCATCAAGTCGACGGCTTCGTCAAAATCCTTGCGAGACGCCTCGAGGTGACCGGCTTTGTAGTTCTGCTCGCCGGAAGCAAATTTTGCTTCGACCCTCTGGATTAAACCTTGGCGGGCGTCAGGGACTGGCGAGGTAAGCCAAGTCATGTTCAGATGAGCGGGATTCTCGAGCGGCAGTGTCGGGATTTCCTGCGTATTTGCCGCGGTAGCTTTGTTCGCGGGTTTGGCGGCGGCGGTGAAAAACGAGACTGACAGCAGCGCGAGAGAGACGAATTTGTTCCCGGTAAAAAGCGGTGGCGCCATCCATCCATGGTAAGGACCGCGCGCCTCGATGGTCAACGCTTTCCAGTCGGGTGGGGTTGGCGTTCACACCACACGTCGAGAGTCCGAATTTATTCATTTTTACCGGCGGCATAGTGAAGTCCCGGAATCTTTGCCGTGGCTGCCGCTGAAATGCCAGACGAGTTTCTGGAAAGGGATCGATCGCCGTGCGTTGTGTAAAGTATGATTGACCGGAACATGTTCATAAGAAATGGCTTAAAAAGCTCTTGGCAAGGGGTACGGTTTGTGGTACTCTTTTATCGCGTTTGATGCTCTTGTATCGCCTTTGGAACGTGAAGAAAGCGGTCGCAAGGTCACACTTGCGGCCTTTTTTTGTATACGGCCGAAGACGGCCAGCTCTGAGAGGGGCTTGGAAAGGCACCAGATAGCTCAATTTAGTTATGCTCAGCCGTAACCCGGTTGACAGAAAAGAGTAAAGCAGTGAGTAAAGAACAAGGAACAGTGAAGTGGTTTAACGCCAGCAAGGGCTTCGGTTTCATCCAGCGCCAGAGTGGAGAAGATGTATTCGTTCATTTCTCCGCGATTGTGGCTGATGGCTACAAGTCATTGAATGACGGCCAAGCGGTTGAATTCGAAGTCACCAAAGGACCCAAGGGCCTGCAGGCCTCGAACGTCCAGCCCCTCTAATCCACTTCACAAAATCAGCTAAGGGCGGCGCGCTTCGGTGCGCCGCTCTTTTTTTGTGCCTGTTCAACTCTGCCGGTGAGGCCGCCTCCCGGCTGCAAAGTAGATTTAGGGCCAAACCCTGCTGCGAGGCTCCCCTTTCCGATTCCTGACGGCAAAACATCAATAGTATTTGCGATACGCCTGCTTTCCGTGGGCTATTGTGCGCCACTATTTCCGACGCGAAACTGTGCCTAACGGGTCGATCCATCGGTGAATGGAACCACGATCCGCGACTTTGCGTATCGGCGGGCTTGGGGCCGCTGGAATTATGTCGAAGCTGGACCGCGCGGAACTGGACCATCTGGAGCGCCGCGAGTTGCAACTCACGGTGCTGGCCGCCGTGTTTGTGCTTGTATTGGCCACTGGTCTGGCGGCATTCATGTACCCGCTGGTCTTTGTGCATCCCGAAGGAAACAAGTGGACCCTGCGTGTGGCATTTTTTGGCTTCTGCGCGCTGACACTGCTTTTCGTCGGCTACCTGGTCGATCGCCAGCGCATGGTTCGCCAACTGAAGCAGCATTTGCTCGAAGAGCTGGAACGCAACGTGGAGCTGCGCCATCAGGCCAGCGTCGATCTGCTGCAATCCATGCCGGACATCAATCATTTCTGGGACCGGCTGACCATGGAGTTTCGGCGCGCCGTCGCTACGGAGAAAACTTTGTCACTGTTGCTGGTGAAAGCCTTGCAGGGGCAAGCAGCGGGACGCACCAGCGTGGACCCCGCGTCGTGGGGCGACGCCGCCAAGGCGATATCGCGCAAGCTACGGCCTACCGATTCCATTTATCGCCTGTCGACGGATTTGTTTGCGCTGGTATTGCCGGAAACGGATCCGGCCAATGCCCAGCGGGTGGCATTGCGCTTACAGGAAGAACTGCAGGTGGTACGGGCGAAATTCGGCGGATCCTATGACATCAATTGCTATAACTATCCGGAGCACGTGCATAGCGCCCACGAACTCGAGGATATTGTAAGGGCGCTGCTGCCGGAGCTGCCGGGTTGGGATATACCGGTGCCGCTGGCGTCGATTTAACCTTCTGAAATCCGCCTATAGCAGGGCCTGCTTCAAATCTTCGATTAAATCAGCGGCATCCTCCACGCCAATGGAAACACGCACTGTGCCAGGGCTGACACCGGCGCGCTTCAATTCGTCCGCGCTCATGTTGTAGTGCGAAGTGTACAGCGGTAACGCTACGAGAGATTCAACGCCACCGAGGCTGACAGCCAGCAGGAAAAGTTGCACGCGATCGCCAAAACGACGGGCTGCGGCAAGCCCGCCCTTCAAATCGAAGGCCAGCATGGATCCGAACCCGCGCATCTGTTTCTTTGCGATGGCGTGATCGGCGTGAGATTTCAGTCCCGGATAATGCACGCGCGCGACCTTGGGATGTTTTTCCAGAAATTTCGCCACGGCCATGGCGTTTTCGCACTGGCGCTGAACGCGCAGACCCAGCGTTTTCATTCCGCGAATCAGCAGAAAGGCGGCTTCCGGGTCCATGGAGCCACCGAGAGAAATCACCATGTGCTGTATGCGCTTCATCCAGTTGGCGCTGCCAGCCACGGCGCCGGCAATGATGTCGGAATGGCCGGCGAGCGCTTTGGTGGCGCTGTGGACCACCATGTCGTAGCCCATGGCGATGGGATTCTGCAGCACCGGCGTGGCGAAGGTATTGTCGATGATGGATACAAGTTTGTGCTTTTTCGCGAAAGCCACCGCTTTGTGGAGATCCACGAGACGAAGCATGGGATTGGTGGGCGTCTCGACATAAAGAACTTTTGTGCGGGGAGACAGCTTTTCTTCCATGCCGGCCAGATCGGTTTCCACGTGCTGAACCTGGATGCCCATGTCCGGGAAGATGTCACGCATCAGGCGATAACTCCCGCCATAGAGCTGCGCGGTGGAGATGAGCTCGTCACCTTTTTTGAGCGCGCTGAGCAGCGCGCAGGAAATGGCGGCCATGCCGCTCGCGGTGACCACCGCCGCTTCCGCTCCTTCGAGCGCGGCGATTTTCCCCTGGGCCACGGCCAGCGTGGGATTGCCGTAGCGCGTGTAGATGTAGGCTTTGCTCTTGCCTTCGGCCCACAGCTTCATTTCTGCGGTGGACGAAAATGTGAAGGTGGAGGAGCGGCAAATCTCCGTGCCCACCGGTGCGCCGACGCCGTGCTTGTTTGGTTCGCCGGCGTGGACGGAACATGTTTGCGGGCCCCACTTTTGCGTGCCTGTGTTTTTCATGGTGCAGAATTGTTGGTCTTTGCCACGATTCCAGCAAGCACCATTTTGGCGTCCGGCAAACCTGGCTTCCAAGATCCGTCGAACTCTTGAACGCAGGTCTACGCTTCGTCTTCGGCGTGTTGATCGCCGTGGGGTTTGTGGCTGGCGATTACCTTTTCGGCCAGCTCGTTGGGCACGTAGTCGTAATGAGAAAATTCCATGGTGTAGGTGGCGCGTCCCTGGGTCTTGGAGATGAGGTCGTTGGCGTAGGTGAGCATTTCGGCGAAGGGAACCTGGGCTTTGATCACCACGTTGTGCCCGCGCACTTCGCTCCCGGCAATGCGGCCGCGCCGTGAGCTCAAATCGCCCATTAAATCGCCAGAGTATTGGTCGGGCGCGTAAACCTCGACGTGCATCACCGGCTCGAGCAGGGCGGGCTTGGCGGCTTTCATGGCCTCTTTAAAGGCCAGCGAGCCGGCAATTTTGAAAGCCATGTCGCTGGAGTCCACGTCGTGATATTTGCCGTCGTACAGGCTTACGCGAAAATCGACGACCGGGAATCCGGCGAGGTAACCGCGCGCGGCGGCGTCGCGAATGCCCTTCTCGACAGAGGGAATCCAGTTTTTAGGGATGGAGCCGCCAAAAATGTCGTCGATGAACTCGATACCTTTGCCGCGCTCGGCCGGCTCCATCTTGATGCGACAGACCCCGAACTGGCCATGGCCGCCGGATTGTTTCTTGTGCTTGCCTTCGGCATCGGCGCGGCCGCGAATGGTTTCGCGATAGGCGACTTTGGGCGGCTTGAGCGTGAGGTCCACGTGATAGCGTTTATGAAGCTTGGCGACGACGACTTCGATGTGCTGCTGACCAGAACCGGAAAGCAGAAATTCCTTGGTTTGCGGATCGCGGGAGAAATGCAGAGCGGCGTCTTCTTCTAGAATTTTGTGAATGGAGACGCCGATCTTGTCTTCGTCGGCGCGGGTTTTGGGCTCGATGGCGAAGGTGATGGAAGGTTCGGGGATGGGCGCGCGCTTGTAAAAAATGGTTGTGGATTTATCGCCCAGCGTTTCGCCGGTGGTGGTTTCTTTCAGCTTGGCAATGGCGCCGATGTCGCCGGCATGAAGCTCCTGTATTTCCGTGAGCTGCTTACCCTGAACAACCTGAGTGTGCTGGAAGCGCTCGGGCAAGTTGCGATTGTAGTTGAGCAAGGTGGCGTCGTTTTTCAGCACGCCACTCATGACCTTGAAATAATTGATGCGTCCGGCGAAGGGATCGGCCAGCGTCTTGAAAACGAAAATTGAAAGCGGCTGTGCATCGTCAAATTTGCGGGGAATGGCGTCTCCCTTTCCGGTGGGCTCCTTGTACGCAACGATGGAGTGTTCGTCGGGGTGCGGGAATACATCGGCGATGAAGTTAAGCAAACTGACGCTGCCAATGTTGTGCAGCGCCGAGGTCATGAGTACGGGAATGATTTTTTCTCCCACGATAGCGCGGCGCAGGCCGGCGAACAGATCGGGCAATGGCAGCGTGCCCTCGTTGAAAAATTCTTCCATCAGCGCGTCGTCGCCCTCGGCAACCATTTCGACCAGTTTCTCGTGGGCTTCCTTGGCATCGTCCGCGAGTGCGGCGGGAATTTCTTCGATGGCGACTTTTCCGTCGCTGTCCGGCTGGAAGAAATGAGCCTTCATGGCCACCAGATCAATCACGCCGCGAAAGGCTCGTTCATGGCCGATGGGCAATTGCAGCGCGACCACGTTGCGGCCAAAAACCTTCTCGAGCGACTCCATGGAGCGCTCAAAGCTGGCGAGATCGCGGTCCATGCCGGTGAGCACAAAGGCGCGCGGAATGTCGTACTCCACGCAGTAATCCCATACTTTTTCGGTGGTGACTTGCGCGCCGACGTGGGCGTCGACGGTGATCAGCGCGGCGTCCGCGGCGATCAGCGAGGCTTTCGATTCGGTGATGAAGGTGGAGTAACCGGGCAAATCAAGGAAATTGATTTTGACCTTTTCGCCGCCAGCGTGGGTGGTGGGATCAGGGGTGGTGGGCCACTCCGCGTGCGCCAGTGCGGTTTGAATGGAAAGCTTTCGGGCGATTTCTTCTTCGTCCCAGTCGGTGGTGGTGCTTCCTTCCGCAGCTTTTCCCCAACGCGGTGTGGCGCCCGCGGTGAAGAGCAACGACGACACCAGCTGCGTCTTACCTGTGCCGCCGTGGCCGACAATGCCAACATTGCGAATGTCCCAGGTGCGATAGCTCTTCATGTAGACCTCCATCGTGCGAGGTCCGTGCTCGAAGAAAAGGGCGCGGGCCTGCGCCAAGCGAGTTGAAAAAACTGAAGAACGCGGTCCTGGATTTCGTCCCGCTTACCTATTGAAGGAGGGCGAAAGAGAATCGAATTGCGGTCTGCTCTTCAGCTGATCGGCCGCCTGACGGCTAATCGGGCGGATGCTAGCACACCAGATTGTGCGGCGGCAATTGCCCTGGATGAGAGGAGCTGTTAGGTTGCGTCGCAGAGACTAAATCGGAGCCAGGGTCGCTTTTACGGTCACGGTGCTGTCTTTGAGAATGCTGATGAAGCGATTCCAATCGGCGTGGTTCGCGGATTTGAGCACCACGGTGTGTGAGCCTTCGGCTATGCGCAGCGTCGCAGGCGTGGCGCCTACGAAATTGTCGTCGAGGAAAATTTCTGCGCCGTCGGGGTCAGAGGTGATTTCTGTAACGCCGAAACCGTTGCCAGCTTGCCGGACAGAGGCGGCGTTCATCAGAGAAGCGCCGTGCGGGAACTTCGAAGGATGCGAACCGGCCGCGCTTTCACCTTGTATTGCAGCGGGCGGGTAGAGGCGGTGAAGGATGTCGAGCAGGTCGCTGGCACTGAGGGCAAAGCCAATGCCGGTGACATTCTTCTTGATCAGTTTCTGGGAATTTATGCCGATGACTTCGCCGCGGGTATTCAGCAGCGGGCCGCCGCTGTTGCCGGGATTGATGGGGGCATCGGTCTGAATCCAGGTGCCGGGTCCGGCAGCTTCAAAGCGGCCGACGGCGCTGACGATTCCCTTGGTGACGCTGAAGAGCATCGCGTCGCCGGGATTTCCGATGGCCACCACGCTTTCGCCCTGGCGAACCGTGGTGGCTTCAGCGAGAACCAGACGCGGGAAGCCCTGGCCTGGAGTTTTTGCGAGAGCGATGTCCAGGTCCGGATCGACGTAAACAATTTTGGCTTCCAGTTGCGTGCCGTCCGGTAGCGTAGCGAGTAACGCTTCTTCACAGCGGGCCAGATGCGCGTTGGTGGCGATAACTCCGGTTTCGGTGACGAAAAAGCCGGTGCCGCTCTTGGTAAGGCTCTTGAGATATACGACCGCGGGCTTGGTATGGCTGACCAATTCTTCCAGCGAAAGCTCAGGGCGCGACTCTGAGGTGGTGGACGCGGCGGTTTCCACGCCGCCTGTGAAGGTTTGCGAGGCGGATTGCAGCTCGACATGAAAATGATCGGTCTTCAGCAGCCAGTAACCGCCGTAGTTGTGGCCCTTGAGGGAAACCCAGTTCATGGGGCCTTCGGTAAGCTGAATTTCTTTGGCGGCGTAGCCGTCGAGCGTGAGGCGGGCGAGCATGGGATGTTCGAGGCGCGAGCCAATTGTGGTTTTTGTCTTGTGGAGATAGCCGCCGGGAATGTCTTTCTGGTAAGGCGTGTGGCCCACGAAGACGCCGTTGATTTGTACGGCCGCGCCCGACGGAGCACTGGTGATGACCAATTTATTGGGGCGAGCTGTTAGCGGAAGCAAGGTGCATAAGGTGGCGGCGCAGACTATGTGCCGAAGGGGTGTACTGGATGGGCGCACGGCATCCATAATACCACCGAGCTAAAATATCCAGTAAGTAAACAATTTAAGATCGGATACCACGAGCTTCAGTTTGATTGTTTTGTGGCGGGCCCGGGCCCGGGCGTGGGCTGGTAGCCGGCGCAAGTCAGCACCGGCAAGCGCGGATACTTGGGAAAGCGCGAATCGGTGCGGGAGAGTTCGCAAAGGATGAATGTGGAACCCCGAGCCGATTCAATTCGGCGAGAATGCAGACAGTCGAGGCACAAACCTGCGCTCGAATCGCGCGCGATTGTGCGGGTTGGCTCTTCCATGGTTACAGAATAACGCAGAGGCTTTGCAAATAAGTTCTCGAGGGCTAAGCCGTAATATCACCTCGCGGGTTACGCGTGAGCCAAAGCCCGGCCTCCCGAATAATTGCTAGAATGAGGGCGCCACGTGATGCGATATATCTACAATCATGGTTTTGTTTGTTTTGCTGTGATCATGCTTTTCGTCATTTCAACCATAGACAAGGTAGGCGCACAGGAAAACACCTCAGCACAGAGAAAGACGCAGAAAAATAATAAGACCGCCGACGCTTCTCAAGATCCACCCCAGAACCAAAGCTCGGGCGAAAGTATTACCGCGGTGCCCAACCGCCCGACTTTTTCTACTACGGCGGAGGCGGTACAACGCGGCGTTCTGGAAGTGGAGTACGGCTTCGAAGGCGGCGATGGCCATCAGAATATCAACGGGCTGATCAAGTTCGGTGTATTCAAGAACCTGGAACTGCGATTTGCAAACAATCCATTTGAGCGCGACGCGGGAGTGAGCGGTTTCGGGGACTCGGGAGCGGGATTCAAGTACCGAATCATTGCCGAGAAGGGGGTGCTTCCCACTTTTTCTATCTTGTATACGGCTACTTTTCCCACGAGCACTAACACTCCCGGTATCGGAGCGCCGGGCCATGGTGTGGATGTGCTGGTGAGCAAGGATTTCGGCAAGCATCATTTCGATTTCAATGAGGGCGTGCGTTTTCTTGGACGATCGGGAATTGGCGGGTACGACCGCAATTACTTCACGGCGTTCGACTACGCGCATCCGCTCCCACGCAATTGGGGCTATGCAGCGGAAATTGCCGGATTCAGCAGAGCAAATCCAAAAACGCCGGCATCCATGGTGTTGTTGCTTGCCGCTACGTATAACGTGTCATCGCGCCTGGTATTGGACACTGGCGAATACACCGCAGTGTACGGGAGCCTGCCGCGAGTTACTTTTTTTGCAGGCGTGACCTATTCGATTGCGGATCTGTATCACGTGCATCGCGCGGTACCAAACGCGAAGCCATAGGAACGCTCGTCGATGTGCGTTAGCGTATTGGAAGCTAACGGCCTGAGCGGGACCCCTGCGGACTAATTTTCCGGAGTCGGAGGATTGGATGGATCTGCCGGCGGCGTTGCGGCGGCTGGCGCAGGTTCAGCCTTCGCGGGAGGAGCAGGAGGCTTGCCAAAGCGGGACTCGTCGATTTGGGGATCGACTTCAATTTTATCGGCGATAATTTTTTGCGACTGCTCGGTGCCGGACGCGTCTGAATCGATTTCAAATGCAAACAGCAAACCGTGCACTTCGCGATAATCGCGAAAAAGTGATTCCCACAACACTTCTTTGTCGCCTACTTTCCGATTCCCTTCCCACTTGACCAAGCGATACGAGGCGACATCGAAAAGATAACTGCGCGCATCCCTGTTTTTGCCGGTGAGTTTCAGGCGGTACGCCGGTTTCCCTTCCACATCTTCCTTGCCGGCAACCTCAATCTGATTTCCCTTCTCCTTATAATCGACCAGCGGACCATCGAAATCGGATTCGTCCGCGATATTGGAGATATCTTCGGCGGACATCGGTTGCACGCCTTTGTTTTCCGAGAAGGGATTGATGATCCAACCGGTGGACTTGCCGTCGAAACTGCGAATCAGCTTCTGGCCCTGTATGGTGACTTCGATGTGCATCTTGCCAGGGCGCTCCAGTTCGACAAGAAAAGGGCCTTGCGCGCCGCCGCCAAAATCGATGGTCCCAGCGATGCGTTGAGAGCGGACGGCTTTAATCTTGGCCAAGCCGCCGCGCGCCACTAGCACCTTGGCGACAATTTCCTCGGCGGTTTGGGCGGAGGTACATAACGGAAGGAATAAGAGAGCGGCAGCGGAAAGTGTTTTGATTTTCATAGCGAGCAATAAACGGTTAGCGATTAGTCCCCCAAGGCAATGGTAAGAGTCTGCGCCAGAGAGGTCAATTTTCAGGCCCCACGATCGGTTGATGAAAAGTGGCCTTCACAAGCCGGGCATTGCAAGCAGTGGCCGAGGTGCTGGTGGCGGCCTTCCGCGGTGGTGACCCACTGGCGGACGATCCATGGAGGAGAGTGACGAACATGCTGCTGGTGTCCGCATTCTAATTCCGCGACCCAGTCACCGTGGTCGTCGGTGTGGAAAGCGACGATTTTTCTTGCGGCCATAAGCGAGCAGGTTCAAGTGAAACGCTTACACTGCGGTGAAAATGGCGCCGTCGCTTTGGACGTAGCCGTGGGACATGCGCGGAGTGTTGAAGGCCCAACCGGGCTTTCCCTCGCGGTCGAGGAGTATCAGGCCGCCGGTCGCGTGCGTGCGGTTGGCAAGGGTTTGTACAGCCTGGCGGGCGGCGGCCATGGCCGTATCGGATCCTGGTGCTTCTGGCGCGTCACGAAGAATATCGACCGCCGTCTTGGCCATGACAATTTTCATGATGGCTTCGCCATAACCGGTGCAGGAGACGCCTCCGGCCTGGAAGTCTGCATAACAGCCGCAACCGATCAGCGGTGAATCTCCAACGCGACCGGGGAGCTTGCAGCAGGTGCCGCCTGTGGAAGTGGCGGCAAACAGGCGGCCGTCGCGGTCCATGGCTACGGCACCCACGGTACCTTGTTCGTGACCGCGGTGAAACGCGGCCGCGTGTTTATCTATTTTGCACTTCGACCAGGCATCGCGTTCCGCGTCGGTAATCAAGTCCTCGGGCGCGCACAGCTTGATGCCCTGCTCGTGCGCGAAGCGTTCCGCGCCTTCCGCGACGAGCATCATGTGCGGACAATTTTCCAGCACCTTTCGCGCGAGGCGCACGGGATTACGCACGTGTTGCAGAGTAGCGACCGCACCGGCACGCAGCGTTGAGCCATCCATAACAATGGCGTCGCATTCGACCCGTCCGTCAAGATTCAGATGTGAGCCATAACCCGCATCGAAAACCGGGTCGTCTTCTAAAATGACGACGGCTGCTTCAATGGCGTCCAATGCGGAGCCGCCCGATTGCAAGATGCGCCACCCGGCCTTCAATGCGCGATCGCAACCGGACCGGCAGGCGGAAACCGCGGAATCAGGGATGTCCCAGGCGCCGCCGTGAACGATAAAGGAAGGCTTCATGTGCAAAGTGAGCATCGCAAAGCGGTGTAGGTTTGTCCACGCGGTGAATTTATGGCGGTGCTAAACGGATAGGCTGGCTACAGTTGGCGATCCCGACTAGAAATCTAGAAAAAAAAGTCCAGCACCACCAGCAGAGGTGCGATCAACAGTAGGGTCGCACTGCTGTACATCAAGGACCGGGGCATGCGGCTGAGTGAGCCAGCAAAAAACCCGGGGAGAAGCTTCAAACGCGATTGCTCCCTTGGGCTATAGAAAGGACCAACCGCAGTGTAGCGGGAGAGATCACGGCGAAGAACACCCGCTTCGCTGTGCAACCACATGGTAACGTCTTCGCGGCCGCGCCACATGGACGCGGCCCCCGCCAGGAAAAATAGATAACCAAGAATAGTCAAGAGCCCAAGTTCCGGGCCTGCGCCCCAGTACATATGACCTCACAGGTTGGCCAACACACGTCGTTACAATGTGACGCTAAAAAACGCTTTAGGGTTACGCGTCCTCGTGAATGGTTGCCAGGCGCACAACTTCAAATTCCTTTTTGCCGGCGGGAGTAGTGACCTCGATTTCGTCGCCGACCTTGCGGTTGAGCAGAGCTTTGCCGATAGGCGAAGTGGTGGAGATTAGGCCATGTTCGGCGTCGGCCTCCTCAGTGCTGACCAGCTTGTATTCGATTTTTACGTCTTTTTGAGTATCGAGCACAGTCAGTCGAGAGCCATAGCCTGCGCGGTCTTTGGGGATATTGGTCAAGTTGAGCATGCCCAGATCGCCCAGTCGCTTTTTCAATTGGCCGATACGGGCATTCACAAAGCCCTGGCGCTCCTTGGCGTATTTGTATTCGGCATTTTCGGAAAGATCACCGTGGGCGCGAGCGACGGCAATCTCCTTAGGTAGGTCGACGTTCAGCTCGTGCGAGAGCTGGTCGATTTCTTCCAGCAGCTTCTGTTTTATTTTGGCGAGCGGATCGACCATAGTCGTATTTCGAAAAGCCTATTCAGCGCCCCTTAAAAAGACTGCGGAGTCCGAAGGTGCCGGACCCCGCGTGCAATGATTATAGATGGGGTGGAATTGCGGCCACAAGGGGCGTCCGCACTACAAAGTCAGAAAATGGACGATACACCTTATGCCCACAAGTATGGCACTCACTTGACCTTTACATCGATGGACTCGGTTTTCGTATTACCGGCGGCGTCCTGGACGGTCAAGGTATAGGTCGTGGATTTCTTGGGCGAAACCTCCACACAGCGGCTGTAAGATGGCCAGACGGGATTGTCCTGCGGCTCGAGCTTAACGGTCTTGGCGTTGGCGACGCCATAGCACAGCTGCAATTTCTCGCCGTGTCGAATTTCTCCGGCGCTGGCGTAGAAACTCTGGATGGCCAGTTCCTTACCGCCGAATTGCTCGATGGCTTCGCGGTCCCGTGCACGCTGCTGCTGGGATTTTTCTTCCCGCGCGCGGCGTTGAAACTCTCTGCTTTCTTGCCAGCGAGAAAAGAAAATCCAGACGACGTACAGGAACACCGCCAACAACGCGAGAGATGAATACAGAATCGGATTCTTGAACGCAGGCTTGGCTCCAGGATTTTGTTGGGGCAAGGTAGGGCGCCTTTGTCTATAGACTCGGTGGCCCTGGTCTAAAATCTCCAAGGCGGAACGCTATAATAACATCGAGCGACAGCCCCGCCATGGTCGACTGTGTAGAAGCTAACGTACGCGGTTAGCCCGTTGGCGGTGGCAACCTGTAGGAGGCTACGGGTGTTAACGTTGATGGCAGATTGGCGGGAGTACCACAAAACCGAATATCAGTGTTGCAAGACCCAGAGGCTGCAGAAGAAGCTAAGAAGGCTATTCGTTAAGGACTGGCCGCAGCACGGCGATTACGAAATGGGCGAAGTGGGAAGCGCCCTCGTCCAGTTGCAGCCACCGCACTACGCAGTGCTCCGCGAGATATTTCGGCACTCGCGATTCCGCGATTCCTAAATGATCGGCAAGTTGCGCGGTGATGGAAGTGGCGCCTCGCCGGCTGGAGTTCCCGCGCAAAAGCGCGGCGACGCCAATCCGCAAAGTTTGGCAGGATTCGACATAGTAATACGTTGTCAGATCGGAATCGGTGAGCACGAATACGCCGGGGCCGACAGGGGCAACGTTCGCTTCTTCCAGCTTAACGGCGGGGCAACTCAGCAATCTGCGAAAGTGCATCTCCAGCAGCGAAATGCGAGACGACAGCCCGGGGTCGCCGTAGCGGCCTTTGGGGCCTGGAACGCCCAGATCGGGGAGGGCTTCCACAGGCAAGGGTGGCATGGGCCGCCTGCCCGCGGTACGGTCTTCTACATCAGGCGACTCTTCTTCGATGGGCGTTGCCGTTCGGCGAGCAGGTGGACTCGACGGCAACCGCGATCCTGTGGATTCCGAGGCGGAGCCGGCTTTGCGCCGATTACGGCCTCCCCGGCGGCCTCGCCTGCGGCGGCGTTTGTCAGCGGAATCGATTCCCGCGGGACTAGCCGGCGCCGTAGACGATACGGAATCGACTTGATTTGCAGTGCCCGCGAAGTCGACACCAGATTCTGACGCGGACGGATCGGGCGAGATGATGGCCTCGAAGGCGGCAGCGTTCTGTTCAAATGGCAGACCGGGCTCCGGTACCGCGATGAAGAGCGGCACGGGTGAACTTTCTTCGGTGGCGGAATCCGAAACATCGGCCGCGGAGGCGCCACCCAGGCGCGCCGCAGCCTCCTGCGCTTTTACTTTCCAGTCTGCGCGCCTGAAACGTTCCGCGGCGATGCTATACCACTTCGCGGCGTCAGCGTTGACCCCTGTTGTTTCATAAAATTTTGCTAGCTCGAAAGCGGCCATCGCGTCGTGCGTCTTCTCGTAAAGCGCCGACAGTTGAACGGCTGGATCTTTTGAAGTGCGTGCGCGCCGGATTCGCGCGGTGATTTGCTTCCAATCTGCCATAGAGCTGTTTGCATTGTAACAGCGCCAAGGTACCGCGCCTAGCAGCTGCATTCTGGGGTTATGGGGCGCTAGCGTCGTCGCGCTTGTTCGAGTGGCCCACGCAGAATACGGAGTTTGGTTGCTCGCGCGTGAATCGGCTGCCACATAAACAGCAGAACGCCCAGACCGGTGCCAACCGTGTTAGTAACGAAATCGATCATGTCCGAGGACCTGGAGGGGACGAAGTATTGGAGGATTTCAATAGTTAAGCTGACGGCCGCCCCGGCCGCTATGACTAATATGGCGGTTTGCCGCGGCTCACGGCTACGGCGCAAGTACGCGAAATAGAAAAAACCGAACGGCATGAATCCCACAATGTTGATGGAGATGTCGCGAAGCGCGACCTTGTCCGCAGTTTCTTCCCACGGCGGCATCAGGAACAGCTTATGTAGAATTCGAAAGACATCGGGAATGCGCAGGTCGGATGCTGATCCTTCACTGCTGTGAATAACATTTCCGGAACTCTCGAGGAAGGCATAGTGGGCAACAACACTCTTGTCAGTCGATGTTTTCCGCTCCTCATCTTTTCCATCAGCCGCGGCCCGGTCGAGCGCACCGTGATCGCTGTTAGCATCGCGCGCGATTTCCGCTGCCGAGAGTTCCCGGTTATAAATAGCGAGGTCGAGAATCCTACCCTGCCAGGCATTGTCACCCACCGGCGAATTCCCGAGTACCAGTTGGCCAGAGAAATCCGCGCAAGTAAGGCCCAGGCGCGTGGATTCGCCCGCCCGTACTCCATTGCGATAAGCCACGCTACCATGGGGGCCCGAAGTGATCGTAAATGTAATCGGCTCGGCCCTAACGAAAGCACGTTCGAGTTCAATTTCCACAGTTTTCAGCCGATTTTGGCTGTCGCGATGATCCTTTCGAATCAGTATTTCGTCGCGATACTGCATCAATCTGAATTGCATCGGATTGTGCGGAGTGTAGAAGCCCAGCAACGTTGTGGCACCGTGCAGCCTTACGATCCTGGGCTGCAACCGGATCCTCAAGCTGCACGAGGAAGGCTCGTTTCCGGTCGCAGCGGCTATCAAGCCGGAACTGGCGACCACTCCGCGACCGCCGAACTCCAACCCGGGGCTCGCGGACAGCCAAGCTACCTCATTCGGGGGAAATGGCTGAAAGGGCCATAGTCCGACTCCCAGCAATCCGAGAACTATCAGAATGCACACCAACGGCAGAGAATAGATCTCCAATATCGGATGCTTTCGGTTGATCATAGCGCGAAGCTCTAGATGAAGCGGCCGCGAGGCCGAATCAGTATACGATGGCTGCGCAATCGTATCCTCAATGCGATGCGCGCGAACAAATGCCTCGAAGGAGGTTTCGGCTCGAGGGCCGTTCCTCTGAACCTGCCAACCTCAACGAATAGGACACCTTCCACAGACCTAAGGTTCGCGCTTTGCTGATTGACTGTTCACTACTGACTCGATACTCTTGTGTCCGGCCCTCTCGGAGTCGGTGAAATGCTATTCCTGCGCAGTGTGGTTGCGTCAGTTTTGATGATTACAGTGGGCATGATGCCGTGCTGGGGCGCTACGGGTGAGTTTGGTACGGTGGTAACTGCCGAACGAGCCCGCGTAGGTACCGGCCCGGTATCGGTTGGATCTACGGTATTTGGTGGCGATCGCTTGATTACCGACGATATGGGTAGCCTGCAAGTCCGCGCCGGTTCGGCCCGGTTGCTGCTTTCGAGCGCCAGCATTGCGTTGTTAGAGAAAAACGAATCTTCTCCAGCCGCCAGCCTGACTCGTGGGACCGCAATTTTCTCCACCGTCAATTCGAAAGCATTTACGCTGCACGTGGGCAGCATGTCCATCCGTCCGGAAACTGACCAGCCTACGGTTGCGCAGGTAAGCGTCGTCGGTCCCAAACAACTCATGGTTCGCAGCACGCGCGGTTCAGTGACGGTCGCTGTCGAAGACGATGTGCGCGTGATCCCTGAGGGTATGGCTTATCGCATCGTGCTCGATCCCACTCCCTCGGAGCTTGCGGCCGTATCCGAGTCTGACACGATGGGAGCGCCGGACCCGGCCCAGGGGCCGCAGGGTGTTGGCTCGGGTTCTCGCAGGCCACCGCGACGCGCAGGACGAAACCATTTCATATGGTTCGCGATTGGCGTCGTCGGAGTAGCCACGTTTTTCGCGGTGTGGGAAGCTTTGCAGAGTCCTTCCAAGCCGCGTTAATCACGCGATGTAAACGATTCCGGGATAAAACGGTCATGCCCATTTACGAATACATCTGCGAGGAATGCGATTCGCAGTTTGAGCTCATCGTTCTGAGTAAGACGCAAGAAATCGCCTGCCCCAGGTGTGCGGGAAGAAAGAATGCCATTCAGCTTTCGGTATTCAGCGCGCCGAACGGGAATGGCGCTTCCGCCAGACAATCCGGGCCGGAGCCGTCCAGCGGAGGCGGGTGCTGCGGCGGCGGATGCGGTTGCCATTGAGAATGTGCGACTGGCCGCGAGAGATCGAACGAACTGAGCCTGTCTTGCGAATTTTTCGCCGGCGCATCGCCGATTCTCAAACCTGAGTACTGAACGACCTTCTTTTGCCGCCATCCGCTGAGCCCGACGTCACACACATCTTTTCCGCGCGGATTTATAAACAATGGATCATGCGATGTGTGGACGTGCCGCGAAGTCTTTCCAAATTATTGCGCGACGCGAGCGGAGAAAACCCCAAGCACATTCCGGTACATGGCATGGTGGAAGGGCTGCCGCTGAAGAGCACGCTTTTGCCTCGCGGTGGCGGCGCTTACCGGCTACACATTCACCGCGATATCTGGCGAAAGCTGTGCATCGATGCGTGGGCCATTGTGGAAGTGATGCTGCGGGTCGACGCGGAGCCGAGAGATCCCGTCCTGCCGCCGGACTTTGCCGCTGGGCTTGCGGATGAGCCTCGAGCGCTGGCCATTTTTAATTCCCTGACGCCCGCGCTACGACGCCAAATTGTTCGTTACGTGGACATGGCCAAGCACGCCAGCACACGCGAAAAACGGATTCGGCTGATCGCGAAACGCATGCAGCAACGCGTGGCGAAGCGAAAAAAGAAAAAAAGTAATCGGTAATTTTATCTTCAAGAGAAATGTGCGAAGTCATTGTTCGCATCGTGGCGGCAACAGTCAGCCGCTGGCTATTGCGGGCGCGAATATTGCGCCACGTTTGCGGGAATTTGAATTGTGGCATTCCCTCGAGGATCGAGCACCGGCGTTTGCGCCGCCCACTTTAGAGGAATAACGCCTGTCCATCCGGCGCCTGCGTATTCCTGGTCATCGTTCACGGCGAAACCGGTGCGTACTTTTGCGGAAGCCTCCACCAGCGGAACGGCCACCACCACGGTGGCCTTCAACTCCTGATCGGTAGGCGGATGCACGTCGGCCCAGCGGCCGCGAATCACGTATTCGACAAAGTCGCGCATGGCGGCAAGCTTCAAGTGAGGATCGTGAATCTGCTCGGCCTTTCCCATGACAACGACGGAGCGGTAATTGACAGAATGTCCCGTTGCGGTGGGAGCGAGGACGATGCCGTCGAGCAGAGTCACGTTGAGGCAGAACGGCGCGCCGCTGGCCAGCACGCGCATCAGACGGCCTGCGGTCGATCCGTGTAGAAAAAGCTTGTCGCCCACGCGCACGTAATTGGTGGGCACCACGTACGGCAGGCTATCGACAATGAAAGCTACCTGGCACACGAAGGCTTCGTCGAGGATGCTGTAGATAACTTCGCGGTCGTAGGTGCCGCGGTCGGGCTTGCGCCTGACTTTTGTTCTGTCGGTGGGAGTGAATTTGCTCATGGCAAGAGCCTAGCTCTGTGGAGGAGCGAGCGGCAAGTGGCAATCTGGAAGTGCGGAAGCACGATGCAATCCGGAGACGGCTCTCTGCGATTAGCGCGCGAGCAGATTTACGCGCAGCAAAGCCGGATTGACGCTTGGTGTGCGCTCGCATAGGATGCCGCCGGGGACGCGCTCTTCCATCGCGAAATGAAACGTGCCGTACGCATCGTTGTGTGGGTTGTAGTGGCACTGGCGGGAGCCGGTGCGCTGGCTGCTATCGCGTTTCATCGAGGGGAGCCGCTCAACGCCACGTGGTTCGTAGTGGCCGCGGGCTGCTGTTACCTGGTCGCCTATCGATTTTATTCCGCGTTTATCGCCGCGCGTGTGCTCGCGCTGGACGACACGCGCGCAACACCTGCCGAGCGCCACGACGACGGGCGCGACTTTGTGCCCACGAATAAATGGATTTTGTTCGGGCATCACTTTGCTGCGATCGCCGGGCCCGGCCCGCTGGTGGGACCGACGCTGGCGGCGCAATTCGGCTATCTGCCCGGGACGCTCTGGCTGATTGTAGGAGCGGTGTTCGCCGGGTGCGTGCAGGATTTCATCATTCTGGTGTGCTCCATCCGTCGTGATGGCAAAACGCTGGGTGAAATCGCGCGCGAAGAGGTCAGCCGGCGCGGAGGATTCATCGCCCAAATTGCCGTTCTGGCAATTATGGTAATTCTGCTGGGAGTAGTTGCACTGGTGATCGTGAACGCGCTGAAGTCTTCGCCGTGGGCGACGTTTACCCTGGCGGCTACCATCCCGATTGCACTGCTTCTGGGACTGTACTTGCGATTTCTGCGGCCTGGGCGGGTGCTGGAAGCTTCGTTCATCGGCGTCACGCTGGTTTTGTTTGTGGTGGTCGCCGGCCAATGGGTTGCGGAATCGCCTTCCTGGGCGCGCGTGTTCACATTGAGCGGTGTCTCACTGGCGTTTGCGCTCATCGCATATGGATTTGCGGCTTCCGCGCTGCCAGTGTGGCTGCTGCTCGCGCCACGCGATTACCTCAGTGCGTTCATTAAAGCGGGGGCGATTTTTTCGCTGGCTGCGGGGATATTGCTGGTGCGGCCGCAAGTGCTGATGCCTCCGCTGACAAGATTCATCGACGGGAGCGGCCCGGTGTTCGCCGGGAAAATCTTTCCATTTTGTTTTATTACCATTGCCTGCGGCGCCATCAGCGGATTTCATTCGCTGATTTCGTCGGGAACCACGCCGAAGATGATCATTCGCGAAAGCCACGCGCGGTTTATCGGGTACGGCGCGATGCTGCTCGAGTCGTTTGTGGGCGTGATGGCCATGGTAGCGGCTTGCGCGATGACTCCCGGCGTCTATTTCGCCATTAACAGCCCGGCGTCGATCGTCGGCGCGACATCGGATGCGGCAGCGGCCACCATCAGTAGCTGGGGCTACCCGCTACAGGCCCAGACAATGATCGATCTGGCACGGTCTGTCGGCGAGCAAACGCTACTGAATCGCGCGGGCGGAGCGCCATCACTGGCGGTAGGCATGGCGCAAATTTTTTCGAGCACCATTGGAGGGCCGCGGCTGCTGAGCATCTGGTATCACTTCGCCATCATGTTCGAGGCGCTTTTCATTCTTACCGTACTGGATGCCGGGACGCGCGTGGGGCGCTTTATGGTGCAGGAACTTGGCGGACGGGTGTGGAAGCCATTCGCGCGCACAGGATGGCTACCGGGAATTTTGCTTTCGAGCGCCATGATTGTGGGGGCGTGGGGGTATTTTTTGTATCAGGGAGTTGTCGATCCGCTGGGAGGCATCAATTCTCTGTGGCCGCTTTTTGGAATCGCCAACCAGTTGCTCGCGGCGGTGGCGCTGGTGGTGGCAACCACGATATTGCTGAAGATGGGCCGGCTTCGCTGGGTGTGGCTGACGCTTGTTCCAACGGCGTGGCTGGTGACCATTACCATGACTGCCAGTTATCAGAAGATATTCGCTGCCAGCCCGCGGCTGGGTTTTCTTTCTTACGCCAATGCGCTGGCCGGGCAGATTGCGGCCGGGAAAATTCCGGCTGCAAAGATCGCGGATACCCAGCGGGTGATTTTCAATCAGCGTCTGGACGCGGTGGTGACTGCGGTGCTTGCCGCGATGATCATCGTGCTGATCGCGGAAGCATTGGTGCAGTGGTACCGGATTCTCAGCGGGCGCTCTAAGTCCGCCCTGCACGAAACACCCTATGTGGCCTCTCGTTGGGCGAAGAGCTTTTCCGGCGCGACGTACGCCGGAGTCTATACGGAAAGCGAAACGCCGCCGGAAGGATAAACATGGCAAAAACCCAAAAATTTCCCGAGCGCAGTGATTCAAAATACGTGTCGCTGCGGCGTTTGGCGTACCGGGTCTGGCTGGGAATTCGTGAATGGTGCGGTGACTGCGCCTACGAACGTTATGTGCAGGCGCTAGGGGCGCGGCGTGATAATGAAACTTCACCGTTAACGCCCGCGGAGTTCTACGTGGAGCAACTGAACCGCAAGTACTCCAGACCAAACCGCTGCTGCTGAGTGCTGGTGCTTGTAGGTTGCTAAGCCGAAGCCTAGAATGCAGCAATAGGAGTACCAACTCTCGCGATCCGGAGGGGATATATGGCTCTCAATCAGGACAAACTTCATGAGTTTCTCGGCAAGGCTATTGTGGATTTTGGCGCCACGTTTAATGCGGCATTGATTCGCATCGGCGACAAGCTCGGTTTATACAAGGCACTGGCCAAGAGCGGTCC
>JBBSFG010000011.1:0-28809 GCA_038238965.1 Candidatus Acidiferrales bacterium | reverse complement strand
GGCGCGCCTATCAAGGCAATTTTCTTCGGCTGCCGCGTAATTTTCGCCGCCAAGGTTGCTCCTCGCCGTTCCAGTTCTGCGAATTACCCTGCTGTTAACCGCGCGCTGTCGCGCCCCTGATCTACCCGCACTTCTGCTTCTGCTCGGCCTACCGTCTCGGCGCTGCCGCAATAGTTGCCAGCTCCGGCGGCAACGTGAAGCGCACATCCTCGCGTATCAAATCCAGGTCGCGCTGATCCGTAAATCCAAACTCCGCCAGCCGCTGGCTCACTTGCTCCACCAGAACTTCCGGCGCCGACGCTCCCGCCGTCAGTCCCACACGCGCCACTCCCGCCAGCCACTGCACATCGATGTCCGCCGCCGAATCGATCAGTTGCGCGCGCACGCCGCTCCGTTGCGCCACTTCCACCAGCCGGTTCGAATTCGAACTGTTCGGCGAGCCCACTACCAGAATCAGGTCCACATCCTTGGCCACCTGCTCCACCGCTTCCTGGCGGTTTTGCGTGGCGTAGCAGATGTCGTCGCTCGCCGGGCCCTTGATAGCCGGAAATTTCTGCCGCAGCCGCGCCACAATTTCCTGCGTATCGTAAAGACTCAGCGTCGTCTGTGTAAGAAACGAAAGCTTCTCGGGGTCATCGACTTCCAGTAAGTCCACCGCCGCCACGGAATCCACCACGATGGTGCGGTCGGGAGCTTCCCCGGATGTCCCCACAATTTCCTGGTGGTCCTTATGCCCAATCAAAATAATGGTGCGCTTCTCGCGCGCGAATTTCAGCGCCTCCAGATGCACCTTGGTCACCAGCGGGCAGGTCGCATCGATCACTTTCAGCGATCGCGATTTGGCCTCTTCCCGCACCGTGGGCGGCACACCGTGCGCGCTGAACACCAGCACTGCGCCGTGCGGCACATCCTCAATCGACTCTACAAAAATCGCCCCGCGCCGTCGCAACTGCTCTACTACGTAGGTGTTATGGACAATCTCGTGATGCACGTATACCGGCGCGCCATAGGCCTCCAGCGCCAACTCGACAATGTCTACCGCGCGCACTACTCCGGCGCAGAAACCCCGCGGTCTCACCCGCAGTAAAACTTTTCCGTTCGCCGCTGTCTCCATCGTCACCCTGACTTGGAATTCGAAGACTCTATCATACCTCACCGCGTGCTCCGCCTGCATCCGTTTGTGAACCGCGATCTCACTTCCGTGTTCATCACCATCTGAATCTTGGCAACAGTTGTGACCGTACATTCAGAAAGTCAATCCTAGCGGAGCAAGCCCACGCCTCTTCCCCAACTTCCCTCCACGAAGTTGTAGGCTTGCGCAGCCGAGGAATCTCTCTTCGATTTATCGCGAAGGCTCGAGTGGTTCTCATCCAGTCTTGCCACCGGCTGCACCCTTTATCCATGCGCACCACACGCCATGCATACATGCAACCGCCACAACTATTCCACCGTCCAAGGGTTATATGTCCAGGTACAAGTTCGCATCTGGAGGATTTGGAAATGTCGCTCGCATCCTTAATCGCTAAGAGAAATTCACCGCTGTTGCTGGCCGCTGTCGTGGCTTCCGGCCTGTTTTTTGCCGGTTGCGACGAGCACGTCGACGTTGTCCGCGATCACAGCGTAGCCATCCCCAAACACGCTACCTGGGCCTGGCGTCCCGCGCCGCCCCCGGAGAAAAATCAGGACAGAACTGGTCCGGACCGAAATGGCGCCGAGCGCAATGGTGACCGGCCGGTAATCTCGCGCGACGTCATCGCAGACGACGGTCGCCGCGAATCCGGTTCCCGTCTCGACAATGAAACATTCCGCCTGGCCATCCGCACCGACATCGAGCAAACCCTGCGTTCCAAGGGCTTCAATCAGGTTGATGACCCCGCCGCGGCCGATTTCCTGGTCGACTATCACGTGGGCATTCGCCGCCGCACCATGACTGTCGAACGTCCCGCCTTCGTCTGCGGCCCTTTCGGCTGCTATGAGTCTTATCGCTGGGGCTACTGGGGAGGGCCCGGGTATGCCTATCAGAATGTTCACTACCGCGAAGGCACCATCGTCTTCGACTTCGCCAAGCAAGGCTCCAATAAAGTGGCCTTCCGCGCCGTGGGCATGAAAGTCATGTATCGCGACTCGTTCACCACCGACCACATTCGCGACGCCGTGCATCGCCTGCTTCGCGATCTGAAGCCGGGCAAATCATAATCAGCCGCACGTAGCTCACAAGCACTCGGAAAAGGCTGGGCCGGACCAAAACTCCGCCCGGCCTTTTTTTCAGCTTCAAAATTTGCCTGCTCTGGTATTGTTTCCACTCGATGTTTCCAGCCGATGGCCCGCAAGCTCCAGAAAACCGCAAAATTTCGCTCCTCATTCCGTGGGTCATCGCCGCTGTTTATCTTGCTGCCCATCTCGCCACGGCATCCCGCTACGGATACTTCCGCGACGCTCTTTATTATGTGGTGTGCTCGCAGCACCTCGATTGGGGCTACGTCGATCAGCCCCCCTTAATCGCCCTGGTTGCCTGGATCGCTCGCCATACCTTGGGAGTGTCCTTGCCCGCGCTGCTCGTGTGGCCGGCCATGGCCGGAGCTGCACGCGTCGTTTTGACCGCGGCGTTCGCTCGCGAGCTGGGAGCCAAAAAATTCGGCGTGGCTTTGGCCGCCGCGCTGGCCGCCACCCCGGGTGTCTGGTTTGCGATTGACCACCAATTCGCCATGAACGCTTTCGAGCCGGTTTTGTGGACCGGCTGCGCGTTTGCGCTGGTGCGCATGATCAACATCGGCAACCTGAAATGGTGGCTCGTTTTTGGGGTGCTGGGTGGAATCGGCCTGGAAAATAAATATTCCATCGCGGCCTTCGCGTTCTTTCTGCTGGCCGGGCTGTTGCTCACTTCCCAGCGCAAAATTATGTTCTCTCCCTGGTTCCTCGCTGGCGGACTGATTGCCCTGCTTCTCTTTCTCCCCAATCTGCTCTGGAATGTTCATCACCACTGGCCATTTGTGGAGTTGATGCGCAACATCCGCGCCTCCGGCCGCGACGTCCGGCTGCCGCCTTTAGCCTTTATGGGCCAACAAGTGCTCCTGATGAATCCAGTCACTCTGCCCTTCTGGCTGGCTGGGTTGTATTTTTATTTTTCCGCGGCGGGAAAAACGTTTCGCGCTTTTGGCTGGGCTTTTGTGTTTACCGTCGGCTTTTTCCTGCTGGCTCACGGAAAAAACTATTACTCCGCGCCGGTTTATACTCTGGTCCTGGCCGCCGGTGCCGTCGCCGCGGACCATTTCCTGTCCAGCCGGCGCTTTGCGGCGCGCACCCACATAGCGGCTTCACTCCGCGCCGCAACCTTCGTGTGGATATTTCTCGGCATCGTGCTCTTGCTGCCCCTGGTGCTGCCGGTCCTGCCGGTGGAATCCTACTTGCGCTACCAGCAACACCTGCCCTTCGGAATTCCCAAGTCTGAACACAACCAGGATGCCGTTCTCCTGCCGCAGCATTATGCGGACGAATTTGGCTGGCAGGAGATGGTCGCCGGCGTGGCCGCCGTTTATCATTCGCTTCCGCCCGAAGAACAATCCAGGACCGCCATTTTCACCAGCAATTACGGAGAAGCGGCCGCCATCGACTTGTTCGGCGGTCGCTACGGTTTGCCAAAAGCCATCAGCGGCAATCAGAATTATTTTCTCTGGGGACCGCGCCAATACACCGGCGAAATCGTCATCCGTTTAGGAACTGCACTCGAGGACGCCCGTCCGTTCTACGAAAGTGTGACCGTTGCGGCAACACTGGATAACCCCTACTCCATGCCTTTCGAACAGCACCCCATTCTGCTCTGCCGCCACCGCAAAAAAAATCTCCAGACCGATTGGCCCAACGTCAAAGATTGGGATTAGCATCCATTTCGTTTGGGACCTTCGCTTGGTCTTAGCAACCTTCGATGCGCCGACTAAAAAACGGTCATTCCCAGCGAAGCGAGGAATCTCCCTGCCTGCCGCACGCAGGTCTTCGATCTCCCGCGCAAGCCTAGCGGCTCTTACCGCCGTGTGACCCTTCCCTCCACGCACTTCTTTACCCCTTGCTCTCTTCCGCCGCCGGCCCGAACCCGCACCGCTCCCGCATCGCCTGCCGGAACCGTTCCCGCTCCTCGGGAGTCATGTGCTTGCGCCGCTCCTCCATGCGCCGGCGAATATTCGACCGCATCGAGCTATGCCGCCCAAATCCCCCAAACAAGATCCGGCACAGGGCCAGAATTCCAACCGCTTGCCAGAACGTCACGGAGCGCCATCCAAACAGCGATGGCAACAACCAGTTCCACAGGTGCATCACCAGTTCGCCGCCGATGATAATAAACAGCGCGATAAACACCGGTATCAGTGGAATCAGAAATATCCATTTCCTTCTCATGTTCAGCTCCTCTCCTTCGTAAATTCATCGTAAATCCCTTGCAGTCGCTCTCGCAGATGCAACACCGCGTAACGCTTGCGCGAGAGCAGCGTATTCACGCTCACGCCGCTCTCGGCGGCCATCTCGGCAAAGCTGTGCCCTTCCAGTTCGTGGCCAACAAATGCTTCGCGCTGCTCCGCCGGCAATTCGTCGATCGCCAGTTCCAGTTCGTCGAGCAGCACGTTGCGCGCGTAAAGCGCGTCCGGCCCGGCATCCGGCGAAGGCAGCAGGTCTTCCAGTAGCAACAGTTCGTCATCCTCGTCCGCCACGATTGCGTCGCTGAAGCTCTCAGGCTTCTTCTTGCGAAAAAGATCCGTGATGCGGTTGCGCGCCACGCGAAACAGCCAGCCGGTAACGTGCTCGATCGGCATCAGCAGGCGGTTCGCTTCTACCAGCTTGTAAAAAACATCCTGCAAAATGTCCTCGGCGTCCCGCGGGTCAGGCACACGCCGGCGAATGAAGTTGCGCAGCCGGGACTGCTCCCGCTTCACTGCTTCGGAGATCCGCTGGTCCTGTTCGACTGCCATCGGCTCCAGGCTCGCCGCGACTTTCATCTACAGTTGTAGACGGTTAAGGGGATTCAAATATTGTAGGCCGCAGAAGTAATTTGCGATTCAAACACTGCGCTTTTCAGGAAATGCTGCTCGATTCGGGATTCGAGCGTTGCTTCATTCGGCCCAGGCATCATTTCACTGACTTGGCAACTCTGTCGGGAACATGTTATTCCGACTCCCGCGCTTTTCGCGGGTGAGGAATCTGCTGTTGTCTTGAGTCTTGAGTCTTGAGTCTTGAGTCTTGAGTCTTGAGTCTTGAGCGAGTCGTGATACTTGACTCTTGAGTCTTGACGATCTAAAGGTCTACGAAGGCCCTTCAACCGATCTTGGCAACAATCAATCCGCCCACCCAAAAACCGTCATTCCCAGCGATCCGTCGCGTAAGCAACTACCCCAGTCCACGCCACTCTTCAACCCACGCGCAACCAACTTCAACGCCCCTTGTAAACCACCCCACCCTTCATCACAAACTTCACCCGCGACAATTCCGAAATATCCTTCAACGGATCTCCGCTAACCGCCACAATATCCGCCCACTTCCCCGCCTCCACCGTTCCAACTTTGTCCTGCCACCCTAAAAGCTCAGCCGCCCCGGACGTCGCCGAGCGAATCGCCTGCATCGGCGTCATTCCGTACTGCACGTAATACTCAAACTCTTTGGCCTGGTTGATATCTTTCCAGTCGAATCCCCCAGCGTCCGTACCAAAAACAATCTTCACGTTCTTCTTCAGCGCTTTCTGAAATGCCGCGCGCTCCGCGTCCACCATCTTCGTCCAGCTCCCCCCGCGGCCCGGCGCGACGTACGCTCCCACGGTAACCGTCGGCACCCAGTACACTCCCTTTTTCGCTATTTCATCCAGCAGCGCATCCGTAAGCCCATCGCCGTGCTCGATGCTGTCCACTCCGGCCCGCAACGCCGCGGCAATGCCGTCTGAGCCAATCGCGTGGGCCGCAACCCGCTTGCCCAGCCGGTGCGCTTCATCCACGATCGCCTTGGCTTCCTCGTCGGTGAAATTCACCATGCTATGCAGCACGCCGTCCGCTTCGAAATGATATTTGCGGTCGGAATAATATTTAATCCAGTCCGCTCCGTACATCACCTGCTCGCGCACCGCTTTGCGCGCTCCATCCACGCCGTCGACGTATTGCACGCCGGTCGGCACTTTCAATTCCCACGAATAGCCCAGCAGAGGATACATTCCCGTGGGCGCCATCGCCCGCGTCGCCACCTGCATGCGCGGCCCCGGCACTTCTCCCTTGGCGATCGCCGTCTTCACATCCACGTCCGCGTACATCGCGCCTTCCGTCTCCAGGTCGCGCAGCGTCGTAAAACCATTCTCCAATGCGATGCGCGCGTTGCGTGCGCCCAGGATCGCGCGGTACGGAATCGATTCTTTCAGCAGTTGCACATCGTAGTCTTCCGCGGTGATGTCCCCGTTCAGCAGCACATGCGTGTGCGTGTCCATGAGTCCCGGCAGCACGGTGTACTGCGACAAATCGATCACCTCCACGCCCGCGGGCGCGTCCCCGCCCGGCGAAACCGACACGATCTTGTCGCCTTCAATCACGATCAGCGCGTTATCCACCATCTTGTCGCTCTTGCCGTCGATCAAATGCCCCGCCCGGACGGCGATTTTCTTTGCCGGAACGGCGGGTTTGTCCTGCGCCGTGGCATCAAAACAAAAAACCGCGCACATTATCGCGCCCGCAACCGTTATCGCCTGCAAACTTCGCCGCATCATGTTCGGCCTCCTCGAAACCGCAAAGCCTATCACAGCCAGGTGGACAAAGTGGCTTCTGCCCCCTATAGCCGACCGCCGGCCTCACGGATTTTCGTTCGAATGCACAATCATTCGAATGCAGCGCCAAAAAACAGCAAAATCATTCGAACCGCGCCACCCAAAACCTCAAGTAATACTTTAATTGTCGGCGTGTCGACATTTATTACCACGGCAAGTACTTGAATCTACATACGAGCTTTTGCTCATTTTCATCCAAAACGGCTTGTTTATCTTCGGCGGCCGCGCGACCTTACAAAATCCTGTTTATCGCCTGCGTGCGAAAAATCTCATTTTCACGCTGTTTCGTAACCTTTCATCGCTGTTCCAGCGATGCTGTGCTGACAATCCCGCGAAGCGCAGTATAATCCGGCTGCATGGCGCTCTCTTCCGGCTCGCAACTCGGCCCTTACCAGATCGTCTCTCCCCTCGGAGTGGGCGGTATGGGCGAGGTGTATCGCGCTTCGGATTCGCGCTTGCGCCGCGAAGTGGCTATCAAGGTTGTTCCCGAAGCTACCGCCAACGACGCGCATCGCCTGGCGCGCTTCGCTCGCGAAGCGCAATTCCTGGCCGCTCTGAACCATCCCAACATTGCAAGTATTTATGGCTTCGAGGAATCTTCCACCATCCACGCGCTCATCATGGAACTGGTCGAAGGCGTCACGCTTGCGGATCGCACCGCGCAAGGCCCCATCCCGGTCGAAGACGTTCTGCCTATCGCCCGGCAAATTACCGAAGCGCTTGAGTATGCGCATGAACGCAGCATCGTGCATCGCGACCTGAAGCCCGCGAACATTAAAATCACTCCCGATGGCACGGTAAAGGTCCTGGACTTCGGTCTGGCCAAAGCCTTATCCGACGAAACCAACACCGCCGAAATTTCCAATTCCCCCACACTCACCGCCGCGGCCACCAAGGCCGGACACATTCTCGGCACTGCCGCGTACATGTCGCCGGAACAAGCCCGCGGTAAAGCCGTCGATCGCCGCGCGGACATCTGGTCCTTTGGCGCGGTGCTGTACGAAATGTTCACCGGAAAGGTGGCCTTCAAAGGCGAAACCGTTTCCGACACGCTCGCCGCCGTGATTCGTGGTGAGCCGGATTGGACTTTGCTGCCCTCCAACGTGCCCGGCGAAATCAGGCTACTGATGCACCGCTGCCTCGTGAAAGAAGCGCGCCAGCGGCTGCAGTCCATCGGTGAAGCGCGCATTGCCATCGAAAATGCCAGCGCCGGGCGAGGTTCTTCCGACGTTGGCGTTCTGGCTTCCTCCGATTCGCTGGTTAAACCGCCAGCGGAAAATCGCGTGGTGAAAGTATTGGCGGGATGCGCTCTCGCGGTGCTGCTGGTGGCAGCGGGATTCGTGGTTTCCAATCTCATGCGCCGGGGTAACCAGCGAGAGGCTGCTCCGATCCGATTCGGCATAAATCCGCCGGCAGGAACTAGCCTGAGTTTCGCAGGGCAACGCACTGTGGCGATTTCTCCAGACGGACTGCGTATGGCTATCGGCGCCGGGAGCTCGGACGGCCCGCGCCTTTACCTGCGGGAATTGAATACGGCTTCCTCCGTGCCGATACGCGGAACCGAAGGTGCGACGGATCCTATTTTTTCTCCGGACGGAAGATGGCTGGCTTTTTTTATGGGCGGAAAGCTGAAAAAGGTTTCGCTTGATGGTGGAGCGCCCGTCACGCTCGCCGAGAACGTTATTTATGCGCAGGGCGCCGCCTGGGGTGGTGACCACAATATCTATTATTCGCCGTCATTGAATTCTCCGATTCTCCGCGTCAGCGAGAACGGAGGCACGCCTCAGGCAGTTACCAAGCTACAGCCTGACAAAGGCGAGCTGGGACACATTTCGCCTATCCTGCTGCCCGGACAAAAAACATTACTATTTTCCGTCTATTCCGGAGGCAATGTAGACGACGCCTCGATTGTTGCGGAGCAAATCGGGTCCGAGGGGAAAAAGGTTCTGATCGCGAAAGGATTCGATCCTCATTTTCTGGCTCCGAATCATTTATTGTATATGCACGCGGGCAGCTTGATGGCCGTGACCTTCGATGCCAGGAAATTGCAGGCCGGAGACTCTCCCCTGTCGGTGGTGCAAGACATCCTGACGAACTCTCTGTCAGGATCCGCGCAATACGATCTATCGCGAGACGGCACGCTGATTTATGTGAACGGCGGAAGACAGGCCACAGAAAATACACTTTTGCTGGCCGAGCACGATGCCAAGCCGCAGCCTTTTCAAGTGAAGCCTAATCTCTACGAATCGCCACGATTCTCTCCCAGTGGCAAGTCGCTGGCTTTGACATTGCGGCTGCCCGACCCGGACATCTGGATTTATGATGTCGAACGCGGGGCGCTCCGCAGAATCACGTTCGCGCCAGGAGAAGATGAGCTGCCGGTGTGGTCTCCGGACGGGAAGCACATCGCGTTTGCGTCCAACGGCAGACAAGAGGCGTTCCGGATCGCGGTGGACGGTAGCGGCAAAGAAGAGCCGCTGATGAAGAATGAGTCTCACTTTCATTTGCAGTCCTGGTCGCCGGATGGAAAGCTCATCGCCTACGAACGGCTGGGAAGTTCCGGCCAATGGGAAATCTGGATTCTGCCGCTGGAGGGTGACCGCAAACCGTATCCTTACCTGGTGTCGCAGTTTTCCATGTATGAACCGGCCTTTTCCGTCGACGGTAATTGGATGGCGTACACGTCGAACGAATCGGGTCGCGGTGAAGTTTACGTGCAAAGATTTCCGGGCCCCGGTGAAAAAATCCAAGTATCCACAGATGGGGGAAATAACCCGGTGTGGACGCGCGACCGCAAGCAACTGGTTTATGAAAACGGCGATACGCTGTGGGCCACGGAAGTCACGGTCTCACCATTTCGTGTCGGCAAATCCCGCGTTCTTTATCAGGGCGATATCTGGAATGACGCGGCCGGCCCGAATTATGCGCTTGCTCCCGCGGGGAAACGTATTGTGGTGGTGGAACGCATCAAGGATCCCGAAGGCGGCAACGTAAAGGTAGTACTTAACTGGGATCAGGAACTGCAAGCCGGCAGCGAAAACAAGTAGGCCGAAAATATTCGCCGCGAAAACATTGTGCAGAATTAAAAAGACCAACCGCTCTCTCAGGGCGGCTGGTCTTTTTCACGGAGTAAAACGAGAAATCAATCCGTGTGTGCTCTGGCAGAAGCCAGAAATTGCTGTGCAGCTAAAGACTTGATCTATACAGTCGCAACGCAACCGCAAGCCGCGAACTAAACGGGGCGGCGGAACGGGCGGCGGCCCAACTCTTCCATTGCCGATGCTGCGCGACGCGCCATGCTGGCGGCCGGGCTTTGGCTTTCGGCGAGGCGTGCCACTCCCACCTCCCAGCCCTTTTGCATCAGGTACAGAGCGGCAATACCCAAACCAATCACTGCGAACCCGGCAGCAAACAGCGCGAAGGCCGCCAGCAGTTCGCGCACGAAATACAACTGCAGCGCGACACCCACCGCCAGAAACCACCACATCCACTTCCTGCTTTTGTCAGTCGTTTTGGTCATTGTCATTGGCCTGGTCAATGCTGGGATACTGTCCTCTTATGAAATACTTCCCGAGTCTATTGTTTTTGTTAGATGCGTACGCTGATTGTAAGTTCCACCATTTCGTACCTGAACCATTTGACACCAGCAGGGTCTTGAAATCGATGGTACA
This sequence comes from Candidatus Acidiferrales bacterium, assembly GCA_038238965.1. GTDB lineage: Bacteria > Acidobacteriota > Terriglobia > Acidiferrales > UBA7541 > Acidiferrum. The sequence goes on along the minus strand of JBBSFG010000011.1, from coordinate 18,357 downwards.
GAAGATACATTTTAAAGCCCAAACGAGGCTACTAGTACGAAGTGCACCGAAACACTGTAGTCCGTAAACTATTGAAACAGGGAGGCATAGAAGTGGGAAAAGTCGTGGGAAAGTGCCGCTCGATTTTCGCTGTACCGCCATGCGCCCGCCTGTACCAACGTACACGTGCTTCAGCCGGTTTTGCGGCGTCGGCGCGGCCCTGTAGCTGGTGTGGGGCGAGACGGGGAAGGCGCGGGTGGACGAAAATGGCGTGGTGGATTGCTCGAGTTGGACGAGGTTCGATTACGCTGCGGGCTTCGACTACTTGAGGGCGTAGCCGGCGTCAAAGGGCAACTTGCCGTCGATGTGCAAGACTTTTACGGCACTATTTATGGAGTAAACGTCGACGAGGCCAAGCGCGCCGGGAGTGGTTGTGACCGTGCGAAAAACGTCCTCATCGGTGGCCACGACTTTGATCAGCGGCCGCGTCTGATTGATCTTGGCGATGGTTGCCATCACATCGGCGGGAGCCACGCCCAAAAGTTTCTGCATGGCTATGTGCATCACAGGAGCGGTGGGATTTTCCAGTACCAGTGTAAAGCTGCGCCCGTCCGGCCATGCTTTTTGCGTGCCTTTACTTAGTTTGACCAACTCTGCCATGGTCAGGTCGGGCAGCTTGCTGTCGGCCGCAACCACTACCGCCATGGTCTTGACGGCTGCAAGCGCCGATGCGGCGGCGAAGGCGCCAGACAACACCACGGCGAACAACGCGCTGTAGGTCACACCGACCGGCACTCTCATTCCGTCACGGACCTTTCCAGGAACTCCACCGAAGTATCCTCATGCAAAGGGGGCCATACAAGTATCGCTCTGCTCACATGTGCCCACTTAACGACCCCTACATGACGAGCACACCTGTACTTTGGGCCAGTATCGGCAGTGGTGTGGCCGCGTTAAGTTGAATGACACGACGCACGAGAACGTGAATTTCCTGGGAGAGTGTGGCTATGAACCGCAAGTGTCAAAAACTTCTCGCGGCAATATTGCCCCTGATTTTCGGCGTTACGGCGGCGCACGCCCAGGATCACCCGCCACGCGTCGAGGAAACGAAGTCCCGCGCGGGACATGCGCGACGTGGGACGCGGGTGGCCCCGGCCCCCTTGCTGCTATTCGGAGCGATCCCGGTTTCCACGCATTCGCAGGAAGCTCGCAAATTAACGGAAGCCGCGCTAGATAGCTACGAAAACGTAATGCTGGACAAATCGATTTCGCAGGCGCAGCAGGCCGCGGATGCGGATCACAACTTCGCACTGGGGTATGCGGTGCTGGCGTTTACGTCGAGGCGCAACGTTCCGAATCCCGGCGCGCTGGCACGGGCCAAGGCGCTGTTGCCGCGAACCACACCCGACGAGCAACTGCTGGTGCGCTGGATGACCAGCATCCAGGAGCGCAATCTGCTTCCCGCAATTGCCAGCATGAACGACCTGTTAAAGCGTTACCCGAAAGACAAACACGTTTTGTATCTCACCTCCGAATGGCTCTATTCCCAACAGGATTATGAGCGCTCGCAAAAAATGATGGAATCAGTGCTGGGGCTGGATCCGAATTTCCCGCCAGTGCTGAATATGCTCGGTTATGCGTATATCGAAGATGGCCAACCCGACCCGGGCAAAGCGGTTTCCATGCTGAAGCGTTATGTGGCGGTGCAGCCGACTTCTCCAAACCCGGAAGATTCTCTGGCTGAAGTGTTGCGCTACACGGGCAACGATGAAAGCTCGCTGGAACACTACCGCGCGGCGTTGCAGATCGATCACTCATTTTTCACCTCGCAGCTGGGATTGGGCGACACGCTCACGCTGATGGGCAAGTACGACGAAGCCCGCCTGGAATACGACAAGGCCTTCAAAATGGCCGACAACAAACGCGATGCGCTGCACGCCAGCTTTCAAAAAGCGCTGGTTTACTTCTGGCAGGGCCGCACCGCGGAAGGACGCCGGGCCTTGGCGACATTGAGCGCCGAAGCGGAGGAGAAAAAGGCGCCGCACGCGCAGTTCGAAGCCGGACTGGCGTCGGCGATGCTCGCCTCCGACTATTCCGGGGAACTCCAACAGCTTCGGGCGCTGGAAGACTGGCTGCAGAGCAATACACATGAGATGCCTGGAGCGGACCGCGGCGCTTCCATGGCCGCGACACTCTGCGAGGAAGCGCGCGTCGCTGCCCGGCATGGACAGGTTGACGTGGCAGAGCAAGCCATCGGCAAACTGGCGCAGGCCGCCGCGCAATCGGGCGATTTACTGGCGGGAAACAACTACGAGGCCGCGCGCGGATACCTGCTGGTGGCGCAAGGCAATCTTCCGGATGCCGCAGACGAACTCAGCGCCAGCCGGCGCTCGCCGCTGGCGGTGCAACAACTGGCGATAGCGCAGACGCAACTAGGAGACAGTACGGCGGCAGCGGAATCGATTGCGCAGCTGAAATACCAGCGCGCGCCCACCGTGGAATGGTTCCTGGTGGGGCATGCGCGAGAATTCTCGCGATAGTTGTGATAGCGAGAGCAGCATAAAAAAAACCGGAGCAGGATCAGCCCGCCCCGGCACATGAAAAATTAATTCTGCCAGAAGGTCGCGTCGGCAGATCCGCGTTGTTCTAGAAAATGGTCACGCTCGTTTCAAGAGGCGCGTGATACCAACCAGTATCACAGCTCCCACAAACGCAACCACGATGGAACCGATGGTGCTACCGGCACCGATGCCCATCTGTCCGAAAAGCCAGCCGCCCAGAATGCCTCCCAGGATTCCCAGCACGATATCAGCGAGCACACCGTAGCCGCCGCCTTTCATCACCTGGCCAGCCAGCCAACCGGCGATTAGTCCTACGACGATCCACCAGATTAATCCTCCACCTGCCATCGCTGCCTCCTCATAACTGCTTGGTGCGTATCAGGGCCTGAATTACATGCTCCATCTAGAACGCCCCCTTGCCGAATGTCAACCGCAACCCGGTGGAGAAGAGCAGGTCATTATTCTTGAGGCCTTGCAGGGGCCTGCTGACGTAGCGGTCGCTGAAGGTGACTTGCCAGCTGAGCCAGTTTTTGATTTTAGTTGCGGCGGTGGCGTCGAACTGCAGCCGATAGTCGCCGGTGTCCGACAGATTCGGGAAAATACTGAATTGTTCGGTAAGCGCGGTGCGGCCGCCAAGTTTGGTAGAAAACGTTTCGCCGGCATCGATCTCGGCGGTCCGGCGTGTGGTGGAAGGATCGGGCGGATTGAAGGGCTGGGAATAATATTCCTGGTTGAAGGCGGCACCGGCGAAGACGTCGAAGGTGCGGTCTTTTTCCTTGATCAGGTGGTAACCCAAACCGCCAGCGAGGACGTTGCGCAAATCCAGGTCCTGGAAGCGGTCGTGCTCGAAGTCGGTCAAACCAAAAACGAACCAGCGGTCGCGCAGGTTAACGTCGACGCGCGCGCCACCGCGAATGGCGCTGGCGGTGGTGCTGCTGACGTCCGCCACGGTGCTACGCGAATAAACCTCCGTGGCGTAAAGCGATATTTTAGTGCGCGAGGTTACACGCGCGGCTTTGCCGGCAAGAGTAAAACTGGTGGAATCGGAATTTCCGCTGGTGAGACTGAGGCCGCTGTCGAAGAGGCCGCTCCACAGATCGACGAAGCGCGGATGAAGGGTGCGCAGGTAAATCTCCTGCTCGGCGTTATTGCGCACGGCGGTAACGTCGGCTTTAGAAGCCACTATTGGCCCGGCAGAAGCGGCGACTTCGAATTTTTCGTCCGTGGTGGTGATCACTCCGACGACGGTTTGACCGTTTTTCAGCGAAACGTGCAGCGGTTCGGCGGAAACGATGGCGGTGACGGCCGTCCATTGCAGCGTCACGTCTCCCGCGAACTCGGACTTGAGCAGCAATTTATCCTGATCGAATTTGACGATCGTGCCGGTAAGGCGGTCGCCATTTTTCAAGGTGACTTGATCGGCAAAAATCGGAGTTGCACACACGAATAGAAGCGCTACCAAAAGTAAACTTCGAGCCACAGTCGTTCTCCTTAGAATCATTTCATTTTCTGGACCGGCACGCCCGACAAACTTCGCGAGTTCGGGAAGGGGTGCTGTTACTTTACCGCGATACGAAGCGCGCAGCGGACAATCTCTTGCGTGAAAGCGTCTGGGCGTTCTGCTGCATACGGTATCGGCTATACTCTGACGCTTCGCGACGCTTGGCGGTGGCGCCGAAAGCTGATGGCCGCGTCGAAGAGGAAAAGGAGTTTCTACGAACTTGCGTTTACGGCGCTCCATTGCATTCGGAATTTTGATGGCGGCGTGGCTATGCTCGTCGTGTTCCAGGACCCGGCCTGAACAAGCACCGTACAGCGGACCGTCAACTTCACAGGCAGCATCGCGGCGGACGATAGTTTTTATGACCGATTTCGGCACGGCCAACGATGCGGTGGCCATCTGCAAAGCGGTTATCACCGGGATCGCTCCTGAAGCACGGGTCGTGGATATCACGCACCAGGTCACACCGTTTCAAATTGAAGAAGCGGCGCGCTTTCTGACTGGTGTTACTCCCTACTATCCCGCGGGGACGATTTTTCTGGTGGTCGTCGATCCGGGGGTGGGTACGTCGCGCAGAGCGGTGGTGGTGAAATCGAAGAAGGATCAATACTTTGTGCTGCCCGACAACGGGATTGTGACGCCGGTGATTGAACGCGACGGACTGCAAAGCGCGCGGCAAATCACCAATCAAGCGTGGATGATTGGCGCGGCGGTATCTTCCACGTTTCACGGGCGCGATATTTTTTCGCCGGCGGCCGCGCACCTGGCGGCCGGCTGGGATTACAACCTGGTGGGCCCGCCGGTCGATCAACTGGTGCGGCTCACGACCAGGAGTGCGGTCAGCAGCGCTAATGGCATCGAAGGAGACGTGATTGGGCTTGACGATCCTTTCGGTTCACTGATTACCGATATTGCGGGGGAGGAGTTCAAGAAACTCGGCTATAACGCGGGAGATAAGGTTGCGGTGCAGATCGGCAAGCGGGCGTTTACAATTCCTTACGCGCATACGTTTATGGATGTGCCGGTGGGCGAGAGCCTGCTTTATATCGATTCGCGCGGGCGAGTTGGAATTGCTGTAGATCAGGGGAATTACTCGGCAAAGTTTAAGATCGTTCCGCCTGAGAAAATCTTCATTCCGCGCAAAGGCGCAGGCGCGAAGTTCAAATCAAATCACCGGTAGCTACGTTATTTAATTTTTGCGAGCGGCGAGCCAGCGGGTTCAATTCGTATTGGAAATTTGCATTTTGGCGCGGCGGGGCGAACAATCATCAGAAGGCCGCGAATTGCTGGCGCGGCTTTCCGGAGAAAGCTATGCCTGAAGCCGTAATTGTGTCCGCGGTGCGGACGGCAGTGGGACGCGCGTATAAAGGATCGCTGCGCGCGACGCGTCCCGACGACCTGGCGGCGCTGGTGATCAAGGAAGCTCTGGCGCGCGCCGCGGGGCTGGATCCCCACGAAATCGACGACGTGATTCTGGGCTGCGCGATGCCGGAAGGTGAACAAGGCATGAACGTGGCGCGCATCGCAGCGCTGCGCGCGGGATTGCCGGTGGAAACGTCGGCGATGACCATCAACCGGTTTTGTTCTTCGGGGCTGCAGGCCATCGCGCTGAGCGCGGAGCGGATTCGGGGAGGCGGTGCGCAGGTGATTGTGGCGGGCGGGACGGAATCGATGTCCATGGTGCCGATGGGCGGAAATAAAATTTCGCCGAATCCGTGGCTGGTGGACAATTATCCCGACGCGTACATCAATATGGGGCTGGGAACGGAAAATATCGCGCGCAAATTTGGGATCACACGAGAGCAGGCGGACCAATTTTCAGCCGATTCGCACAAGAAGGCGGTGGCGGCGATTGCGGCGGGAAAGTTTGCGGATGAAATCGTGCCGGTGGAAGTGAAAATTGTGGCGCTGGCAAGCGCTAGCGGTGCGGGAAGCGGAGGCGCGGCTGGGAAGGCTGCCGCAAAGCCGGTGACGCAAACTTTTTCGTTTGCGACGGACGAATTGCCGCGCGCGGACACGTCAGTAGAAATTCTGGCAAAGCTCAGGCCGGCGTTCCATGTAAAAGGAACGGTAACCGCGGGGAACAGTTCGCCGATGAGCGACGGAGCGGCGGCGGCCATTGTGATGTCCGACACGCGCGCAAAGGAGGTGGGGCTGAAGCCGCTGGCACGCTTCGTGGCTTATGCCACGGCCGGGTGTCCACCCGAGGAGTTTGGACTTGGGCCGGTGTACGCGATTCCCAAAGCGCTGAAGCTTGCGGGATTGGCTTTGCAAGACATCGATGTAATCGAGTTGAACGAAGCGTTCGCGGCGCAATCCTTAGCGGTGATTCAACAAGCGGGACTGGATCCGGCGCGGTTGAATCCGAATGGCGGGGCCATCGCACTGGGCCATCCGCTGGGCTGCACGGGAGCGAAGCTGACGGCGACGATTATTCGCGAGCTGCGACGCCGCAAGGGGCGCTATGGAATGGTGACCATGTGCGTCGGCGGCGGAATGGGCGCGGCGGGGATATTCGAGCTGCTGAATTAGAAATTTTCCTGAGCACGCCTGGCGGAAACTTTACGGTGCCGAGCAGCGCGTGGCGCTAACATTTTTCTTACCTGGCCTCCGTAATTCCTCCACTGCAGTTACACTAAGCGGCGCATACGGAGCCTGTTTTGAACACGCTGGAGTTCACACTTCTATTGGGCATGGGATCGCTGCTGGCCGGTTTCCTTGGTTCACTGACCGGGCTGGGCGGCGGCGTGGTGATTGTGCCGCTGCTGACGCTGTTGTTTCACGTGGACATCCGATATGCGATCGGCGCGGCGCTGGTTTCCGTGATTGCCACCTCTTCGGGAGCGGCGGCCGCGTACGTGCGGGAAGGCTATTCAAATATTCGCGTGGGAATGTTTCTGGAAATCGCGACCACGGTGGGAGCACTGGCGGGCGCGGCGCTGGCGTTGTATCTGCACGTTTCGGTAATCGCGATTATCTTTGGCGTGGTGCTGATCTATTCGGCGATCGCCAGCTTGCGCGAACATACCGCGGAGGTGCGCGACCTGGAGCCGGACCGCATCGCCACGTGGCTGCGCATGGACAGCACATATCCGACAGAGAATGGGCTGCAAAAATATCATGTGCGCGGCGTACCGCTGGGGTTCGGATTGATGTTTGTCGCGGGAGTGCTGTCGGGACTGCTGGGAATCGGATCGGGCGCGGTGAAAGTGCTGGCGATGGATCGGGCGATGAAGCTGCCGTTTAAGGTGTCGACGACCACCAGCAACTTTATGATTGGAGTGACGGCGGCGGCGAGCGCGGGAATTTATCTGAGCCGGGGATACATCGAGCCGGCCATCGCCATGCCGGTGATGCTGGGAGTGTTGGGCGGATCGTTCGCGGGGGCGCGGATTCTGGCGGGCGCGAAGGTTCGGAGTTTGCGGTTGGTTTTCAGCGTGGTGATCGGAATTCTGGCGGTGGAAATGATCTACAACGGATTTGCGGGGAAAATGTGAAATGAGCGCACCGACTCTGCGTGAAGATCAGCACATGGATAAAATCATGTCCGTGGTTTTGCGCACGGGCGTGCTGCTGGCGGCGGGGCTGGTATTTTTGGGAGGGGTGATTTTTCTGGTGCGCCACCCGATGCCTGCGTCGAATTATCGAGTGTTTCAGGGGGCGGCTCAGGAATTGCGGACGATTCCGGGCATACTGCGCGAAGCTGCGAAATTCCACGGGCGAGGATTGATTCAACTGGGCCTGCTGGTCTTGATTGCCACGCCGGTGGCGCGGGTGCTTTATTCGGTGTTCGCTTTTATATATGAAAAGGATTGGAAGTATGTGGCGGTGACGCTGATCGTGCTGGGGCTTTTGTTGTACAGCCTGATCGGCGGGGGATTTTAGGCTGGAGCCCGGAGTCCTGGCGGCGCCTTGTAACCAGAAACATAAACATCTAGGATGCGTCTCGATGAAAATGATCGCTTATCTCCCGCTGTTACTTTTTTGTAGCGCGGCCTCACTGTGGGCGCAGGCGCCGCCGGTGGCCGCAGACAAGACAGCTATTCCGATTACAAAAGAGCCGCATCATCACCTGATTCTGGAAAATTCGTACGTGCGAGTGTTTCGAGTTGAACTTATATCTCCGGATGCCACGCCTTTGTACCCGCACGACCATCCCTACGTTTATATGTCGATCGGCAAAGCCGAATTTACAAAAACGGTGGAGGGAAAATCGGAAGTACACGTAACCATGGCCAACGGGCAGCTTGGTTATTCAAAGGGCGGATTTTCGCAGATCATTCGCACGGAAGACGAAACGCCGTTTTACAACATCACCGTGGAGCTGCTGCACCCGCAGGAAAATGTTCACAGCGATTGCGCGAAAGTGGTGGAAGGCCCGCTGGAAGGATGCTCGGGACCTCAGAACGTGGTGGCGGAAACCGACAAGAAGGCGGCGAGCGAATTAGCCACAGCTGCGAATGGCGCCGCATCATCGGATGCGGGCGTGGCTTCTCTGGGACAACTGGGCCGTGATGAAGCGAAGAAAGATGCGCCGTCGGTCCCTCCGCCGTTTACTACCGTTCTGGAAAGCGATGAAAGTACGCTGAGGTCGGCGACTTTCCCGGTAAAAGGGAAATTTTCAGCGGATGCCGGGGCGGCGGGAACGCTGCTGGTGGTCGAGCCGCTTTCGCAATTCACGCTGGATTTCAGCGACGGGTCGTCGAAATTACTGAGCGGAGGAGACTGCGTGTGGCTGCAGGGGGGATCGACGACAGCGATTACGAACACCTCGCAACAAACGCCTTCGGTGATTTTGATGTTCACTTTCAAAGACGCGCCGCCGAAGTCCGGCGGAAATTGAAACTTGCGGCTGCGAAAAGGAACTCCCGAACTTTTTATAATTCGCCGCCGTTGCCATTATCCCCGTTCGGGGTGAGATACTTATGTCAGGCATAGCGGAAAGAAACGTAAGGAGCGCGATCATGGCGACGGTAACGGCAATTCCCCAGGGCGCAAAAGGCGGTAGCTTTCTACTCGAGTCTACTGAGCCGGACGGCGTATTTACTCCCGCGGACCTCAACGACGATCAAAGGCTGATCGGGCAATCGGCGGAGGAATTCGTCGTAAAAGAAGTGATGCCGCACGTGAAGGAGCTGGAAGCCAAGAAGGCCGGGTTGTTGCCCGAGCTGGTGAAAAAAGCGGGGGAGCTGGGGCTGCTGAGCGGAGGAATTCCGGAACAATATGGCGGCGCGGGGCTGGATAAAGTGGCCACCACAGTGCTGACTGAAAAACTTTCCATTTATGGCGGATTCGCGGTCACGCACGGAGCGCACGCGGGTATCGGAACGCTACCCATCGTTTATTTCGGCACGGAAGAGCAAAAGCAAAAATATCTTCCCAAGCTGGCCACCGGGGAATGGATCGGGGCGTATTGCCTGTCCGAGCCGCAGGCGGGATCTGACGCGCAGAATTCGCTGACGCGGGCGGAACTGACGCCCGACGGCGCGCATTACGTTTTAAATGGCCAGAAAATGTGGATTACCAACGGCGGCTTCGCGGACGTGTACATCGTGTTCGCCAAAGTGAACGGAGAAAAGTTCAGCGCGTTCATCGTGGAGCGCAATTTTCAGGGATTCAAGCCGGGGAATGAAGAGCACAAGATGGGCATCCACGGAAGCTCGACCACGCCGATCTTCCTGGAAAACTGCAAAGTTCCGAAAGAAAACCTGCTGCATGAAATCGGCCGAGGGCACATCGTGGCGTTCAACATTCTGAACGCCGGGCGATTTACGCTGGGAGCGTCCGCCGTGGGCGGATCGAAATACGTGCTGACGACCGCGGCAAAATACGCCCGGGAGCGCAAAGCGTTCGGCAAGTCCATCGGCGAGTTCGGAATGATGCGCGAGAAGCTGGCGGAGATGGCCATCCAACTGTTCGCGGTGGAGTCCATGATTTACCGATCGGCGGGAAATATGGAAACGGCCATGGCATCGGCGTCGGGCAACAGTTCGAATGCGAGCGCGAGCGAAAAGGTGCAGGTGACCATGAAGGTGCTGGAAGAATTCGCCGTGGAAAGCTCCATCGCGAAGGTGTACGGCAGCGAGATGCTGGATTTCGTGGTGGACGAGGCGGTGCAGATTTTTGGCGGCTACGGATTCCATGAGGATTATCCGGTGTGCCGCGCGTATCGCGACTCACGCATCAACCGCATTTTTGAAGGCACCAACGAAATCAACCGCATGCTGATCGTGCAGATGCTGATGAAGCGCGCGATGGGCGGGCAACTGGCGCTAATTCCGGCGGCCATGAAGCTGGCGGATGAAATACTGGCCGGACCGTCTTTTGAGGAAACTCCGGAAGGGACGTTGGGCGCCGAAGTTTCGGTGGTGGGCAATGCGAAGAAGATATTTTTGCAGTGCGCAGGCGGGGCAGTTCAGAAATACCGGGAAAAGCTGGCGGACGAACAGGAACTGGTCGGCGCGCTATCCAATATCGTGATGGAGATTTACGCCATGGAATCATCTCTGCTGCGCGCGCAGAAGGCGGCGAAGGCGAGGGGCGAGAGCGCGGCGCAGACGATGATCGACGCGGCGCGCGTTTTTATTTCGGACGCCGCCGAGCGCGTGGAGCACGAAGCGAAACGCGCGATCGCGGCGATTCACGAAGGCGATATGCTGACCACGCAAGTGTCGATTCTGAGGCGCTTCGCAAAGCGCGCGCCGGTGGACACCATCGCTCTGCGGCGCAACGTGGCGGCCGCGGTACAATCGCAGGATCGCTATCCATTTGAGGGGAAATAACGAGCCAGCACGGCTGAGGAAGTTCCAGAAGCGCTTATCTTCCCGGGAAAGCCAGACCGAATTGCGGGTTGGCGTATGTACCGGTTACTGCGACAGGCACGACGGCGCCGGCGTGCTTCCTTTTAAACAGTGGATCGAGGGGCTTCAACAGAACGGCCTTGGCTCCGTTGGTTTCTTTAGACAGGGAAGAATCCGTTTTTAAATCGCCGTGAAGATCAATTTTCATCTTCTCTAAATCGTAGGTGCCGTGCACGGTGGCTTCCGCTCCGGGCACTTTGAAGGATCCATCGGTTATTTTGGCGATTGCGTTATTCATTTGCACGGCAGCCCTGATATCGGCAGTGACGCTTTCGGTGGGGTCGTCCTTCTTTTTCCCGCTGGCCCGCTTGCTCAGCATGTTGAGATTGGCCTGGCGCTCCGCGTTTTCCCACTGCCCATGGGTAATCTCAAATTCCCCCTGCAGAGCCACCTTTCTGATGAACGGATGATTCCCCGAGGCCCATACCGCGCGAGTATGGAAATCTATGGCGCCCTGCATGGGAGGCTTGCTTTCTTTCACAAAGAGCCGCAAAACATCTTCGACGTGCCCATCGCGGACGGTAATATTCAGCGTCGCGGCTTTGCCAGGCACCCCGTGCTTCCCTGCTATGGAGCCTTCGACATGCGCGCGAGTTCGCAGGAAAAAAGCATCCACGGAATGCAAAATGGTGTCGCCGCCAGTTCCGTCCACGGTAGCCGTAAATCTTGTTTTCAGCGGGACGACATGCTTGCTTCGGGTAACTTCAAAATTCGGCGTTTCCGTGGTTCCCTGAGTTTCGATTTTCCCCAGGACGCCGTGAAATTCGCCCTTAGCGGATAGTGTTCCGGCGATGCCGTCGAATACGCCGAGGTCGGCCTGATCAAAGGTGTAGGAACCGGAAAATGGGATGTCGTCGAGATGCTGGGTATCCCAGGGGCCGAGTTTTCCATGTACCTGGATCTCGCCGGGAGGCTGGGCGTTGCGCAAGGCCAGATCGTACGACATAGGGGAACTGTTGCTGATGGATTTCAAGCTGAGGCGGTGAATCTCGAATTTAAGGGGAGCGTCATCTTTCTGCGCGACCTCCAGAACAGCATCCTTGGTGAACACCTCGCCCAACCGGACGGAGTACGCAGAGGAGCTCGATTGAGGTTGAGTAGTTCCCTGGTCCTGCGGTTGTTCGGCGGGAACAGAAATTTTCAAGCCTTCCAGGGTAATAGAGGAAACATAACCGGGCCGAAGGAGAAGGTCATGATAATTGGCCGCGATAGTGACTTTCTGGATGGCCACCAGCGGCGGTGCGGAGGCATCCCCTGCGCGAGTTAACGCAACGTTTTCAAGCACGCAGCCCGGGTGGGGAAAATACGTTCTGTGAAAGTGCTGGGCGGATATTTTGCCGGGCCAGTGTTCCTGGGCGGATTGGGTTATGTTTTGAGAAGAAAAAGGCCAGTGGAGCGCGAGAATAATTCCCGTAACGCAGAGCAGGGCCAACACAACCAGAGCGGCGGGAATCAGCCAGCGGCGGGCCGCGGTACGTTTTGTCTGCGCGGCCTGTTTTACCGGGGTCAATTGTTCACGTTCTTCGAGTGTGCGCGGGCAGAGTATGACATGGGTGACAGGGAGAGCGGCTAAAGCGAACCAAGTAGGGGTGGCGGAAATAGTTGGTATCGAGACAGCTTGAAACGAACCGCGGCCGACTGCGTCTTTATATATGGGCTTCCCATAGGAGGCGTTCGGTGATTACTATGGGCATCCCATAGGTGACATTGGCGGCCTGGAGCAAAAGCAGCAGAATGGCGGAAAAAATGGATGTGTGGCAGGGCACGCTGGCATTGATGATCCTGAAAACGCTGGAAGCGTTAGGGCCGCTGCACGGTTACGGCATCGCGCGACGCATCGAGCAGACCAGCGGCGACGTGCTGGCGGTGAACTATGGAACGTTGTATCCCGCGCTGCTGAAACTGGAGCAGGAGGGCCATATTTCGTCGGAGTGGGGCCAGTCGGACAACAATCGCAAAGCGAAATATTACAAGTTGACGCGCGCGGGGCGTAGATTTCTGGGCCGCGAAGAGCGCGATTGGGAACAAACCACGGCGATCCTCGCGCGCTTCCTGGCGCCCGGAAAGGAGCCGGCATGAGAGCGATCCACGCATTCTTACAGCGGCTGGCGGGCACGTTTCAAAAGAACAAGGAACACAGCTTTGCGGAAGAACTGGATGGGCACGTCCAGATGCACACGGACGACAATATCCGACGGGGCATGAACGCCGAGGAAGCGCGGAGGAATGCGGTGATGAAACTGGGCGGCATCGAACAAACGAAAGAGATGTACCACGATCGCAAGAGCCTACCGCTGTTGGAAGTTTTCATTCAGGACGTGCGCTATGGCTTGCGGATGTTGCGCAAGAATCCGGGATTCACCGCGGTGGCGGTCTTGTCGCTGGCGCTGGGAATCGGGGCGAACACCACAATTTTCACGGTGGTGAACGCCACCTTGCTGAACGCGCTCCCGGTGCGCGACCTCCCCCGGCTGGTGCAACTCGACACTGTGGACAGCAAGACGCTGGTGACCCAGGCCCGGGCCGTGAAGCTGGGTATGTCGTATCCCAACTTCCAGGATTACCGGCGGGACAATCAGGCGTTCACCGATTTGGCGGCTGTCTTCCCTACGCTGCTGACGTGGAGCGGTGGCGCGGAGCCGCGGCAGGTGCAGGCCGAACTGGTGAGCGCAAATTACTTCGACGTGCTGGGACTCCGCCCGGCGCAGGGGCGTTTTTTTATGCCGGATGAAGACACCAAGCCGAGCGGCAACGATGTGGCAGTGCTGAGTTACAGCTTCTGGACCAATAAACTGGGCTCGGATCCGAGCATTATCGGGAAGCAGCTGATATTCGACGCACGGCCGTACACGGTAATTGGCGTCGCGCCACGCGGATTCAAGGGCACGTTGACATTTCTCAGCTCCGAGCAGGTATGGGTGCCGAGCAGCATGGCGGATCAAATTCTAGGCGGGAAGGAAAAGGAATTTTTTAAAGACCGGCGCGCGCTGATGGTGATTGCGTTCGGCAGATTGAAGCCCGGCATCGCAGCGGAGGCGGCGGAAGCGTCGCTGAAAACCATGGCGACGCACCTGGAGGCGGAGTTTCCAAAGGACAACAGCGGCCGCAGCGTGGCGTTGAGCCCGATGGCGGATGCGGCATTGGGAGTGAACGACCACCAGCGGTTCACACTGGCCGGCGGGGTGATGATGGGCGTGGTCGGGCTGGTGCTGCTGATCGCGTGCGTGAATCTGGCGAATCTGCTGCTGGCGCAAGGGGCGCGGCGGCAGAAAGAGATCACTTTGCGCGCAGCGCTGGGCGCAAATCGCGGCCGCATCGTTCGACAGATGATGACGGAGAGCTTGCTGTTGTCGCTGGCCGGTGGAGCGGCGGGACTGGCGATCGCTTACGCGGGGCGCAGCATCCTGTGGGCTTTCCGCCCGCCGTTCATCGACCAGACCGGGATCGATTTGTCGCTCGATTCGCGGGTGCTGCTTTTCACTTTGGGCGTATCGATCTTAACGGGAATTATCTTTGGATTGGTGCCAGCGGTGAAAGCTTCGCGGCCGGACCTGATGGAAACGTTGAAGTCCGGCGGGCGCGGCGGAACGATGGGCTGGAAACGCGACCCCTTGCGTAGCATGTTAGTGATCGGGGAGATGGCGCTGGCGCTGATCGCGCTGGTGGGCGCGGGACTTTTTCTGCGCAGTATGCAGAACGCGCAGAAAATCGACTTGGGATTTGAATCCAGGAATCTGCTGGTGATGAGTTTCGATCTTGGAGCTTTGCATTATGAAGAAGGACGCGGGCAGCAGTTTTACCGCGCGGCGATCGAGCGGGCAAAAAATTCGCCGGGGGTGGCGTCGGCCAGCGTGGCTTCCAACGCGCCGATGGGCGGAGGGTTTGCGCGCACGGTATTTCCCGAAGGGCGCGACGAAGCCTCCGGTTATCGCGGAACGTTGACCACCGTGAACGACATCACACCGGAATATTTTGACACCATGCGCATCCCGCTGGTGCGCGGCCGCGCGTTCAACGATAGCGATCGCAAAGAGACGGCGGTCGTGGCCATCGCCAGTGAGGCGATGATCAAACAATATTGGCCGAATGAAAACGGACTCGGGAAACGATTCCATTTCTTCGGCGATCCCACGCTGAGGGAAATCGTCGGCGTGGCGGCAAATTCGGTGGTCGGCGAAGTGGGAGAAGATCCGCAGCCGATTGTTTTTCTGCCGATGACGCAAGACTACGTCCCAGCGGCAACATTACATTTGCGGACCACCGGCAGGCCCGAAAGTGCGGCGGGCACGATGCGCGCGGCGTTTCAGTCGCTGGATCCCAACCTGGCCATCACCAACGTGTTCAGCATCGAGCAGATCCTGGCGCAGGCGTTGTGGGCGCCGCGCGCGGGAGGCGTGCTGCTGGGGTTGTTCGGCGCGCTGGCGCTGCTGCTGTCAGCGGTGGGAGTCTACGGCGTGCTCTCATATTCGGTGAACCAGCAAACACGCGAAATTGGATTGCGAATGGCGCTGGGAGCGCAACGCGGCGACGTGATGCGCTTGATACTGGGACAAGGATTGCGCCTTACAGTTGTAGGGCTGGGGCTGGGCGTGCTAGTCGCGCTGGCGACGATGCGGGTACTGGTGAGCCTACTGTTCGCCGTGCGGGCCTACGATCCGTGGACGTACGCAGCGGTGACGATGCTGCTGACGAGCGTGGCGCTGTTGGCTTGTTACATTCCGGCGCGGCGCGCGATGCGCGTCGATCCGATGGTGGCATTGCGCTACGACTAAGCGATCAGGGTTTGCGTTTTTTAAAGAGGCCGCCGAGGCTGCCGATGGCCTCCGCGGGCTTGGTCTTCGCGGCGCCGGCGACGCTGCCGGCACAGCCCACCTGCGACTTGAGCATTCCGGCGGCGATGCCGCCTACATCGGGGATGAATTTTGGATCAGCGGTGGTGCCCTGAATCAGAAACGGTACGGTGACTCCGTTTTTGCATCCGGCGCTTGAGCCCCCGCCCATGATCTGGCCAATCGCGCCGGTAGCCAGAGAAGCAGGGTTGGCGGCAATGAGGCCATTTTTCAAAGTGGCCGCCATTTTAAAATCGAGATTGTTTTTGGAGTCGATGGCGCCGGCGCCGGCGATGTTGCCCAACGCGGGGATCACGGCGACAAAATTATCGGCGCGCAGTCCGTCGCGGGTCATGCGCAAATCGGTAGTGAGCTTTTCTATCTCAAGGTCCTTGCCGGTCTTGAGACCGGTGAGCGCCGAAACCCCGGACATTTTCGAACCCAGGTCGAAGCCCGACAGTTTAACGTTGAAAATTCCGGCGTTGCCGCTGGTGACCAGATTGGTGGTCGGTCCCACGAGGTTCAGGTTCGTGCTTAGAGTGCCGCCCTGAATGGATGCGCCCTTCGGGAGATGAATGCCGATGGCGGGAAGAAACGCTTCGAGGTCGCGGGCCGGCATATTCCGGCCGTCGATTTTGATATTGATGGCCGTCGATTCACCAGCGTTGTTGAACGTGCCAGACAGTTGCATGGCGGCGGCACCGATCTTTACCGTCGACGGAATTAAAATACCGTTCTGTTTGGAGAGCTCGTAGCGAGTATCAAAGTCCACCAGCAACGGCGCGGAGGCCGGCGAGCCTCCGGATACGAAGAGCGCATGGGAAAGCGTGGCGTTCCCTTTCGTTTCGGCGTTGCCGGCGGTCGAAGTGAGATTGGCTTCCAAATCCACCGTACCTCCCAAGCCGGTACCGGGCGCGAGAAAGCCGGTGGAGGCGAGGTTCAAAGAAGTGATGGTGATTTTTGCGTCTAAGGGCGTCAGCGAAGCGTCGGCCTGATCCATGGGCCCGACGTTCCCATCGAGCTTGAACTTGCCGCCTCCAGGAAGATCGGCGGTGACGGTGAGCGGAAATTTCTGACGTGAAGAAATGTTGGAGGCCTTGACGCTAACGTGATCGTAGGTATTGCGTTTAGTGTCGCCCGCGAAGCCGACGACGATAGCGCCGTCTTCGAGAGAAAGTTTTTGAATGGAGAGATCGGAAGAGTTGTTCTGCGGAGGCTGCGATTTGGCAGCGGCGCCGCCGAGAGAGGAATAGTTCCACTGGCCATTGGCATTGTGGAGCAGGGTGACCTGGGGATTTTTGATGGTCACTCCGGTGATATTGAGGGCGCGAGAAAAAATCAGCGGCATGATTTCTACGCCGACATTCATTTTTTTGGCGGTGAGAAACGGGGTGCGGCTGAACCGGGGATCATCGTCAACCACGAGATTTTCGGCTCCCAAGGAGCCGCTGAGGAGAGAAAGGCTCAGATTGCCCAAGTGAACCTGGCGTCCGAGAGCGACGGAAGCCTTAGCCTCAATGGTGGGCTTGAATTGATTGACGGGAATGAGGAAGGGGACAATTACGAGCAGTACTAGAAGAACAGCGGCGACGATGAGGATAATGCGGTATCTGCGGCTCACGCGGCCTCCGAAGGCGCAGCGACGACGGTTGAAGAACGAGAGGGTCTAAAAGCGCGGCGATGATAGCACAGTGATCCGCGCGCTCGCTCGTACATCCATTTATGAATGCAGTGGAGGTGCGGAGCCCGTGAAAAACGCGCGACTCAGCGGCCATCACGGGGCGAATCGATCGCGCTGTCGCAAAAATCCAGGGCGATGGAGTTAGTTGACGGTGTAGGTCCAGGTGACAATTTCCGACCTCACGGTGAGGCCGCCGATGCCGCCCGTGAAGCCGGCATAGGCAGTATTGGCGCCGACAGCGGAGGGAATGTTCACGATCCAGCTCTTGGTGAACGTGTTGGTAGTTTTGGTGGTGTCGGTGACGGTCATGGTCAACGTGGTGCCGTCGTAAACGATGTGCGCCGAGAAGATGTGGCCGCTATGGAGATCCACACCGCCGCCAAATGTTGTGGCGGGAGTGGTTGGGGAAGCACCCCCGGTATACAAGCCGGTGGAGTTGTTACCTTCTCCGACGTTGTCGAAGACGTCGAACTTGACGGCAATGCTGTTCAGAATGGTTGGAGGAGGGCCGCCGGGTGTATCGGGGCCATAGCCCAGGCCGCCGCCACCGCCTCCAATGGCGGTCAAGCCGGCGTTCTGAATGGCGAAAGTCATGCCATCGGCGTTAGGGGAGGTGAGCTGGAACGTGAAGTCGGTGGTAAATTTCTGAACGTTGACCGGCGTATTGAACCAGGCGCTGGAACTTCCGACGGTCGACGTGGTGTCGGTCAACTGCAACCTGGTGCCGTTCAGCTTCGCGGGGCCGTTGAAAGTGATATTGCCCGGCGTGAAGCCCGAGGCATAGCTGATCGTTGGAGAACCGGCGATGACATAGGCCGCGGTACCGACGTTGCTGTCGAAGTAGCCGCTCCTGGTGGCGATGGCTTTCAGCGTCTCGCTGGCGGCCACGTTGATGGCCCCGCCATATACCGTGGAATTCGACGTCGGCGTCGTGCCATTCGTGGTG
>JBBSFG010000010.1:0-29545 GCA_038238965.1 Candidatus Acidiferrales bacterium | reverse complement strand
TTTCTCCCATTGTTGAAATGGTCTCCATCGACGAGGCCTATCTGGACCTCGCGGGAACAGAACGCCTTCACGGGCCTCCGCTGGCCGCTGCGGACAAACTTCTCCGCACTATCGCCAGCGAGACCGGTCTGCCGTGTTCCGCCGGCCTCGCCAAGACTCGCCTGGTAGCCAAGGTGGCATCGGATCAAGGGAAACCACGGGGGCTGGTTTGGGTTCCAGCCGGCCGTGAAGCGCAGTTCCTCGCGCCGCTTTCCGTTCGAAAGATTCCCGGTATCGGCAAAGTCACGGAAAAAGCCTTGCGAGCCCTCGGAATCGAAACCGTGGAGCAAATCGCCGCGTTACCGCAGGAAAAACTCGAGAAAATTTTCGGCCAGTGGGGCACTGCGCTGTATCGCAAAGCGCGTGGTGGCGATTCTTACGAATTTGTGCTCGACGCTGAGCCCAAGTCGATCTCTCAGAATCACACTTTCAACGAAGACACCGATGATTTACAGGCGCTGGAGGGCGTGCTCAGTCATCTGTCCCAGAAAGGTTGCAAACGCCTTCGCGAAGCCGGGCTCGCCGCTCGCACGCTTACCCTGACGATTCGCTATCAGGGGTTCGATACCCACACGCGATCGAAAACCCTCACCGAAGCTGCTTCGCTCGACGCCGCCATACACGCCGTCTTTCAGGAGCTGTTTCGCCGAAACCTGGATCGCAAACGTAAGGTTCGCCTTCTGGGAGTAAATCTCAGCGGATTTACTCATGGCGGGCAGCAGTTCGACCTGCTTCAGGCCGGGCAGCGCGAAAAACTCGAAAAGCTTACCGAAGTGGCCGACCGGCTACGTGATCGCTTCGGATTCAGCAAACTGCAGTTTGGCGGCTCGCTGCGACGCGATCGTTCCATTCCGGAAGATCGCTGATTGCCGCGCCGCGCTGAGGATTCCCGCCATTAGGGTCCAGTTAACACCCCATGCGACACAAATCTTCGCGCCCGTTCGCGGCTGTCGCATAATGACAAGGTGACGCCTCGCGAGATCGCCAATTCGATTTGCGACACCTTGATTCGAAACGGCCATCAAGCTTTTCTCGTTGGCGGGTGTGCGCGTGATGTGGTTCTCGGCCGCGAGCCAGCGGACTACGACGTAAGCACCGACGCAACACCTGAACGCGTGATCTCGCTGTTTCCCAATTCCGTCGCCGTGGGCGCTCAGTTTGGCGTCGTGTTTATTCCGCTCGACGATCACAAAGTTGAAGTCGCAACTTTTCGCTCTGACATTGGCTCTGCCGATGGCCGCCACCCCGAACGCGTCATCTTTTCGTCCAGCGCCGAACAAGATGTGCAGCGCCGCGACTTCACCATCAACGGACTGCTCATGCACCATGAAACCGGAGATATCCTCGACTTCGTGGCCGGTCAGCCCGACCTCCACGCTGGAATCATTCGCGCCATTGGCGACCCAGAGCGCCGCTTCGCCGAAGACAAGCTTCGCATGCTGCGCGCCGTGCGCTTCGCCGCTCGTTTTGGTTTCACGATTGAACCTGGCACATTCAACGCCATCCGGCAGCACGCTCACGAAATCGACCAGGTCTCCGCTGAACGCATTCGTTATGAACTCACGAAGATGCTTACTGAAGGCGCGGCTCGCAGGGCGTTTGAGCTGCTGGACGCGACCGCGCTTCTAAAGCATGTCCTCCCGGAAGTTGCCGCCATGCAGGGCGTCGAGCAGCCGCCTCAATATCATCCCGAAGGCGATGTCTGGACCCACACTTTGCTCATGTTGGAAGGGCTGCCGGCGGGAAGCTCTGCAACTCTAGCTTGGGGAATTCTTCTCCACGATGTTGGCAAGCCTCCGACATTCAAGTCCATATCTGAAACTGGCGACCGTATCCGCTTCAATGGTCATGTCGACGAAGGAGTCCGCATGGCCGAGATCATTTGCCGCCGCCTGCGCTTTTCCAATGAAGACACGGACCAGATCCTCGCGCTCATCGCCAATCACATGCGCTTCATAGACGTCCAGCGCATGCGCGCGTCCACCCTCAAGCGTTTTATCCGTCTGCCTCGCTTCGACGAGCATTTAGCCCTGCACCGCCTAGACTGTCTCTCCAGCCACCGGGGACTGGACGCCTATGATTTCGTGCGCCGAACTCTTGATGAAACGCCCGCGGAAGAAATCCGGCCAGAACGATGGCTCACCGGCAACGACCTCCAGGCGTTGGGCTTTCAGCCTGGTCCCGAGTTCAGCCAAATCTTGCATTCACTGGAGGATGCTCAGCTGGAAGGGACCGTCAAATCGAAGGAGGATGCGATCGCATACGTAGATCAGCATTTCGGGGTCAAAATCGGCAAAACGAGGCGAATATCATCCACATCCCGCTAAACTATCGTAGTATCTTATTGAACATAAGCTATTTACCTGTATTTGTAGTTTTCATTCGCGTTCGATAGTATTTGAGCTTGACCGACTAAGATTTTCTGTTGTTGGTAAATGTATACTTTGGCACCTTTTTCTTTTCACTCGCATCTAACGCTTTATAAGCCCGGACCCTTCTCCTCCGCGCTTTAGATTAGGGGATAACATGGTTGAGAAAAAATTTGTCGTTCCAGAAGTGCTTCCGATCCTGCCGGTTCGCGACACCGTGCTGTTTCCGGGCGCGGTCTTGCCGCTTACTGTAGGACGCGAAAGCTCGCTGGCGCTAGTCAACGCCTTGATGGGCGATGAAAAACTGCTGGGCGTCGTCGCCCAACTTGATCCGCGCGTGGAAGATCCAGCAGCCGCCGACCTGCACAAGATCGGTACGCTCGCCAAAGTTCATAAGACTGTAAAGATGCCTAACGGAAACGTGGTCATATTTCTCGAGGGCTTGCAGCGCATTCAGGTTATGGATCTCATCAGCCTCCGTCCGTACCTGCGCGCGCGCATCGAAGCCCAGCCGGATTTGAATGCCGAGCCGGACTCCGAACTGGAAGCCTTACAACGCAACGCCCAGGAACTTTTCCGCGACGTGGTCAGTCACTCTCCGCAACTCTCCGATGACCTGCAATCGGTAGCTACCAATATCGACGACCCTGGCCGTCTGACCGATTTCATTGCCGGCACTTTGCCTTCGTTGTCTACCATGCTGCGGCAGGAATTAATTGAAACACCGAGTGTTCGCAAGCGCCTGGAAACGCTGATTCGCGAACTGTCCAAGGAACTCGAAGTCCTGGAGCTGCGCTCCAAGATTCACGAACAGGTTCAGGAGCAAGTCGGCCAGAACCAGCGTGAGTACCTGTTGCGCGAGCAGATGAAAGCGATTCAAAAAGAACTCGGCGAATCCGACGATTCCATGCAGGAAATTGACGAGCTCCGCAAGAAAGTGGAAGAAGCGGGCATGACTGCGGAAGCCAAGAAGGAATGCGACCGAGAAATCAAGCGCTTGTCCAAGATGACCCCGGCATCCGCCGAATACATGGTGTCTCGCACCTATCTCGAATGGATGACTTCTTTGCCGTGGTCGAAATCCTCCGGTAACCAGGAAATCGACATCGCCAAGGGGCGCGAGATACTTGACGAAGATCATTACGACCTGGAGAAAGTCAAAGAACGCATTCTCGATTACCTGGCGGTAAAAAAACTCCAGCCGGGTATGAAGGGACCGATTCTTTGCTTCGTCGGGCCACCTGGTGTCGGCAAGACCTCACTCGGCAAATCCATCGCTCGTGCTTTGGGCCGCAAGTTCGTGCGGCTGGCATTGGGCGGCATGCACGATGAAGCCGAAATTCGCGGCCACCGCCGCACTTACATCGGAGCTCTGCCCGGGCAAATCATTCAGGGATTGAAACGCGCCGAGTCCAACGACCCCGTTTGCATGCTTGATGAAGTCGACAAGCTGGGCCGCGATTTCCGCGGCGATCCGTCTTCTGCCCTCATGGAAGTACTCGACCCCGAGCAGAATTATGCCTTCCGCGACCATTATCTCGATGTGCCCTTCGACTTGTCGAAGGTGCTCTTCATCGCCACGGCCAACTGGATGGATCCCATTCCAGAGCCGCTTCGTGATCGCATGGAGATCATCGAGTTGCCAGGCTACACAGGCGAAGAAAAACTGCATATCGCGCACAAATATCTGATCCCCAAGCAGGCGGCAGAACACGGCTTGAAGGTTGGGGAACAGCTGGAGTTCAGCGACGACGCCATTCGCGAAATCATTCACAGCTTCACTCGTGAAGCAGGTGTCCGCAACCTCGAGCGCGAAATTGCTACCGTGACGCGTAAACAGGCCCGGCGTATCGCCGAAGGCAAGTTGGACAAGATGACTGTCACGCCGGAGATCGTCCGTGAATATCTCGGCGTGCCAAAATTCCGCACCGAAAAGGAAGTGGAAGAGCGCGTCAAGAAGCCCGGCGTCGCTGTCGGTTTGGTCTGGACGCCGGTAGGCGGCGACATCATTTTTATCGAAGCCACTCGCATGCGCGGCGGCAAGCAGTTCACCATGACCGGGCACCTTGGCGAAGTCATGCAGGAGTCCATGACCGCGGCTCTCACCTGGGTTCGTGCCAATGCCGATCGTTATGGCATTGATCCGGACTTTTTCCGCAAGCACGACATCCACATCCACGTGCCATCGGGAGCGGTTCCCAAAGACGGTCCATCTGCCGGCGCCGCAATGGTCACCGCGTTGGTCAGCTTGCTTACCGGCAGGCCGGTGCGTGATCGCCTAGCAATGACGGGCGAAATGACGCTTTCCGGAATCGTCCTACCGATCGGCGGCGTAAAAGAAAAAGTTCTGGGCGCCAAACGAGCGGGCATCAAGGAAGTTCTGCTGCCGGCCGATAATGAGCCCAACGCCGTCGCGGATCTTACACCGGAAATTCTCGGCGATATCAAGATCAGCTACGTGCGGAATTTGGATGAGGTTTTGGAGCACGCACTGTCCAAGGAAGTAGTGGCGGCTCCGCCGGTTGTTCCGGAGCCTCAACCGAAGCGCGCCGGTCCGGACGCTCCACGGGCAATTCATTAAGCTTGCGGGCTGCTTCGCAAATTGCGGGGTCGGTCATCTGGCAAAAACCAGGACGGGCGCGAACTCTGCGCCCGTCTTTGTTTTCTTCTCAAAATATCGGGCAAAAACAATCCCTGCTAACATGGTCGTCCACGCATGCGTGGAGAGCCACAAAATAACACTGACCTGGCTGTCGAGCTTGCCCGGCGTCTGCCGGAAGCCTTAATTGGCGAGCGGGTCATTCCACGTTTCGTGGATTCTTACGTTGTAGAACATGGTCGTCACGCCTTGCAGGTCCATGCTTCTCTCTATCGCGACCGTCTCGAGCTTCTGCAGCGCGAAGCACTCCTAGCTCTCACCGTTCAAGTCTTCTCCGCCGCCTGCTTGGAGCCTGCACCTTCAAACAAATCCCGCCCTCGGCCAATGTCCCAAAAAGACGCGGGCATCTTTCGCCGGAAATTTCTGGCTGCCCTGGCGCGACAGCAAAAATGGACCGCCGGCGATGCGCTCGATTTTCAGACCGATCTGCAGATTTATGAGCAATTGATCAGGCGCGGCGCTGCGACAAGACGTGCCCGTAAATCCTTTGAGGTGGCTAACCACCCGTTCGTGGATCGTTGTGCTTTTCTGCTGGACTCTTCATTTATGGAAAAGGCCCGCTTCGCCGCTAGCCGGGCGCTGCGTGACCTCGAAGATCTCGCCGCCCACGTTGTGGCCTCGGCCACCGGACGGGAGATCCCGCCAAGTTGCGTTAAGCCCCGAATTTCAAGCCGCTCGTAATGCCTTCTACGAAATGCGGTCGACCTGAACCGCTGTACCATATGCCAAGACTTCGGTCACGCTCTGCATTACTTCCGTCGTGTCATACCGCATGCACACCACCGCATTCGCCCCTCGCTCCGCGGCGTGCTGCAGCATCAATTCGAAAGCGTCCTCCCTGGTTCGCTCGCATAGATCGGTCAATATGGTGATGTTTCCTCCCACGATGGTTTGCAACGCCGCTCCAAGATTTCCAATTACACTGCGCGATCGCACAATGATTCCTCGCACAATCCCGTAATTTCTCACCACTCGATATCCCGGCAGTTCCAGCGCCGAGGTCACCATTCCCGCATCCACTCTTGGCATCTTCGCTCTCCTTATCGCGTGTCGCGCCATTTACCGGTGCGATTCTATCTCCTCACAACCTCCACCGCGAGCAATCTTACTTTGCTACCCTGAAAGCACATGGAAGATGTCTTTTATTTTCTCGCCATCGTTCAGATAGTTGTCGCCGCTTATCTTATCTGGCAGGGCTTGCAGTGGCTGCGATACGCTCGCCGCCGCATGTTCACCGACCCCGGCTTCAACGCTCCGCGTGTGGCGGTGCTCTGTCCCTGCAAGAGTGTCGAGCCCGGCCTGGAACGTAATCTGGTAGCGCTCACCGAATTCAGTCATCAGAATTATGAAATTTTCTTTATCCTGGCACTGGCTTCCGATCCCGCCGCCGGCATCGTGAAACGCGTTGCCGCCGCTTCTCGCCCCAAGGCCCATGTGATCATCGCGGAAGCGCCTGAAGAATGCGGCGAAAAAGTGAATAACTTGCGCGTGGCCATCGAGCAGTTGCCTCCGGATTTTGACTTATTGGTATTCGCCGACTCCGACGGCAGGCCAGGGAAGAGCTGGTTGCAGCGCTTGACCGCGCCCTTAGCCGACGACCGCGTCGGCGCAACCACGACGATGCGCTGGCTCATCCCTAACCGAGGCAACCTGGCGTCCGCTCTCCTAGCTGCCTGGAATGCACCGATCGTGACTATGCTCTCGGAGAAGGGTAGGAATTTTTGCTGGGGCGGCGGCACCGCCATTCGCCGCTCCATATTTGAACAAATCGGTGTGCTGGATGACTGGCGCGGCTCCGTGAGCGACGACTACTCTCTCACCAGCGCCCTGGAGCGCACCAGGCGCTCGATTCTGTTCGTCCCCGAGTGCCTGACCGTTTCTTTTGTCGAAACTGACTTCGCAGGTCTTCTGGAGTTCACCAATCGCCAGGTTTTGATCACCCGGATTTACGCCGAAAAAATGTGGCGTGTTGCGGCTGTTACAAATCTGCTGTACTGCATTACGGTAGTTCTAGGCCTCGGCCTCGCGCTGGGCGACCTGTTAGCTCAACTGCCCGCTCTGCATATTGTGGCCCTCACTTTTTTCATATTCCTACTCTCAGCAATACGCGCCAGCTTGCGAGTCGCGGCGGTAACTGAGATTTTGACCGCTTTCCGGCCCCAAATTATGAGCGCCTCCTGGATATATATTCTCCTCACCTCCGCCGTCCCGTTCTTGTACCTCGTCAATTTCGTCAACTCGCTCGTCACCAGGAAAATTCGATGGCGCAACGTTCAATACGAACTGATTTCCCCTCAGCAAACGCACATCATCAGCGATTAAGAGATGGCACGGCTTCCGGAACGGAATTTCCACAGGTAATTCACCATACTTGGTCCTGAGCTACGCCGCCTTTAGGCGAACTTGAGTATGGATTTCTCTGTCGATGTATCGAGCAAACCAGTTTTTGGCGGCAATGCCATATTTCTCCATTCGAGGAACGCAAAATGAGGAAAATTTGCGTCGTGCGTGCAATTCCTACCATCGCTCAACTATCTGGAGGATTCTTACTAGCGCTAAGTACCATATTATGTGTAGACATTTAATAATTTGTAGTTTGGATGAAAATTTGCAATGCAGGAGCAGTTCGGTGCATTGCTCGCAAGCGGGACGTCGGGTGCCCTTTTTCAAGGGCGACGGGATAACAACTGTC
This sequence comes from Candidatus Acidiferrales bacterium, assembly GCA_038238965.1. GTDB lineage: Bacteria > Acidobacteriota > Terriglobia > Acidiferrales > UBA7541 > Acidiferrum. The sequence goes on along the minus strand of JBBSFG010000010.1, from coordinate 21,786 downwards.
AACCTTGGCTTCTGTTTGCTGCTGTTCCTTAGTTGTGAGTCTGTAAAGCTGGCCCCGCTCAGGGGCAAATCGCAAAAAAACTTATAGGTCTCGGCTGTACTCGAGGCTGTATTCGGAGGGGTTTACGTGAAGTTAATCCACAGGAACGATCAGACACATCTGTCTACGCGGGCAGTCCCGCCTCGCGAGATGTATTTTTTCTATGAAAAAAACACCGGTGCGGCCCATTTCCATGTCGAAGCCGGTCCCGATGGGCAGTTTCCGATGGAACAGGCTGCCGGTCTGCTCGCCATGCACTGCATGGTTCGCGGCCAGTCCCCCAACGACTACATCGTCATGGTCCAGGCGGAAAGCGATTTCCTTGAAGGATTGAAGGAAAAAGCCGACAAGTTACTTCAGGCCGGGCGCTCTGCAGGTTCATCCGTCAAATTAACCCGCCGCGAAGACGAGGTGCTTGGCGGAATCATGCGCAGCCTGGCCAACAAAGAGATTGCTGCGGACCTGAATCTTTCTGAGCGCACGGTAAAATTTCATGTGTCTTCTCTGCTTGCGAAGTTCCGCGTTCGTGGCCGTCTGGAGTTGGTCCGTGAAGCGTCGCGCCACTCCAACGCCCCGATTCCACCCGCGACCCGCGAGGCTCGCGGCGACTATAGCTCGCTGCCCGATGGATTTTCTGGTGGGGCAAACGTGGTTCCCTTGATCAAACGCTGCATGGCTTGATTCCGGCTTCCTAATAATAAGAAAGGCCTGCTCCACAACGAAGCAGGCCTTTTCCTTTTTCGTAACTATTTCGCTCCAGCTTATTTCTTGGCTCCGACATAGAGTTCCGCAGCGTTTTCCCAGTTCACGGTATTCCACCATTCCTTGATGTAGTCCGGCCGGCGGTTTTGATATTTCAGATAGTAGGCATGTTCCCAGACATCCAATCCCAGCACGGCTTTGCCTCCGCCCGATAACGAATACGGCGTGTCTTGGTTCGGCGTCGAGTCGATGACCAGTTTTCCATCCTTCACCAGCAACCAGGCCCAGCCTGAGCCGAACCGTCCGGCGCCCGCTGCGGCAAATTTTTCTTGAAAGCCGCTAAACGATCCAAATGCGGAGTTGATCGCCGTCCCTATTTCTCCCTTAGGTTCACCGCCGCCGCCCTTCTTCATCAGCGGCCAGAATAGACTGTGATTCCAGTGTCCGCCCCCGTTGTTTCGCACCGCGGTGCGAATGTTTTCCGGAACAGCGTCCAGGTTCTTGAGCAGATCGTCAATCGACTTCGACTGCAAATCGGCATGCCCTTCCAGTGCCTTGTTCAGGTTGTTGACATACGCTGCATGATGTTTGTCGTGATGGATCTCCATCGTTTTGGCGTCGATGTGCGGTTCTAGTGCATCGAATGAATACGGCAACGGCGGTAAAGTAAAAGCCACGAATTGTCCTCCTCAGATTTTCCGATTGTTCAAATGTGAATCTAGTCCGGGCTTGAATCGAAACTCTTTTCTTGGCGGGCGCGGTGCCAGGTCGGCGACTCCTGCCCAATCCTGAAATGCACTTAATCAGTCATCCACTAAATTATAGCTCTTGTACACTGCGCTTTGGCGCGCACGAGTCTTACGGCTGCGTATGCTCACCGTCATTTGCTTGGATGCATGAGATCGCCCATTGGGCAGATTCCATTACCAGCGGCTCGCCGCATTCGCGCAACCGCAGTAGGGTACCCATAATTCGTTCACCCGACGCCGAATCGTTGGCGCCCTTCGAATTTCCCAATGCGATGCATACGTTCCGTATCAACCCTTTCCATTTGGTTCTCTTGATTGGGCTTCCAATAAACATGTTCCGAAACTCCTGTTCGCTCAGTGAAGCCAGCCACTCCAGCCGGGGCCGAAATAATGATTCCTGCAATTTCCTGGACGCGTCAACGCTGTCGGAGGTTTCTTCCCGCACGGGCACGGGCACTTGCACCGGCGTCACCGCACCTGACCATTCAGTTTCAGCCGCCCGTGGTTTTCTTTCGTATCTTCGGGGCTGAAATTCCCACGTTTCGGCCACTGGCGCTGCGCGGTTCCACGGGCAGACATCCTGACAAATGTCGCAGCCAAACACGTGCTGCCCCATCGGCGCGCGCAATTCTTCTGGAATCGTTTCGCGCAGTTCAATCGTCAGATACGAGATGCACCGGCGGGCATCCATCACATACGCGTCGACCAGCGCGTGCGTCGGGCAGGCTTCAATACATTTTCTGCAACTTCCACAAAGGTTCGATGGAGGAGGCTCCGCGCGCTCCAGCGTGGGTTGCAAATCCAGCGTGGTAAGAATTACCCCCAGGAAAAAGAACGAGCCAATATCTTCATTCAGCAGCAGCGTGTTTTTACCCATCCAGCCAAGGCCAGCGTGTGTCGCTAGAACACGTTCGTTCAGCGGCCCGGTGTCGCTATAAACGCGCGCATCGAAGGGTTCTTCGTGTTGTTCCCGCAATCCTTCCAACAGGGCTTCCAGTTTGGTTCGCAATACTTCGTGGTAATCGTCTCCCCAGGCATAGCGTGATATCCATCCTCGCGGTTCCTCATTCCCAGACTTGCTGTGTGCACCCGCGCGGGCCTGCGCAGTGCGTAAATACTTTGTGTTGTAGTTTAACGCGCAGACGATCACGCTTCGCGCACCGGGCATAACTCTCTGCGGGTCGCTGCGCCGCGCATCCGCAAGGTACTTCATAGTGCCGGCATAGCCTTGCGCCAGCCATTCATCATTGCGCTCCATCTCCGGAAATCTCTCCGCGCGAACGATTCCGCTCATTGCGAAACCCAGTTGGCTGGCTCGCTCGGAAATCCAGGCTGTGACGGATTCATTAACCATGAAAGGATGTCTCACGCGGTGGCGCCGCTCTTATGCGTCAATTTTCAACGCACATGACCGGTTCGCGAGGGTTGGGTGTCGCTGGTTCAGGCTACTGCTGCGTCGAAGCTGCGCAATGCCGCCACTTCATCGGAGTGCACTTCAAATACGGTGTACAGCTTCGTGATTTGCAGCAGGTCGTGCACTTTTTTCGTCAGATGCAGCAACTTCAACTCACCACCACGATTTTTCACGGTGGTAAACGCGCTCACCAGTTCGCCGATTCCGGAGCTGTCGATGTAGTTGATGTCCCCAAGATTCACCAGAATCTTAAAACGCTTTTCTTCCAGCAATTCGCGAATGGTCGACCGCAACAGCGCGCTGCCCTCACCCAGCGTGATCCTCCCGCTCAAGTCCAGCACGGTAACCGCTCCAGCATCCCGATACGTGGCTTGTAATAGAGCCATGGTCCCTTTCTAAGCTTGGTGTGGCGCGGCACTCTGGCCGCCTTCACCATTTGGCGCGTGATTATTCTGCCCCGGCAGTTTTTTCGACATGATGATCTCCGCCCCGCCGGTCCGCCCCGATACCACGTCGAATTCATCCATAAACGAGCGCATCAGAAAAATCCCACGTCCCGAAGTGCTTAATAAGTTCTCTTCCGCGAGAGGATTCGGTACGTCTTCCAGCTTGAACCCTTTGCCCTCGTCCAGCACGTGAATCACCATCTTGTCGGTCGTCAATTCCACGGCCAGGTAAATCTTCTTGTCCGGCCTTTCCTGATTGCCATAGTGAAACGCGTTGATCACACCCTCGCGCACTGACATCCCGATACGGTAACAGTCGTCTTCGTCGAATCCTGCCGCTTCGGCCACGCGCAAACACATCTCTTCCGCAAGATTCACGCTTTCAACTTGAGTCTCGAGTGTGACGTCGAGGTGCTTCTGGTCAGCCATTTATCCGTTTTGCCTCACCGTGGCCGGTCGGACTGCATTTCGCGCGCCTAATGCGTAACACAGCGCCGGAAATAGAGTCAATGGAGCAATCCCTCTATACCGTAATGTTCCCGATGGTATCGGGATTCACGGGTATCAAGTATTCAAGAGGCCACTGCGGGTAGGTGGCTGGCGCGATTATACCTTGTAATCGCTTGCGGTCTACATTCGCAATCTAACCGAGAGAGTTTTGGACCCACCTTTGGCTCCACCTAGGCCCAATAGGAACGGTCGAGCGTTCGGTACTGGATCGCCTCGCTCAGGTGCTTTGGTGCTATATCGTCCGCGCCTTCCAGGTCCGCAATCGTTCGCGCTACTTTCAGGATTCGATCGTGGGCCCTCGCGGAAAGCCCCAGCCGAGTGATGGCGTTTTCCAGTAATTTTTCGCCTTCCGCAGTAATCTCACAATGCTTGCGAATCATCTTGGGCATCATCTGGGCATTCGAATACGTTTTCTTCTCACCACGATATCTTTCCAGTTGCCTGTCCCGCGCCGCAATCACGCGCAGCCTCACCGCTTCAGAGCTTTCTGCCGGGGTTGGCGCTCGGAGTTCCTTGTATTTCACCGCCGGCACTTCGATGTGAATATCGATGCGGTCCAACAGTGGCCCCGAGATCTTGGAAACATATCGCTGGATGATGGGTGGAGTGCAATGGCACTCCCTGGTCGGATCTCCAAAGTATCCGCACGGGCAAGGATTCATCGCCGCAGCCAGCATGAACCGTGCCGGAAAGGTCACCGAAATCGCCGCGCGCGCGATGGTTACTGAGCCATCCTCCAGCGGTTGGCGCATCACCTCCAGGACGTTTCGCTGAAACTCCGGCAACTCGTCCAAAAACAGGACTCCATTGTGGCCCAATGAAACTTCTCCCGGCCGCGGCACTGCGCCGCCTCCGATCAACCCGGCGTCGCTGATGGTGTGGTGCGGCGAGCGGTACGGCCTGGTTCCCACCAGACCACGACTGTCTTCCAGTGTCCCCGCGACGCTGTGAATTCGCGTCGTCTCGATGGCCTCTTCCAGCGTCATGGGCGGCAGGATGGTTGGGATGCGTTTGGCCAGCATAGTCTTTCCCGCTCCCGGCGGCCCGATAAATAAAATGTTGTGGCCACCAGCGCAGGAAACCTCCAGTGCTCGCTTGGCTGCCTGCTGCCCGTGCACATCGCGCAGGTCCACGCTGTACTGCGCCGCCTCCGAAAGCATCTGCCCCGCATCCACGCGCACCGGCGTGAACGATTCCGGCGAATTCACCAGATCCACCGCCTGCGGCAACGATTTCAGCGCAAATACGTTGACGCCTTCCACGATGGCCGCTTCGCGCGCGTTGGCTTCCGGCACGGCGATGGCCTTCAGTCCTCGTTCTCGCGCTGCCAGCGCCGCCGAAAGCGCGCCGCGCACCGGCCGGACACCGCCGTCCAGTGACAATTCGCCCAGGAACATGCACTGGTCCAGAGGCTTGCCGAAAAACTGTCCCATACAGCCCGCCAGCCCCAGCGCCATTGGCAAGTCGAAACCCGATCCTTCCTTGCGCAGGTCCGCAGGCGCCAGGTTGATGGTCACCCCTTGCCCGTAGGGAAATTCGAACCCGCAGTTTCTCAGCGCGGACTTGATGCGCTCGCGGCTTTCCTTTACCGCATTGTCCGGAAGCCCCACCACGTTAAAATCCTGCATCCGCGCGGAACCCACGTCGACCTCCACTTCAACGCAGTGCGCGTCAATTCCGTACACCGAAGCGCTGATCGTTTTGAAAAGCATTCTCGTAGGCCTGCTCGATAAATCGGCGGTTCGTTGTGTTCGTAGAGCGGTAAGGGAGAAAAGCCGCTGATCGCAACCTGCAGCATAGACCAGTTCATTAATATACGCTAGAGATACTAGCCGGCCCCGCCGGGCGGTGTCCCCGCCCGCGCTTTACACCCACTTGCACGCGACGTATATTGACTCGCGGTAGCTGCGCTTACTCTTTCTGTGTGAGGCCATCGGCATGACCACTTTCATCATTCTGGGCGTTCTCGTCCTCATACTCGTTGTAGTAGTCGGCATGTACAACTCCCTGGTTCGTCTGAAAGTTCAGGTCGACAACGCCTGGGCCGATATTGACGTCCAGCTCAAGCGTCGCTATGACCTGATTCCCAATCTCGTGGAAACTGTCAAAGGGTACGCGGCACACGAAAAGGGCACCTTGGAAGCCGTCGTCAACGCTCGCAATCGCGCCATGACCGCTACCGCTCCGGCTGACAAGGCCCAGGCCGAAAACATGCTCTCCGGCGCTCTGAAGAGCCTCTTCGCTCTCGCGGAAGCCTATCCGCAGCTTCGCGCCGTGGAAAGTTTTACAGCTCTCCAGACTTCCCTGACCCAAATAGAAGATGCCGTTCAGAACGCCCGCCGCTACTACAATGCCGTCGTTCGCGACCTCAACACCAAGATCCAGCAATTCCCCACCAACATTTTTGCCAACATGCTCGGCTTTAAAACCCGCGAATTTTTCGAAGTCACCGCCGCTGCAGAACGCGAAGCTCCCAAGGTCAGCTTCAATACTCCCGCTGCCTCGGCATGAACCGGGACAGCTCGCCCTTCATGTCTGAACTCTCTTCAGGAAATGGGCCACGCAATTCGTCACGCATTCCTTCGCGCCTGCTCGAATGCTCTGCCCGCCTCGCGCTTCGCCGTCTCGCCCTCCTCGCTCTAGCTGTCATCTCTTTCACTTGTGCCGCAGCAGCAAGCGCCAAAGAACTGCGCATCGATAGCTTCGATTCCCATGTCGTCGTCTCCCGCGACGGCACCATCAACGTCACCGAAAAAATCGAAGCCCACTTCATCGGCGGCCCTTGGCACGGCCTGTACCGCTCCATCCCCATCGAATACCGCACACCCCAGGGCTTGAACTACACGCTCTTTCTCAGCGTGAAAAATGTGACCAATGGCAGCGGCCGCCACCTCAAATTCGATTCCAGCCGCGTACGCCACTACCGCAAACTCAAAATCTACATTCCCGACGCCGACGACTCCGTCCAGACCATCACGATCGAGTACACCATCTCCGACGCCATCAAATTTTTTGACGATCACGACGAACTCTATTGGAACGTGACCGGCGATGAGTGGGACGTGCCCATCGACTCCGCCCGCGCCAACATCCTTTTGCCGGCCGGTGCCAGCAACGTCCGCGCCACCACTTTCACCGGCGAGTACGGTTCACGCGCCAGGGACGCCGAAACTGACGTCGCCGGCAATGGCGTCGAAGTCCAAACCACCGCCCCACTTTCCTATCACGCGGGATTGACCGTCGCCGTCGCCTTTGACAAAGGCCTCATACACGAGCCATCCGCTCTCGCCCTGTTCGGCCGCTTTCTCGCCAGCAATTGGCCGCTGTTCCTGCCTTTATTCGTCTTCGCCGCCATGTTCTACCTGTGGTGGACCCGCGGCCGCGATCCTCGCCTCCGTCCCATCGCCGCGCAATACGAGCCTCCGAATCAACTCACTCCCGGAGAAGTTGGCTCGCTCGTCGACGATTCCGTCGACATGCGCGACATCACCGCCACCATCGTCGACCTCGCCGTCCGCGGCTACATAGTCATCGAAGAACATCAGAAAGATCGCATGCTGGGTTTGCTTCACGACAAGGACTACAGCTTCATCCTGCAGAAAGATCGCCCGCAGTGGTCCGCGCTCAAGCCTCACGAACAATCGCTTCTGAACGGCTTTTTCTCCGCCGGCACGCTCGGCGAAACGGTCTCCATGGACAGCCTGCAGAATCGGTTTTACAAAAACCTTCCCGACATAAAAACCCGCATCTTCGATTCTCTCGTCGGGCAGGGCTTTTACCGTCGCCGCCCCGACAGTGTTCGCTCTACCTATGTCGGCACCGGCATCGCCATCGGCGTCTTATCCATCTGGGCCATGCCGCCTCTCGCTTCAGCCCTCGGCATGGCAGCTCTGCCGTTCATCGTCGGTGGAATTATTTCCGCCTTGATCATCTGCATATTCGGCTGGTTTATGCCCGCGCACACCGAACAGGGCACCCGCGTACTTGAAAACGCCCTAGGCTTCGAGGATTTTCTGAATCACGTGGAGTCCGATCGTTTCAATCGCACCATCAAGACCCCGCAAATGTTCGAAAAATTCCTACCCTTCGCCATGGCCTACGGCGTGGAAAAAAACTGGAGCAAGGCTTTTCAGGGCATCATGACCCAGCCTCCCGGCTGGTATCGCGGCGGCACCGGCCCAATTTTTTACCCGATAAATTTCACCAGTAACCTCAACGCCATGTCCGCGCGAGCCGGCAGCGCCATGGCCTCCGCTCCGCGCAGCTCCGGCGGCTCCGGTTTTGGCGGCGGCGGATCCTCAGGCGGCGGCTTCGGTGGCGGCGGTGGCGGCGGCTTCTAGGCCAATTTTCATCCGATCTGGCGAGCCATTCGTACTTAGTAGCAGACACCATGAGAAGAGCTTTCCTGCCTGCATTCGTCTTTCTGCTCATCGCCACCGCGGCCTTTGGGCAAAGCAGTTCTCGAATCATCTCGCATAAAGAAAGCCAGCTTCACTGGCGGACATGGTCTGACGCGGTTTTCGCCGAAGCCAAACGCGACCACAAATTCGTCCTGCTCGATCTCGAAGCCGTATGGTGCCACTGGTGCCACGTCATGGACGCCAACACCTACAGCGATCCGCAAGTCATCAAGCTGCTACAAGCCCGTTACATCACCCTCAAAGTCGATCAGGACTCGCGCCCCGACCTCTCCAATCGCTACGAAGATTTCGGCTGGCCCGCCACCGTCGTTTTTGACGGCGATGGCCACGAAATCGTCAAACGCCAGGGCTATCTCCCTCCTGATGAAATGTCTTCCATGCTGCAAGCAATCATTGATGATCCGAGTCCAGGTCCCTCAGTGCAACCGGAGCGCAAACCTGAATTACCGAACGAGCCGCTGCTCACCCCAAATCTGCGCGAAGAGCTGACCCGAAATTTTTTTAATGGCTACGACAACAAATACGGTAGTTGGGGCAAAGATCAGAAGTTTCTCGATTGGAACTCCGTCGAATACGCCATGGATCTCGCTCGCGCGAAAAACGACACTCGCGCCGAAGGCATGGCCAAGCAAACCCTCGACGAGCAGCTCCACCTGCTCGATCCCGCCTGGGGCGGCGTGTATCAATACTCCACAGGCGGCGACTGGAATTCCCCGCACTTTGAGAAAATCATGCAGATGCAGGCGGAGAACCTGCATATTTATTCGCTCGCCTACGCGCAATGGCGCGACCCGCGTTACCTGCACGCCGCGCAGGAAATCCAGCGTTACCTGCAGACATTTCTCACCTCGCCCACCGGTGCTTTTTACACAAGTCAGGATGCTGACCTCGTGGAAGGGAAGCACAGCGCGGAATATTTCGCGCTAAGCGATGCACAGCGCCGCAAGCTCGGCATTCCGCGAGTCGATAAGCACAGCTACGCGCGCGAAAATGGTTGGGCCATAACTGGTCTGGTGACGCTCTACGACGCCACCGGCGGGCGTGCCACGCTTGACGAAGCGGTGCGCGCCGCGCATTGGGTGCTGGCAAACCGAGCATTGCCAGGCGGCGGTTTCCGCCACGACGCGGTCGATCGCTCCGGCCGATATCTGGGCGACACCGTTGCCATGGCCCGCGCATTCGTCGCGTTGTACGGAGCGACCGGCGATCGCCAATGGCTAGCGCACGCACAATCCGCAGTGCAGTTCATCGGCAAAAACTTTCGCGATGCCCAGGGCGCCGGATTCCTCACCGTAAAAGCGCCCGCCGATCATAGCTATGCACCGCATCCCCAGCGTGACGAAAACGTGATGGTCGCACGCACCGCAAATCTTCTCTTTCATTACACCGGCAACGCGGCATACGAACAGCTCGCCAAGAACGCCATGCGTTACCTCGCTGCGAAACCAATAGTGGACCGCCTGCCCTCATCCAGCGCTCTGCTCGCCGATCTGGAAATCGCTTCCGAGCCGCTGCATCTCACCGTCGTCGGACACAAAGACGATCCCGCGGCGCAAAGTCTTTTCTACGCGGCGTTGCGCTATCCATCGGATTACAAACGGCTCGAATGGTGGGATATTCGCGAAGGCCGCCTGCCCAATCCCGACGTGCAGTATCCCCAGGTAAAACAAGCCGCGGCTTTCATCTGCACCAATCGCACCTGCTCTCCACCCGTCGTGGATCCAGATAAGCTAACCGAGCGCGTCAACAAATTAATCAGCCAGCGTTGACCTTCGAAACTCGGTAAGACCGCTCGATTCAAGATGCAGGTTGACCGGACGCTACGTCTGTTTCCCGAGGCCCCACGCCATACAGCCTCAGAACATCCTGCAGCGTCACAATGCCTTCCAACTTGTGCACGTTCGCTCGATTCACCACCGGCAGCACATCCAGTTGGCTCGATCCCATGCGATCCAGCGCCATGTTCAGCGAATGATCCGTATGCACATGCGGAAATTCCCCAGCCTTGAGAATCTCGCTTAAAGGTTTCTCCGTCGCTCCCTCAGTCAGCGCTTTTTGCAGTTGCCCCAGGCTCACCATCGCAATCACCCCGCAATCGTCAACCGCTGGCCACACGTGCAACTTACTGGCCGCCACTTTTTCCAGCGCTTCCTGAATCGTCGCGCGCGCGTCCAGAACCTCAGTCGCCGCATGCATTGCCTGGTACACCTGCCGCTGTCCTTCCTGCACACGCGATCCGGCTGTTGGCAAATGAATCCCGTCCTGGTGCGCCAACACTTCATAAATCGGCTCACGCTGGAATCGTGACGCGATAAAGAAACTTACCAGGTTCGAAATCATGAGCGGCACGATGACCGCATAGTCTCGCGTGATCTCAAAAATCATCAGCACTGAAGTCATCGGGGCGCGCACAATTCCCGCGAAGGCCGTGCCCATTCCCACCAAAGCGTACGCTCCCGGCGAGGCAACATACCCGGGCGCAAAGTGGTGCGCAACCGTTCCTACGATCCCTCCCAACATGGCTCCCAGGAAAAGGCTCGGCCCGAATATTCCGCCGGCGTTCCCCGACGCATAGCTAATGGTCACGGAAAACAGTTTTAGCACCAGCAACAGAATCATTAGCTTCAATGCCATTCCGCCGTTCAAAACGTCGCCCACGTACTTGTAGCCCACGCCCAGTATCTGCGGCACAAAACAGGCCATTATTCCCGTCACCAGACCGCCAGCCACCGGCTGGAACCATACCGTCTTTCTTGGGCGCGTCAGAAACCACGCTCGCATCGACAACAGTAGCCTGCTGAACGCCGCGGAAATGAATCCCCCCAACACTCCCAGCAGCGCATAAATGGCTAATTCCGCAGGATGCAGAAGCTGGTATTGGGGCACTGCAAAAAGCGGATCGTTTCCTAGCAGCAGCCTCAGCATTCCCCACGAGGTTGCCGAAGCCAGCACCACCGATCCCAGTACTGGCGCGTGCAGATCCCCCACTACTTCTTCCAAAGCGAACACCACCGCCGCTAGCGGAGTGTTGAATGCTGCTGCGATAGCGGCCGCCGCCCCAACCGGGATAAGCGCTTTCACTTTTTCTGGCCGCAACCCCAGGTATCGGCCTAGCAACGATGAGATTCCTGCGCCTACCTGCACGGCAGGTCCCTCACGGCCCAACGGTATACCGCAGGCCAGTGTTGCTGAGGTGCAGAAAAATTTTCCGAACACTGTGCCTGGAGAAATTATTCCGCCGCGCGCCCATAGCGCCGCTTTCGTTTGCGGAACACCGCTGCCTCGCGCATCGGGAAAAAATCTGTATAGCAGATATCCCATGCCCAGCGAACCCACCACCGGAACCAGCAGTCTCCGCCACGCCGCGCCGCCCAAAGGATAGAGCCGCGCACCAAATCGCTCGGTAATCAAAATAAACGCCACCACCAGCGCCCCAACCAGCGCGCCAATCAGCAGCGTAAGCACCAGAAATATTTGTTCCTCACGCTGCTCACGCAACGCTTTCCAATATCGCCCCGGCGCTCGCCACCATTGTGCTTTGGCGGCGCGCAGAGTCTCTTCAGCGGTGGGGATAACGGCGGTAGTCATCTCAGGAGCGCGCTCGCGTTCCGTGGGTTTTGTCCGGTTGCACTTTCATCCGCAGATTATCCTTCCGTCTTTGTGAGTGTTGACCTTTGCGTTTTACCAGCGCGCTGATGGCGTCAGCCAGCGCCGCTCCGGTTGCGCGCAATTCACCGATTCGCCGCCTCGCCACCTGTTCCAGTAATTTTGACCCCTGCGGCAATAGTGACACCCGCACTTCCCGCCGGTCGTCCACGCTGCGACTTCTGCGAACCAACCGGCGTAACTCCAAACGGTCAACTAGCTCCACCGCGCTGTGATGTTTCAGTGCCAGGCGCTCCGCCAGTGTGCGTATCGTCGCCTCTGAGTCCTTCGGCAGGCCTCGTATGGCCAGTAACATCAGGTATTGCTGTGGTTCCACATTGCAGCGCTTGGCGGCTACATCGCCTTCCTGGATGAAATGCCGGATCCGGCAGCGCAATTCCGCAAGCGCGCGATATTGCGTATCTGAAATAGCAGCCTTCATTCTACAAGTGTATCGTCATACGATATATTATGCCAGCATCGAAGATATACTGCCATGCTTGGGTAGATACGTGCCGTGTTGCATGCGGTTTCAGCAAGGTTTATCGGGTGTTCGATGCACTCAAACCGTTTTGCGAAAAGCTTTCTGAGTTTTGTAGTGCTCGTAACCGTTCCGCAGGTAAAACTGGTGCGCTCGCTCCCGTACTACGTTCGATCGCACCGACATATTCATGCAACCATGTTTTCGAGCCCATTCTTCCGCGGCTGTTAGCAGCTGCGCTCCCGCGCCTCGGCTTCGCTCATTATCCGCAATCACCAGTCCGTTCACTTCCGCCCGCAATTCAACTTCCAGTAGCGACTCCACGCTGACGTGCAGCCACCCGATCACTTTGCGTTCTGGAGACTCCGCTACCAGCACGGCGTGCTGCGACTTGGGCATTATTCGCCTCAACCGCTGGGCTAATTGTGCCGCTGTCGCCGGATAACCCAGCTGTCCGCAGAGTTCGGCCATCCGCGTTGCGTCAGCCGTCTTCGCACGACGGATGCGGATGCTGACCTCGCCTGGCTTGCCATTAGGGCTCACAGCGCCGCCTTCTCGTATGCGTCAAAACGTCTTGTCGGAATCCAACAAAATGGTTACCGGCCCTTCGTTCACCAGTTCCACCGACATTGTCGCCTGGAATCTTCCGGTCTCTACCGGCACCCCCAGTTTTGTCAGCGCCGAACAGAATTCCTCATAAACCGCTTTCGCTTGTTCCGGCCGCGCGGCGGCCACAAAACTGGGCCGCCTTTGTCCCCGCGCGTCTCCATATAACGTGAATTGGGAGATCACTAGCGCGCTCCATTTTTCGTCCAACAATGACCGGTTCATTTTGCCGTCGCTATCCTCAAAAATGCGAAGCTGTGCGACTTTTTCAGCCATCGCTGCCGCCGTTGCCGCTGTGTCAGCAACCCCAACCCCAACCAGGATCGTCAAGCCGGCCGCAATTTCACCAGTAACTCGTTGTTCGACCGAGACTCGTGCGCGACTCACCCGTTGCAATACCACTCTCATAGAAATTTAGGAAGCACCTGTTCGCTGGCGATCTCCTAGGCCGGCCGCAATTTCACACCGCTATTTCTGCGGCGCTGGTTTCCGGGGCAACAATTCCGGCAGTTCCGCTACGTTGTACGCGAATACTGCCAGCACCTGTGCCCCTTCCGTCAAATCATCCCAGTTCACCCGGTCAAGAGTGTCGGCTTGCGAATGATGCGTCTTGTCGTAATCCGCCACTTCCTGTACGCACCAGAACGCCGGCACTCCTGCTGCATCGAACGGAATGTGATCGCTCCCGTCTTCCTTCCGCAGAGTCGGTTCCGCCAATCCAATTTCTTTCGCGCGCGCCAGCGGGTACAGCACGTGGTCCATCGTCTCGCGCGCCCCGTAATTTCCCATCAACCCCACCGTCAACACTTTGCCGGTGCCGCTGTCGTGCACCAGCACAGCTGAGATTTTCGCCAGTTCATCGGCATGTTGTTTCACATAAGCCTTGGATCCGTTCAGGCCCTGCTCTTCCCCGGTAAACAACACGAACCGTATTGTCCGTTTCGGCTTCAATCCCAGCTTTTTTAAGGCGCGCGCCGCCGCCAGCACCGCGGTGGAGCCCGTGCCGTTATCGGTCGCCCCCGTCCCCAGGTCCCACGAATCCAGGTGCGCTCCGATAATCACTATCTCGTCCGGCTTCTCGTTCCCCCGAATTTCCGCGACGGTGTTGTGTACCTCGGCCGGTTGGCCGCTGAAGCTGCCTCCGATATTCACTTCCGCTTGCACTGCGCCTTCTTCCAGCAGCCTCCAGAGCATCGTCAGATTTTCTCTCGCGATGTACGCCGTCGGAATCGCCGCCGGTTGGTAATTCCTCCCGCTGGCGCTCATGTTTAGCAGGTCATACCATTTCTCCGATCCGATCAGCACGGCCGCCGCTTTCTCCTCGGCAAAAAAATTCATCGACGCGGTGCGTAGCTGGATGTACGTCTCGAAATCGAACGGCTTATCGCTCTTTGGAAACGCAATCGGAATAGTCTCATCGCCCCATGGCGTCATCAGGGGGTTGCCGGGCATTCGCGTCTCCACCGGCCTGCCCAAGACAATGATCGCGCCATTCAATTTGCCCTTGTACTGTTGCAAGTCCTCCAGTTTTTCAATCGCTACGCCAATGACGGGCCCGCGCACCGTTCCATTCGTACCCGGCGACCACCCACCGGTCGCCATCGTAAGATTCAGCGTCGCCGCTTCCTCGCCCGGTTTTTGCTCGCCGCTAAAAAATACCCGGCCTGTCGCGGGACCCCGCGCCCATCGATTGGCTATCGTCCATGTCTCCTGATGTACACTCTCGAGTCCCAGCTCCTGAAATCGCTCTATCATCCATCGGCTGGCTTGCTCAAGTTGCTCCGAGCCAGTAAGACGAGGGCCAATGTGATCCGTCAAATGTTGCAAATTCGCTTTTAATTCGGGTTCATCCGATTTCACCTGCGCCAGAATTTTGGCGTCTATGTCACCAACCGGATCGGCCTTGGTCGGATCCGCCTGGGCCGCATCTGTATTTCCAGCTTTCGCTCCGGCACTGGCTTCCTCTTTCTTTTCCGTCTCCGCAACAGCAGCTGGCAGTTTTGGCGCCGCAATCAGTGCACGCCGCGGCAGCATCTCCGGCAATTGCGCCGTGTTATAGGCCCACGCCGCCAACACTTGCGCACCCTGATTCAAATCGTCTTTCCAGACTTTATCGAACGTGTCCGACTGGCTGTGATGCGTCTTCGAGTATTCCGCGCCATCCTGGATCGCCCAGAATCCTGGCACGCCCGCATCGTCAAATGAAGTGTGGTCCGTGCCAAACGAGCGTCGCATGGTTGGCTCCAGCAGCTTCAGCTCGCGAATCGGTGTGATTTCCTGGTCCACAATTTCGCGATCCTGATAGTTGTCGTGCAAACCCAACGTCAAGACTCGCCCCGTTCCGGTGTCATGCACCAGAATTCCAGAAATCTGATCCAGCTCGCCCTTGTGCGCCTCCACGTATTTCTTGGAACCGACCAAGCCCTCTTCTTCCCCGGTAAACAAGACAAAGCGTATTGTGCGCTTTGGTTTTAGCTGTAGTTTCGCCAGCGCCCGCGCGGCTTCCAGTACCGCCATTGACCCCGTGCCGTTGTCCGTCGACCCCATTCCCAGATCCCAAGAATCCAGGTGCGCTCCCAACATCACCACTTCTTCGGGCTTCTCGCTGCCGCGAATTTCCGCCACCGTATTGTAAACTTCCACCGGTTTGTCGCTGAACGAATTGGCCATTTCGATTTCCACGTTCACCGGCCCGTGCTTTAGCATCCGAAAAATCAACCGGTAGCCTTCCCCGGTAACAAACGCCGTCGGGATCGCCCCGATATCGAATTTCTCTCCCCCGATTCCTGTCATGTTCAGCAACGCGTGCGGCTTGTTCGAATCCCGCAGCAACACCGCGACTCCCTCTTGCTGGAAAAACGCCGTGCGGTCGCGCGCCCCTTGCATAAAAGCGGCATACGGCAATGGCGCCGCCGGTTCACCTTTCATCGGCGGAGGTGCCTGCATCGCGCGCACAATTTCACTTTTCGAATCTTCCGGTTTCGGCGGAGACAGACTCTCCGGCTCCTGGTAAATCACCACCGCGCCTTTCAGTTGTCCCCGGAATTTCTCAAAATCCTCTTTCTTCTTTGCGTCGAAGTACACCACCTGCCCGCGCACCACTCCCGCCGTGCTCGGCGACCAACCTGCCGCCGCAATAGTCAGTGGATGCTCTGTTGGCAACAGTATCCGCGCACGCGCCGTGCCCCTCGTCCACGAATGCGCAATCGTCCACGGCTCCAGATGCACATTCGTCAAGCCATACTTGCGAAACATTTCCGCCGTCCACTCATTGGCCTGCTTCAATTGCGGCGAGCCCGTCACTCTCGGCCCGATGGCGTCCGACAAATGCTCCAAATTCTCCATCATCTCGCTGTGTTCCCGAATTTCCTTTAGTATTTGCGAGTCTCCCGCCGCGTACTCATTCGTGTCGACTTGCCGGGTTTGTGCGATCGCGCGGTGAAGCCCAGCCGCCGGCAGCAACACAAACACTAAAGTGATTATTCGACGTAAATTCATCCGCTCTCCCATGTTCATCTCCCTGCTTGTTCTCATCACCCGCATGGTGGGTGCAAGAATCTCGCGCCAGTAACATCAGCGCTTGTTTCGTCTCTTCGCGTTGCCCCTCAAAGATTTCGACTTCTTCTTCCGGCCGCCAGTCGAAGATGTAACTCGTGTTCTTGCGCCCGGACGCGGTAGCACTACGAAAGCCCGTGGGGCAGCTTGGCACTTCGCACAAAAAAAACTGCTTCGCCCCGCAACGATCGCCCTGCGAATCGTCGTGCCGCAGCGGTAGCACTTTTTGCCTTCGCGCCCGTAGGCCCGGTGATGCTGCTGGTATTCTCCCGGCTCGCCGTCGGCATCCACAAAATCCGCAATCGACGACCCGCGCAGCGCAATCGCCCTCTCCAATATTTTCTGCAATCCGCTCCGCAGAGCCCCCAGCTGTTTCTTGCTGAGATTCGCTCCCAGTTTTGCCGGATGAATCTTCGCGCGCCACAAGCTTTCATCCGCGTAGATGTTGCCAACTCCGCGCAGCACGCTCTGATCCAGTAGCAGCGCCTTGATTCGTGAATGCCGCGATCCGATTCGCGCCGCAAATTCCGCCGCCGTCACCAGCAGCGGCTCAAGTCCAGATCCGTCCAGTTCCGCAGGCAGCGCTTCCGCCGACAAATATGCCAGCCGCCCAAATCGCCGCGCATCCGTATAGCGCAACTCCCGCCCATCATCCAGCGCAAAAATGGCGTGCGTGTGTTTTTCCCAGGGCCGATCTGCCGCCGTCGACGCAATGTGCCCGGTCATTCCCAGGTGTACCAGCAGCGCCGCCGGAGCATTGTCTCCATTCACGGAATTTTCATTCGCGCCCTGAGCCTTGGACAATCGCAGCAGCATGAATTTTCCATGCCGGTCTACTGCCTCGATCCTTCGACCGGGAAGGTGCCGCTCAATTAAGGATGGATCGTCTATGAAATCCGTCTTGCGTAGGGTAACGGACAAAATTCGACGCCCCAACACAGTCAAACGCAATCCACGCGCGACGGTTTCAACTTCGGGAAGTTCTGGCATGAAGGACGTTCATAAAAATATCATATCGCCTGCGAACGTGTGCTCCATTACGGACCACAGAGCACCGTCGATCCGCCGCAAACGCAATCTTCCACTACTAGTTCTTGTGATAATTCGGATACGGCGGATGCTCGGGTATCACCACGGGATTCTTCTTCAGCGCTTCCAGCGTGACTTGCACGGCCTTTTCCAGTTGCGCATCGTGTCCCGCGGCGACGGATGCCGGATCGTTCTCTACTTCGATATCCGGCGCGATTCCATGGTTCTCCACTTCCCATTCGCCGTGGAGTCCATAAATCGCCGCGCGCGGCGCGGTAACCCCTCCCCCATCCAGTAGTGAGGGATACCCGCCGATTCCTACCAGTCCGCCCCACGTGCGCGTGCCCACCAGCGGGCCGATTTTGTCTTGACGGAACATCCACGGCAGCGCATCGCCTCCTGAGCCCGACATCTCATTAATCACCATTGTTTTTGGCCCGTAAATCTGTGCCAGGGGCGAGCACCACTTCTCCCCCTCGCGTGTCGTCGCGCAATTTCGCAAAGGACGCTCCAGCAGGTCGATGATGTAATCCGCAATCGCGCCGCCGTGATTGTAACGTTCATCGATTACCGCGGCCTGCTTGTCCGTCTGCGCAAAATAAAACCGGTTGAAATTCAGGAACCCGCCATTCGCGGTATCCGGCACGTGGACGTACGCTACTCTTCCTCCGCTGAGCTCATCCACTTTCCGGCGGTTATCTTCTTCCCAGGCGCGCGTGCGCAGCGGCGACTCGTCCGCTACGGGCACCACGGTAACGTCGCGTGCGTCCTTCCCATCCGCATTCGGGCCTACTTTAATCCGGATCTGCTTCCCGGCCGTGTTTTCAAAATAGCTGTACACATCGTTTGGCGGCCGCACGTCTGCGCCATTTACTTCCAGCAGGTAATCGCCCACCTTTACATCCACCCCCGGCTGCGTCAGTGGCGCGCGTAATTCCGGATTCCAGTTTTCGCCGTTGAAAATCTTCGTGAAGCGGTAGCGCCCGTTTTCCATCTTGTAGTCGGCGCCCAGCAGCCCACTCTTGACCTCCGGCACTTTGGGAACATCCCCGCCAAAAATAAACATGTGTCCGATGGTTATTTCTCCAAGCATCTCCACGAACAGATGGTTGAGATCCGCGCGGCCTCCAGCGCCTTTCAGGTACGGCGCGTATTTCTTTTCTGCGGCCGCCAGATCCAGTCCATGAAAATGCGGGTCGTACAGGAAGTCGCGCTCGATGCGCCACACCTCGTGGTACATCTGGTTCCATTCCGCCCGCGGATCGACTTTTACTTCCATGTCATCCAATTTCAATGCGCCTTCACCCGGCTTGGGAGCGGCTCCCGTCGCCGCGATGAACCACGTCGGCCCTTCGCCCATGTGATACAGGACCTTTTCCCCATTTGCCGATACGGCAAATCCGCTGACCCCGCTCAAAAACGGTTCCGTTTTCCTTGTGGTGAGGTCGAACTTGGACACCGCCGACACCGTCGGAGCGTTCAGCGGAGGCACATCCGGAATCTCGGTAACGAACAGTGTGCCGGCCTTTCCAACATCGAGCGATACGTAGTTCGCCGCCTTAATCGGCATGGCTACAATGCGCTGTCCGATGTTTTCCAGGTCGATGGTCACCGCGACCGGTTCTTCTTTTTTCTCGTCTTTACCTTTGTCGTCATCTTTGCCTTTACCTTTGTCTGCTTCGCTCTTTTTCTTGTCTTTGTCCTTTTCTTTACCGTCTTTTTTATCCGTGTCCTTCGATTTTTCCTCTGCCTTCGCGCCTTCCGCCTTCTCGTCGTCGCTCTGCGGTTCGATCGGATTCGCGTCGCCTTTTTTTAACACCACGCCATACACGTTTCGAGAAACAGGCCGCTGAAATCCCGACAAGTCCAGCCAGGTCAGCGCCAGGCCGAGATCGGTGCTGGCTGCGAAATACAATACTTTTCCGCCCTTATCGAACACCGGGTAACGCGCATCGCTCAAACCATCGGTAATCTGTGAACTCTTCCCGCTTTCCAGCGAATGCACGTACACCGCGCGCATGTGGTTGGGCAAAAATTTCGTAAACGTAATCCATTTGCTGTCCGGTGACCATGTCGGCGTCATCAGCACGCCCCACGCGTCATACAGGTCAGTGTTCACTTTCACGGGCGCAACCGTCGGCTTCTCCACGTCCACATACCACAAGTTCAAGCGCTTGTCGGTGAACGCGATTTTCTTGCTATCCGGCGACCAGGTAGGACTGTAGAAATAGGACGGAGGCTTCCCCAAGTCGATTTTCTTCACCGTTCCCAGCCCGGTTTGGTCGACGACGTGTAAGGCGTATTCGCCCGACTCATCCGAAAAAAACGCCACCGACTTGCCGTCTGGTGACCACGATGGATCGCGTTCCGCCACCGCCGGTGTGCGCGTCAAGTTCCTGACGTTGCCCTTATCCGCCGGAACCGTATAAATCTCCCCGCGAGCTTCGAACACGGCTCTAGTTCCGCTGGGAGAAATGGCGGCATTCGAAATTTTATCGGCTAACTTTTCAAAATGCGGCCGCGTCGCAGGCAAATCCCCCGCGATGTGCAGCTCTACTTTTCTCGCTTCTCCCTTTTGCGGATCGTAAATATAGATTCCGCCGAACTGTTCATAGACCAGCGCGTCCGGTCCCGCCGAAAGCGACTTTATGTCCAGTCCCTTGTTTTCCACCGCCTGCTTCACGCTTTTGGTCTTGATGTCATACGCGAATAGCGTTACCGGACCGTTACGATCGGACAGGAAATAAACCGTGTCCCCTATCCACACCGGCGCGAAGTCATTCGAATTCTCTCGCGGCAGTTTTTCCAGCGACAGGTCGCTCAATGTAACGATGTACACTGGCGTGGTCTGTCCTCCGCGATACCTTTTCCACGATTCTTGCCACTTCAAGTTTGGAACATACGCCAGTCGCGTGCCATCCGGCGAATACCAGCCGCCTTCTCCTCGCCACATGGGCAGTACTTCCGGCACGCCGCCCTGCGCGTCCACCGTGTACAGCCGGTCGAAATCTGCATACGCTGTGCGGCCTGAACGAAACAACACCCGCTTGCTGTCCCGCGTCCAACCCACCACCGAGTCTGCGCCCGGATGCCAGGTCAGCCGCTTCGGCTCTCCGCCCTGCGCCGGCATCACGAACGCATCCACGTTTCCGTCGTATTCACCCGTGAACGCGATCCATTCCCCGTCAGGAGAGAATTGTGGTCCCGCTTCATGCCCACCGGTGGTTAGCTGCCGTGCATTCCCGCCTTCTCGCGCAACGCTCCACAAGTACCCACCGTAGGCAAAAACAATTTCCGCCTTGCTCAGCGTCGGTGTTTGCACCAGCAACGGCGCCTCTTCCGCCGCAAGGGGATAGCCCGCCATGGCGAACAAACAGGCCAACAGCGTCAGGCGTCGGAAAGGCATGCATCCTCCGTTGAAAAGTTTATTTTTCACTCGGTGCGGGCCAGAATCCCGGCGCGGTGATCTGCCGCGTATCCTGTTTGTCCGCGTATTTTTTCAATTCCGGGCCAATTTCGGAACTCTTCCCGATCAGCGTAAAAACCAGGCTGTCGGCCGGGAAATGTTTTTGGATAACCTGCTGCGCCAATGCCGGCGTCACCGCATCGATCCGCGCTTCCAGATCGTTTACCTCGCTGTCGTCCAATCCATAAAATTCATCTATCGCAATCAAGTGTGCCAGTTGTCGCGACGTTTCGATCGTCGGCGCAAACTGTCCTTTGATATAGTTTTTTGCCGACGCCAGCTCTGCAACCGCAATACCTTGCTTGTGTAATCTCTCCAGAACCTGCAACGCCAGATCAATTGCCTGCACCGTGGTGGCGTTTTTTGTGAAGCTGTAGATCCCGAATGGTCCCGGTGCCTTGCGCGAATCGAATGAAGAATTCGCGCCGTAGCTCAGGCCTGATTCCACCCGCAGCGCCTCATTCAATTGCGATGTAAACCGCCCGCCGAACACCGTGTTCAC
Organism: Candidatus Acidiferrales bacterium; assembly: GCA_038238965.1. Classification (GTDB taxonomy): domain Bacteria; phylum Acidobacteriota; class Terriglobia; order Acidiferrales; family UBA7541; genus Acidiferrum. The sequence continues at coordinate 221 of JBBSFG010000010.1, read as the reverse complement.
CAGTCGTATGGCCACGCGGTCCGGATTGCCCGTCGCCGTTCCTACATTTCCAATCGCGAAATACGTTTGCGTGGCATCCGGCTTGTCCACCAGCAGCAACTTTTTGCCTTTGGCTGGCACAGAAACTGGAATCTTTACCGCTGTAACGTGTTTCGACGGCCACTGCCCGAAAACCTCTTCCAGCTTTTTCTTCATCTCCGCGGAGTGGAAATCCCCCGCCA
>JBBSFG010000009.1:0-30922 GCA_038238965.1 Candidatus Acidiferrales bacterium | reverse complement strand
ATTCGTCGCGCACGCTCTGGCCACTGCCCGAACCGCGCGCGGCTGCCCCAGCGATTGCGCCACCTGCGTGTACGTGCGCGTCGTGCCCCGCGGTATGCGCTGCAGCTCCTGCCACACGCGCCGCTGAAACGCCGTGCCCTGTACGTCCAGCGGCAGTTCCAGGCTCGAAGACCGTCCTTCGATCTGCCGCACGATTTCGCCCACCCAGCGCTGGTACGATTCCGCAGCCGGCGCAATTTCCGCGCGCGGATATTCCGCCCGCAGTTCAGCGAGCAACGCGCTCTCCTGCCCGCCCAGGTACACCGCGGAAACTCCTTTTTCCGTGGCCGCCACCAGCACTTTTCCCAGCGGCGATTTCGCGATGGTGTAATTCAGCTTCATACCCTTTCCTCCTTTTTGATACGCCGACGGGGTCATACCCAGTTGCGCGTCGCTGCGTTCATACACGCGGCTCGATGAGCCGTATCCCGTTTCGTACAACGCATCGGTAATGTTTCTTCCCGCGCGCAACAAAGCCTTGAAGCGTCTCAATCGCAACGCATCCGCCAGGTCGCGCGGCGCCAGCCCCGTGACCTGCTGAAATGCGCGTCGCAGGCCCGCCGGCGTGACCGCCAGTTTGCGCGCCAGCGACTCCACGCGAATGATTTCTTCCCCTGGCTGCGCCAGCTCGCGCGCGGCGCGTTCCACCAATCGCAGCGCGGCGGATTTTTCGTTGGGCTTGCAGCGCAGGCAGGCCCGGAATCCCTGTTGTTCCGCTTCTTCGCCGGTACGAAAGAAGACCGCGTTGCGCTTCAGCGGCCGCCGCGCCGGGCATGACGGCCGGCAATAAATATGTGTCGAGCGCACGCCCAGAATAAATTTGCCATCGGCGCGCGCGTCGCGCGCCAGCGTGGCGCGCCAGTAGCTTTCCGCAGCTCGCGCCGAAATCCGCGATCCCGCTTGTTCTGATGGGCTCTGTGCCGATGAAATGTTCATATCCACTCGTCAAAATTAACTCAGGCTGGAAAACAAAGCTATCCGCTATCGCGCGCCAAACTGAATTGTATTTTCTGGACTGGTTTTGGAGCAGGGCCAACGCGAACAACGTTACGGTTCTACCGCCGCACCCGCCTGCGGTGCCAATTTTTCCATCGCGTCCGGCCGCGGCGCCGTAATCACCACAATCACGGCCGTAAGAATCACCGCCGCCGCAATCACCGTGCGCCCCGTGACCGGCTCCGCAGCCAGCAGCCACCCAAGAAATAACGCCACCACCGGATTCACGAATCCGTAGGTAGCCACCTTCGCCGCGGTGCTTTTCTTCAGGATGTACAAATATGCGGTGAAGCCAATTCCCGACCCGAACACGATCAAATAAATCAGCGCCATCCACGAGCGCGCCGTAACGCTGGCGAAATGCAGCTCGCGAAATTCTCCCGAAACTACCGCCGCAATCCACAAAGCCGCCCCTCCTGCCAGGCTCTGCATGGCTACTATCAGCAGCGGCGATTCCGGCATTACCCGGTGCTTCGAATACAATGAAGCGCAGGCCCACACAAACGACGCTACCAGCAGCACCGCAGTCCCCAGGAGATCTGTTCGCCGGCCTCCTCCCAGTTTCGTCGGACCCACCAACAACGCCAGCCCCGCGAATCCCATGATCAGCCCGGCAAACACCCGCGGCACGGGCCGCACACCTTTCGGCCTCAGCCAGTCCACGATCACCAGCCACAACGACACCGTAGCCACCAGCAGCGCCGCGATTCCGGAAGGCACCCGCTGCTCCGCCCAGCTCAACCCGCCATTGCTGACGCACAGCAGCAGCACCCCGGTCACCGCCGCAACACGCCAATGCGCCACGGTCGGACGAATGCCCGTCTTCCAGCGCAAAATAGGATAGAGAATCAGACCGACGAGCGAGTGCCGGACCGCGGCCATCGCTAACGGAGGAAACGACTCGATCGCGATCCGAATCCCGATGTACGTCGAGCCCCACAGGATGTAGACTGCCACGAACGCTAGCGGCACCCAGTACGACGGCGTAAGCTTTGGATTCAAACGCTCTGCGGCTACAGCGGGCGGCTGGTCTTCAATTGCGGTGTTAGACATTTACTAAGGTTGGCCTCTACGAATATCGGTGTTCCAGGCCAGTTGTCCAGCGCCATATTGGTTGCGCTGAAGCAATCTCAGCACCACCCGACCGCTCGTCACCGCATGCACACTGTGAAACGGTCGCTCGCGTTTCCGCTATCCGCAACCAGTCACCGAACCTAGTACCATTACCATCTGTTTGAGCTTAAGACACTCATTAGAATTTCCACAGGTTGACTCCTTTCGGCTACGGTGCCATCTTAGCAACCCGCTCTTCATGGGTAGTTGGCAGGCCATTCGGCGCGGGCAGTCGGCTTTGCAGTCCGTCTACCAGTTTTCAGGCTCGCACATCGCAGCATCTCTGAGGGGAGATGAGCGCTAGCAATCTCGCAATCTTGAAAGCACCATCCACGCAGCCGGCCGAGATTTCTTCCGCCGTCTCCGGCCCTACGCTCTGTTGCAAGCCGCTTCTGCGCGCTGAGCTTCCCCGCCGCTTCATACGCGTACCCACGTATGCCGTCGGCGTCCACCCCGAACATCGCGAATACCCGCGCGCTACCCTGAATTTGCCCCTAAAGCTTTCCAGCGTCGCCGGCGTCCCCGAGAATTTTCCAATCACCCTGGTAACTCGCGATATCAGCTCCACTGGCGTGTATTTCCTGTGTCCCCGGGAGCTGCCGTTCAACGTCGCCATTGAATTGCAAATCGTGCTGGTCAGCCGCCCTATGGGACACGGCAATGTAGTGATGGCTTGCATGGCTCATGTCCTCCGCGTTCAGCCAGCCGCCAGTCCGGGCTGGTTCGGCATCGCCGCAACCTTCGATGACGTGCAGTTTGACCGCGACGATTGCGTGCCCTCGCGCTTCCTCGGCGCTTAATTACCTAATCTGATCGATTCCTGCCTGCCGCAATTCCTCGCATAAACCTCTCTTCATTTACTTAGTAATAGGTCAGTTTCCGGTTACGCGTGTGTCTCAACCGGTCGATGCGACCCACCACCCTCCATCTCGGCCCGATTCAGCCTCCATCCCTTTCTGCTATGTTGATGAAGCATGGGCCGCGCCGAAAAAACCGAAATCGAAGGCGTGTTGTTCGATTGGGACGGCACCCTGCTCGATTCGTTCGAAGCCGATTCGTCCGCATATCTGGCCATGTTCGGCGAAATGGGTATCCCCTGGGGCATTGAGGATCTCGCCGAAAACTATTCGCCCAACTGGTACGACGTATACCGCGCCGCCGGTTTGCCGCAACTCCGTTGGGACGCCGCCGACACCGCGTGGCGCAAACACTACGCCGCGTTTCGCCCCAAGCTCATTGCCGGCGCGCGCAAAGTGCTATCCACCGTCGGCCGCCGTTATCGACTCGGCTTGGTAACCAGCGGAGATCGCGACCGCGTGCATCGCCAACTCCGCGAATTCCGCCTCACGCGTTCCTTTCGAGCCCGGGTGTGCAGCGGCGATACGCAGCACAAAAAGCCGCACCCCGAGCCGCTCAACATGGCGCTCGAGTGCATCGGCCTCGATGCCGCGCACTGCGTTTACGTTGGCGATTCACCGGAAGACATGCACATGGCCAGGAGCGCCGGCGTTCGCGCTATCGGCGTGCTCGGCCCCTTTCCCACCGAAAAGCGCCTGCGCGCCGCAAAACCAGACCTGCTCCTCACATCGCTGGCGGAGCTCCCCGCAGCACTGAAGCATCTGGATCTAGCCCGCAAAAAACAGCGATAACCGGCTTAGGTTTGAAATGAATAATGAACAGTAAAATCCTGATTCATCTCCCAACAAATGAACGCGGAGGGCGCCCCACCCTCGGTTCGCAAGGGTGGGTCTTTCTTTTTCTTTCTGCATCTGACTTATCTTCGCATCTGAATTTATCTTCGCGTCCGAATCTGCTCGCCGGGTGGCCTACCCTCGCCGACTCTGCGAGGTTGGTACGATTTTTAGTAAGCTCGCGCGGCTAAGATATCGCCGCCGGTGAAGAGTTCCTTTAGAAAAATGAGTCGAGCGAATCTACTGCTAAGGTTTTGTCGCCGCAGGCTCCGTTGAAACAGCCGGCGCACTCGCGTTCGCTGGAACATTCCCGCCGCCCGCCTTAAACTCCGTCCACTTCACCACCAGCCGCATCGGAATCTCCTCGCCCTTCAAATGCAGTGTATCGTCCGAGCGCAAATAATTCGGAAACCAGTATTTCCCGTCCACATTCTCGCGATACGTCTCGAACAACGAAAAAGGCAATTGCGCCACCCCGCGCGTGTCTCCCTGATCGGTCACCCACTTGCCGTAGGTCTTCACTACTTCCAGATATTTCGCGTCCACCCACACCACGCCGTCAAAATACGCCTTGGAGCGCTCCACGGTTTTCGGCTTGGCCTGAAAAATGTAGCAGTCGATCTCATCGACCTGTTCCGTGCCCAGATATTTCAGCTCGTACTTCGGCAACTGGCTCGCGGTCAGGGGAAACGCCGGGATGCGGTCCAGCGCTTCGAGATCTTCCGGAGCGAGGTAAATTCCCTGCAGTGTCGATTGCGGCTTTTCGATGGGTTTCGCCGCGATTCTTCCGTCGGCCAGCTTGGTGTAGTCGGTGACCCGCAAAAACTCGCCGGACGGGTTGCCGTCTGGCCCGAATTCCTGGATACGCACACTTTTTCGAAATCCATAATTCGGCCGCGCTTTCAGGTATTCCTCTTCCTTCTGCGAAAAGCGCCGGATAATCTCTTCCACCGGAAGCGAAGGCGGCGCAGGCGGCTCGGGATCCGTGCCGATGCGCGTTACGTGATGCTCTGCGGGCGCTTCCATCGGACCCTGCGGCGTTTCCTGCGCGTGCACCGCCGGTCCGTGCAGGCCCGTAGCGGCCGCCAGCAATACCCACACTAATAATCGTGGCGAAAATTTCATGCTCGTTTAGATGCGCCCGCGCGGCTCAAAGCCGCTTCTCGTATCTTCCAAAGTTTACTCCAGAAACGCGCGGCCTTCTTGCGAGGCGTGCCGGCAATTCGCTCATTCGTAGCGCAAGGAAACCATGGGGTCCACGCGCATGGCCCGCGACGCAGGCACGAAACAAGCGCCCACCGCCACGAACGTCAGCAACACCGCGACGCCGGCAAATGTCAACGGGTCGCTGGCGCTGATCCCCAGCAGGAGACTGCTCATATACCGAGTCAAGACCAGTGCGGCTCCGATGCCGATCACCACACCCGCAACAGTGAGTTTGAGCCCGTGCACGATGACCATGCGCAGCACTTGCGCGCGCTCGGCGCCCAGCGCCATGCGAATGCCGATCTCGCGGGTCTGCTGAGACACTAGGTAAGACATCACGCCATATACGCCAACCAGCGCCAGAAGGAAACCGAGCGCCCCGAAAATTCCCAGCAACACACTTTGCGACCGCGCGGGCCCATCGTCTTCCTGAATCTGCGCATCGATGGTTTTGATCGAAGTCACCGGCCGATCCTTATCGAGCTTCCAGATTTGCTCCTGAATCGCTGGAACGATAGTCATCGGTTCGGGGCCGGTGCGCACCACCAGATAAACTCCCGCGGCCGCGTGCGCTTGAGAAAGTGGACCGTAAATTTCCGGCTTGGGCTCGGCGCCGGGATTGAGGTCGTGAACGTTGCCGACCTCGCCGACGATTTGTCCCCACACGGTTTTATTGGAGTCGCGAAGAGCGGACAAGCGCTTGCCAACAACGTCCGGCGAGCCGAAATACTTGCGCGCCATGGCTTCGTTGACAATAAAAACCGGAGTCTTGCCTTTTCGGTCGTCGCCGTTGAAATCCCTTCCCGCTATCAACGGAATACCGAACGCCCGGAAGAAATCCGGCGCCACCAGGTTCATGCGCGCCATCCGGCGGCTGGAATTCTGGTCCTTCACCGACTGCTCCGTCTCGAAAGTCGATTCAGACACAGCGTCGCCCAAGGGAAACACCAGCCCCGCCGAAGCCGCCTCCACGCCGGGAATCGCGCGCGAGCTATCCAGGACTTGCTGAATAAAATCGACCGCGCGATCCACTTGCGCGAAACGAAATTTGGGAAAATCAATTCGTATGGTTACCAGATGGTCGGGGCGGAAACCCGGGTTCACGCGCACGATCCGCGCAAAACTCTGTACCGCCAGCAATGCGCCCACCAGCAGCACCACCGCCAGAGCCATTTCTCCCACGACCAGCAACTGCCGCAAAAAATTGTGGCTTCGTCCGGAAGCGTTCGATCCAAAACCCGTGCCGCTCTCCTTTATAGCCGTGCTTACATCCTGCCGGGAGTTCAACAACGCCGGCGCGAGGCCGGACAGGACGGCTGCGAGGAGCGACGCCGCCAACGTGAACCACACCACGTGGCTCTCCATGCGAATGTCCTGCACCCGTGGAATCTCCGGCGGAAGGATCGCGCGCAACCCACTCATGGTCCACGTCGCAATCAGAAACGCGCCCACCCCGCCGAGCAGGGAGACCAGCAGGCTCTCGACAGCCAACTGGCGCAACAATGCTCCGCGCGTGGCGCCGATCGCCGTGCGGATGGCGAACTCTCTCCGCCGCGCCCAGCCGCGCGACAAAAACAGATTGCTGACATTGGCGCAAGCGATCAAAAGAACAAAACCCACTGCGCAAAAAAGAATCAGCAACGGCGTTCGCGCATAGCCCAGGATGAACTTCTTCAGCGAGGTGGCGTGGAGCGTCCAGCCTTTATCCGCATCCGGATACGCGCCGGCCAGTCGCAATGCCAGCACGTCCAGCTCATTTTGCGCCTGTTCCAGCGTGGCGCCCGGTTTGAGCTGCGCGAGCACCGATAAATCATGATTCTGGCGAGAGGTGAGTTGTTCTTGCGTGGGAATAAAAGTGGTCCACAATTGCTCGCTGGTAAAATCCGTGTGCGGCAACTCCGGCATGACACCGATCACCGTGTAAGGCTGGCCGTCCAGCCGAATCGATTCCCCGATCGCATTGCGATTGCCGCCGAATCGATCGCGCCACAAAGCATGGCCCAAAATCACATTGTGACTGCCAGGCTGCACGTCCGACGCGCCAAACGTACGGCCATAGAGCGGCTTGATTCCCAGCAGCGGGAAGAAATCCTCGGAAATATCTGCGCCCTCGACTCGCTGCGGTTTGCCTTCGCCGGCCAGTTCCATGGAAGAAGATTGGTACGGCGAAACAGCCGAGAACGCTGGCACGTTCGCGCGAATGTCCGCGAGATCGGGCAAGGAAACGCCCAGATGTTCGAAATCGAAGAGCGTGCTTCGCGAACCGATATCTACAAGCCGTGAAGCGTCGGCAAACGGCAGCGGCTTCAGCAGCACGGCTTCAACCACGCTGAAAATCGCTGTGTTAGCGCCAATCCCCAGAGCCAGGGTGAGCACCACGACAGCCGTAAAGCCCGGCGATTTCCGTAGCGAGCGCCATCCATAGCGCACATCGATAATCAGATTCTCCAGCGTCGGCCACCGCCATACTTCACGGCTGTCCTCTTCCACCAATGTTACGTTTCCAAATTCACGGCGCGCGGCGGCCGCGGCTTCCTTCCGGGACATGCCGCCGTCAACCAGCTCGGCAATTCGCTCTTCGAGATGTTCCCGAATCTCCGCCGAGAGATCGCTGTAGATCCGGCGGCGTGAGAATAGTTTTTTCACCCACCTCATGACTTCACCGGAGTCAGCACTCGCGTGATGCCTTCAAACATCATTTCGAATTTCGAGATTTCGCGCTTCAGATGCTTTGCTCCCGCGGGGGTCAGCTTGTAAATGCGCACGCGCCGGTTCGTGGAAGAGATGCCCCATTCCGCCTTCAGCAGTTCTTCCTTAAGGAGACGCTGTAGCGCCGGATAAAGCGAACCCTCTTCGATCTGCAGCAAATCGTTGGAGGCGCGTTTGATGTGCAGCGCAAGCGCGTAGCCGTGAAGCGGCTGGCGCTTCAGTGTGCGCAGAATCATCATTTCCAGCGCGCCCGGGAAAAGGTCGCGTTGCTCGGGTTTCCTCATCGGCTTAGCCTGCTCCCTGAACCTGTTTCCATCGAGGCATAGACTAACATAGTGTTGACCACTCTTGATTTCATTCATCCGGCGACTAACGCGGTTACCTCCTCATCTTTTTCACCTGGCCTTGCTCTCTGTTACAATTCCGCAGTTCGTGAGCGAGCCGAAACAAGCTAGGAAGTATTTGATCTCGGGGACCGTCCAGGGCGTTGGCTACCGCTATTTCGCCCAGCACGCCGCGGCCAAATTAAAGGTGGGGGGCTACGTAAAAAACCTCCACGACGGCCGCGTGGAAGTGTTTGTGATGGGCACGCCGCAGCAACTTCGTGAACTGCGCAGCGTTCTCGAGCGCGGCCCGCGATTTTCCAGCGTCACGGAAGTGCGCGAGGAAGTTGCCTCACCCGATCCACAGTACGATGAGCTTTTCATCATCGGCAACAGCGATTGAAGGCACACCCGGCACTCTGTACTCTTCAACACCACACATTGCCGGAACCACAGGAGCCGCTCGAATGGACGAACTGAAAAAACTTATTCGTGAAGTGCCCGATTATCCCAAGCCGGGAATTCTCTTCTATGACCTGACTACGCTGCTGAAAGACAAAAAAGGCTTTCACACGTTGATTGATCGCCTGTGCGACCACTACAACGACCACACCATCGATATCGTCGCGGGAATCGAAGCGCGCGGCTTTATTTTCGCGCCCGCGCTGGCCTACCGTTTGAATGCCGGCTTTGTGCCGGTGCGCAAGCCGAAAAAACTGCCAGCGAAATGCGCCAGCGTTTCCTACGCCTTGGAATACGGCACCGACACTCTGGAAATTCACGAAGACGCGGTGAAGCCCGGCGATCGCGTCATCATCTGCGACGATTTGTTGGCTACCGGCGGCACCGCCGCGGCCACCGCCAAGCTCATTCAACAATTGGGCGGCAAAGTGGAAGGCGCAGCCTTCGCCGTCGAGCTAACATTCTTAAACGGCCGCAGCAAACTCCCCAACCTCGATGTCTTCTCGCTAATCCAATACGACAAATAGTCACAGCGACTGTGCGCCGCAGCCAGTCCGTCTTCGCGTTTCGCTGCCGCAGCCATTTTGCGGATTAGTTGTGTGTGACGCTAGCAGTCATTCGTCCGTCAGCCCAGCCCTGTCATTCCGACCGGAGCGACGCGGCTTTTTCTTCCTCGTTCGCTCCTGCGAACGAGCCGCGCCGCGAAGTGGAGGAATCCCTCTTCGATTGATCGCGCAAGCCTCTCAACAATTCGACCCCGTCACCGCCCGCTAACTTCCTTTCGCTAGTCTCTGCCGCAACGCCTCAAACAAAACCACCCCCGCAGCCACCGACACATTCAGCGACTTCACCGGCCCGCTGGTCGGCAGCGACACCACAAAATCACACCGCTTCCTCGTCAACTCATGCAAGCCTTTGCCCTCGCCTCCCAAAACAATTCCAGTCGGCGAAGTGTAATCCACCTGCGTATAACTCTTCTCCGCTGCCTCATCCAGACCCACCAGCCAATATCCCGCGTGCTTCAACTCCTCCATCGCGCGCACCAGGTTGGTAACCCGCGCCACGGGCAAATGCGCCAGCGCCCCGGCCGACGCGCGCGCCACCGTATCCGTCAGTCCCACTGCGCGCCGCTCGGGAATCACCACGCCGTGCGCGCCCGCTGCCAGCGCCGTGCGAATCACCGCGCCCAGGTTATGCGGATCTTCCACTCCATCCAGGAGCACAATCAGCCCGCCGCGGCCTCCCGCGTGCGCCTCGGCATGCTTCAAAATATCTTCCAGCGAACCGGCGGAGCGCGCCGCAACCAGCGCCACCACGCCCTGATGATCTTTGGAGTTTGCCAGGCGATCGATCTGCCCGCGGTCTTCGAACCGCACGGGAATTCCCCGCCCACGCGCCAGTTGCACAATTTCCTCCGTGCGAGTGTCCTGCCGCCCGCGCGCAATCACGATGCGATCGATGGCGCTGCCCGCTTGCAGCGCTTCGCGCACCGCATTAATTCCCGTCAGCCGGTCAATGGGAGGAGTCATGCGAACAAACAGTGTACAGAAGAATCGGGAACAGAATTCAAGTCGCTTTTTTACTCTCGCAGATGCAGGAGGACGGCTACGAGCACGCTGCCGAGAATTAATAACCCAAACCATATTCTGGCAATGGGCGAACACAGAATTTCTGCGAGAACCGCGATAGCCATCATAAGGATGAGGGCGTAAAACCTAACCGGGGTTCCCTTCTTGATCGGCTTGTTCCACCATCGTCGTTTCATCGCGTTTCCATAAAATAAAACGCTCAATCAAGGGCCGCACAAAATTCCATAATTCGAGCGCGCGCGGATTTTACTGGCGGCGCAAATGGAAGTGCCGCCGCTTCATCAATCAGTAGAATCACGCGATCCAATTCTCCATCGCCCGCTCTTCCCGCCAGCGCCAGCCGAATAGGATGAAACAAATCGCGGCTGCGCAAATCCGAGCCTTCTTTCATGACGGTAATGATTTCTTTGAATCTCTCGGAATCGAGCGCGCCACCCTCCAGCAAGGCCCAGGCCAGCCGCCGCACCACATCTCTCGCTCCATAGCGCGCCAGCACCGCGTGGCTTTCCTTTTTTTTCAGCACTTCGCTGGCATCGTAGTGAACGATCAACGCGAGCAACTCGCCGAGGGCCTCTCGATCGCCCGCGTGCGAACCAAGCATCGCCGCCGCTCGCTCGCACCAGGCATGCAGCTCCGGTGAAAACGTCTGCGCGTCAATCCATCCGCGCTCGCGCAAGATTGCCGCGACATCCGTTCCTGCGAAAGGATTCGGCGGCGGCGCGTCCCGTATCTGCGGTTCCGAAGGCATCTGGAGAAAGTTTGCAATGAAAAAGAGCACGTCGTGCGACGCGATCCAGCCGGGAAATCATCCACGAGGCAATAAACAAATCTTCAGCTGGCTTCCAGTGTTGCCACCACCCACGCGGCAATCGCCTCGCCTCGTCCTATCGCATCCACACCCTCGTTGGTTTTCGCTTTCAGGTGAATGCGGTCCGCCGTCACGCCCAGCGACTTGGCCAGGATTCTTCTCATGCGCGGAAAATGCGGCCCCAGCTTCGGTTTTTCGGTGATCACCACGGCGTCGACGTACTCAATCGAAAAATTCTTTTCGTCCAGCAGCTTGGCGGCGTGCTCCAGAAATTGCAAACTGTCCGCGCCCTTCCACTTCGGATCGGTATCCGGAAAATGCGTACCGATATCGCCCAGTCCCGCGGCGCCCAACAGCGCATCGCAAAGCGCATGCGCCAGCACGTCGCCGTCCGAGTGCCCCACCGGCCCCTTGTCGAAGGGCAGCTCCAGCCCCCCGATAATCAATTTGCGTCCCGCTTCCAGCCGGTGCAGGTCGTAGCCGATGCCGCAGCGCACGCTCATGCTTTTTTGCGCTCGGTTTCCAGATAAAAGCGCGCGAGATCCATATCGGCTGGGCGTGTGATCTTAATGTTGCGCTCGGAGCCCAGCACCACATGCACATCGTGCCCCAACCGCTCCACCAGCCCGGCTTCATCCGACGCGTTCACGCCGTCCGCTTCCGCGCGCGCGAACGCTTCCTTAAGCAGTCGCGCCGAAAACGCCTGGGGAGTTTGCGCCAGCACCACCCGCTCGCGCGGAATCGTCCCGATAATCAGCGCCACATCTTCCGGCAAGCTGGCGCGCTTCACTTCCTTCACCGTGTCCATCGCCGGTATGCCCAAAATCGCCGCTTTGCATTTTCGTGCTTCTTCGATCACCCGCGTAATCTGCTCCACAGTCACGAACGGCCGCACCGCGTCGTGCACCAGCACAATTTCCGCGTCCGCCGGAACTTCCCGCAAAGCCTGCGCCACCGACTCCTGCCGCGAATCCCCGCCGCGCACCACGCGCACCGGCTGCGTAAACTTTTCCGCGCGAATGCTGGCTTGCAGCGACTCCACCACATCGCCGCGCGTGGCCACAATAATGTCGGTCACCAGCGAGCACGATGCAATGCGCCGCAGGCTGTGCATCACGATCGGCGTTCCGTCCAGCTCCAGAAATTGCTTGGGAGTCTCCGCGCCCATGCGCGTGCCCAATCCCGACGCCGGAAGAATGGCTGCTATTCGACTCATAATAAGGTTTTCAACGTTGCGCCCAAACTTTCAAAGTGTACCGCAAGCGCGGCAGCGACGCGAAGGTGAGCTATCGACAAGCGGACCGATTGGCGTGGAATTCTTTGCGGCTTATCCTGGGAACGGTTTAATCGAAAGTCTCTTTGCGTTATTCCGCCTCTGGCCCGGACGACGCGCCGGGATCATCCTGTTCCACAGCGCCCGTATCCAGCGCACGAGTTTTTTCATCGTCTCGTGTCGAACTGTAAGAGCTAGCCGCGCCCGCTCCTGTTCCCCGCCCCGCAACGGCCGCACGAGCAAGCGGCCCGACCGGCTCGCTGCGATCATCCACACGCCCAAAAATCATTTTGCCCGCGGTGGTTTGGTGCACAGACGTAACGATAATGTCCACCGCCTTGTTAATCATCCGGCGCGCGCCATCCACCACCACCATGGTGCCGTCGCCCAGATACGCAACTCCCTGGGTCGGCTCTTTGCCTTCGCGCTGAATCAGCACGTGCATCGTTTCGCCCGGCAGCACCGCCGGCTTCAGTGCGTTGGCCAACTCATTCACGTTCAGCACGCAGAATCCCTGCACGGTGGCCACTTTATTCAAATTAAAATCGTTGGTCACAATTTTTGCGCCGGTTTGCCGCGCCAGCTCGATCAGCTTGTGATCCACGTCGGCGGTATGCGAAAAATCGTCCTCAATCACCCGCACTTCCACCTGCGGCATCTTCTGAATACGCTGCAGCACTTCCAGGCCGCGCCGCCCGCGTTGCCGCTTTAATGGGTCGGAAGAGTCGGCCACCAGTTGCAGTTCGTGCAGCACGAATTGCGGCACCGCCAGCACACCATCCAGAAAATGCGCTTCGCAAATTTCCGCAATACGCCCGTCGATCAGCACGCTGGTGTCCAGCAGCTTCATCGGCAGAGCCAGCGCGGGAATTGCGCCACTCTGCCCGGCGCCTTCCCCATCGCGCGAACCACCACCCCACCTGGCACCGCACTGAAACCCGACGACGCTTCCCAAATACGTGAGCCCCAACACGGATACGATTTGCAGGAAAAATCGCGATGCTGCAGGTTGCGGGCTGCGCGCGATAATCATGGTCAGCAACAACCCGGCAAATATTCCCGCCAGCGCGCCGCATGCCCCGCCGATCAATCCGCCCACCGGTGCACGCCGCAACCGGAATTCCGCCAGCAGAATAGCCAGCGCGATCAGTAATCCGACGCTTGCCGCCGTAGCCCCCTGCAAAGCAAACGGCGCCAGCGCGTAGCAGGCCGCCACGATAGCCAACGCCAGCGCCGCGCGCACAATCCAGAATTCCCACGTGTTGATTGACCAGTCCCGCCCCGGCCCACCTGCTGCGGGAGTCGCCGGATCTGCCGAACTTGTAGCGCGCGCTTGCGACTGTGCCAAAGCCGCCTGAAACGCCGGCACTCGCGAAGGCACTTTCGAGCCAGCTCTGTTGTCTGGGATTTTTTCGTTCATGGGAGATAAGTGTGAGGAATCATTCGTGCGAAGTATCGCTGCCGAAGTTTATATACTCTGTCATCATCGGTAGGTCAAGGTGAACTCAACGTCCGTGATATTAAAAAGTGAATGGCGACAATTGGAAAATCGAATCAAGCAAGATAAATTCGCGGAACGCGCTGGCTGACCGCGCACAACAAGTCCGAAGTAACCGTGCCGATGCTGCGCGCCACCAGGCTCGCGGCAAGAACGAGCTTTCCATCCGTGCCGTAAACCGTCGCGGTGTCGCCAATCTCCACTCCAGGCACTTCGGTCACATCGATCATGGTTACGTCCATGGAAACAATTCCGACAATGGGCGCCAGCACGCCGCGAATCAGCACGCTGCCGCGATTGCCCAGCGAACGATGCAGACCGTCTCCATAACCCGCCGCCAGCACCGCGATGCGCGATGGCTTGCGCGGCACAAATGTCGAATCGTAGCCCACGCCCGAACCGGCGGGCACATCCCTCAAGCTGATGATGCGTGAGCGCAGGCTCATGGCCGGCTCCAGCGGCAGCCGCTTTTCGATTTCCTCGCGCTGCTCCACGGGATCGTAGCCCGGGTGATAGCCGTACAAAATCGCGCCGGGCCGCACCATGTCCGCCCAGGTTTCCGGGCGCGTCACGATCGCGGCGCTGTTGGCCAGGTGCACGATGCCGGTGTCGATGCCCAGCGCGCGCAGCCGTTCCAGCGCGGCGTAAAATCGCTCTTCCTGCTCGCGCGTCTGCCGCCCCACCGCGGTGTCCGAGAAGTCTTCCGACGACGCAAAATGCGTCATCACCCCACCGAGCTGCAGGTGCCGCGCCTTGGCCAGTTGCAGCGCAAAACAGTCGACGTCATGCGACGCGATACCCAGGCGGTTCATGCCCGAATCAATTTTCAGGTGAAACGAAACTTTTTTCTTGCCGCGACGCGCCGCGGCGCCCTCGAGTTGCTGCAATTGTTCGCAGCGGTGAATCACCGCCGTCAAATTGTGGTCCAGCAGGCGCTTTTCTTCGCCGGCCACGAAGCTGGTCAGGATCAGAACCGGTTTGCGCACGCCGGCCTTGCGCAGCGCGATGCCCTCTTCCGTGCAGGTCACGCCAAACCAGTCGGAGCCGGCCTTTTCCAGCGCCCGGCTCACTTCCGCTCCGCCGTGGCCATAGGCGTTGCCTTTCACAATGCACAGCACTTTTCTGGGCGTGGCGCGCCTTTCTTTCGGCGGATTTACGTGCGCCCGAATGGATTTAAAATTGTGCACCAGCGCGGGAAGCGAAACATCCGCCCAAACGGGCCGCATATTCAACGTGGTGAGATTTTTTGGCGCTCGCGACATGTTCTTCCAGGGAAAATAAGTTTACGCCATCCACGCGGCAGCGGCGGACGGCCGCCGGAAAACTGCCGCGTGAATGACAACAGCGGGCAACTGCTGCCTCTTCATACGCACGTCGACAGCCACACGCGGCGAAGCAGGAAAAACAAGTTCCCCCAAAGTAATCCCCCCAGCGCAAACCAATCAAAGGAGTTGGGGTCGGCCAGGTCCGCGGAGTGCGACGTTGCTATCCACGTCGTTCGCCCCAACATTGTGGGCCGCAAGCCACGCTGTGTGATTTGGTAGTCAGGAATTCAGGGGTGCAGCGTTTTCGGCTGCCCCACACGCCGATTTTGCGTGTCGGGGTTTTGGTAATCCGCGAAGCTCAGCTCGGCCAATCTAGAGCGGGTGCCACTCCCTGCGCGCTTCCCAAAGGGTGCGGGTTTTGAATTTAAGTAGTCTAACGCAACACCGTTACATATCTTCGTTAGCAAACTGCGAAAACGCATCCGGCGCGGCTTCTTCAAAGCGCGTCAAGCGGCTGCGAAACACAAATTTCACGCTCTCGGTAGGGCCGTTCCGCTGCTTGGCGATTTTCAACTCGGTCTCTTCGCGCATTTCCTGCGTGGCCCCGGCTTTGAAAAAATGCTGCCGGTAGATGAACATGACCACGTCGGCGTCCTGTTCGATGGCGCCGGACTCCCGCAAGTCGGAAAGCTGCGGCCCGCGGTCGTCGCGCTCGGGAGCACGCGTGAGCTGGCTCAACACCAGCACGGGAATCTGCAGCTCTTTAGCCAGCCCTTTCAAGCTGCGCGAAATGCTGGCCACTTCTTCGTTGCGATTGCCAAAACGCCCGCGCGCGGTGATGAGCTGCAGGTAATCCACGATCAGCAGCGACAAGCCCTTGTCGCGCTTCAGCCGCCGCGCCTTCGCGCCGATTTCCAGCACGCTGATGGAGCCGGCATCGTCAATCCACAACGGCGCCGCGGAAATCGTGCCCAGCGCCTCGGTCATGCGCCGCCAGTCTTCCTTGCTCAAATGCCCGGTGCGGAATTTATGCGCGTCGATCTGCGCCACGGAGGCCACCAGGCGCTGCAGCAGCGACTCCTTGGACATTTCCAAACTGAAAATCGCGGTGGGATGCCCGCTGCGAATCGAAATGTTTTCCGCTAGGTTCAGCGCCAGCGCCGTTTTTCCCTGCGAAGGCCGCGCCGCCAGGATCAGCAGTTCCGACGGTTGCAACCCGGAGGTCAGCTTGTCCAGCTCGCCGTACCCGGTGGGAACCCCGGTGATGCTTTTGCCTTCGCGGAAAATCCGCTCCAGCCGCTCGAAATTGTCGCGAACGATATCCTTTACCGGAATCAGTCCCGCGCGCACGCGATCTTCCGCCAGCGCAAAAATCGAAGACTCCGCGTTATCCAGAATAGTGTCCGCGCCATCCTCGCCTTCAAACGCGCGCTGCTGGATGTTGTGCGTGGCGTGAATCAAATTGCGCAGCATCGCTTTTTCTTTCACGATGCGCGCGTAATGCTCCACGTTGGAAACGCGAGGCATGCCGTCGGCCAGCGACGCCAGGTAAGGAGCGCCGCCTGAAGCGTCCAGATCGCCACGGCGATGCAGCTCTTCCGTCAGCGTCACCAGGTCTATAGCCTGCTGGCTTTCGCCCAGCGCGATCATCTGGGTGAACACCCGGCGATGCTGGTCGAGGAAAAAATCCTCCGGCCGCAGGTGCTCCACTGCAGGGTTCAGCGCGTTGTTATCCAGCAGGATGGCGCCGAGAACGGAACGCTCAGCGTCCAGATTATTGGGCAGGGGTTTTTCAAGAACAGTGTCAACGGGCATGGACGTAATACCTTCGCCTCGGCATTCGCTTTAGATTCGCCTAGGCAGATTTGTAGCATTTTCCCCGCCCCAGAGCAATAGGGAATCGCTTTTTAGTGGACGCTCGCGACTCGAATCAGAATTGCACCGAACCGAAGTAATCCAGTGCGCGCATTGTGTGCTGAATTGCACACCGCGTCAACTTACAATCATTTCGCTACCTGTGCATCGCGTCGGAAATCTCTGCAAAACTTTTTTTCGCCAGGAAATTTCTGTTGCACAATGCGTTTTCGTCTGACACAAAAAAAAGAGGCACATAAAATGTGCCCCTCGCCAAGTTCAACGATAAAAAAAATCTACGCTTGCCCTTCTTTGCCCACGTGAATCTTGACCTCCGCGGTAATGTCGCGGAACACCTTCACCGTGGCGCGAAAATCTCCCAACGCCTTGATGGGCTCGGCGGTGTGAATCTGCCGCTTGTCCACTTTGAAGCCCTGGGCCGCCAGCGCCTCGGCAATGTCACCGGTGGTCACCGAGCCAAATACCTGGTCGTTCTCGCCGGTCTTGCGCGTGAAGTTTAGCTCCACGCCGTTCAGCGCCTCGGCATGTTTCTGCGCCGCATCCATTTCCGTGGCGGTCTTTTTTGCCAGCGAAGCGCGGATCTTTTCGATGGCCTTCAAATTTCCAGCGCTGGCCTCCACCGCCAGCTTGCGCGGCAGCAAAAAATTGCGTGCATAGCCTGGCTTGACGGTCACCACGTCGCCGCGGTGGCCCAGCTTTTCAATATCTTCCTGCAGAATAATTTGCATGTGCTCTTCCTCTGGCTCCTGTAAATCGTTGGCGTTTCCGGCGTGTTACGCGTTAGACGTTGGTTGGTTCCGGCGTTGCAGTGGCCGCAGGGGCAGCCGATGCTGCCGGTGCGGCGGGTGCTGGTGCCTCCGCGGGTGCTGCCGGTGCTGGTACTGCCGGAGTTACCGCCGAAGGTGTCGAATGTGCGGCCGCCGCACTCGCCGCAGGCGCGGTCGGCTGGCGAGGCTGCTGCGTCCCCGCCGCGCTTCCCGCGAACGGCAGCAGCGCGATGTTGCGCGCGCGCTTGATGGCCACGCCCAGCCAGCGCTGGTGCCGCGAGCAAACTCCCGTCATGCGCCGCGGCAGAATCTTCCCGCGCTCCTGCACGAACTGCGACAAAATGTCCGCGCGCTTGTAGTCGATGAAGTCCATCTTCTCCACGCAGAACTTGCAAACCTTTTTCTTGCGGAAATATTGACGCTTGCCACGGCGCGCCCCTCCGGGACCACCGCCGCCCGGCCCGCCTTCACGCCGCGGTCCCCCGTGCCCGCCGCCAGGGCCGCCATGTCCCCCACCCGAGTGTCCGCCGCCTTCGCGCCGCGGAGGTCCGCTGGGCGATTGTGCTTTCTGTTCCTCTGCCATGCCTTCCACCCTTTCACTTGAACCGCAAAACTATTTGCAAAAAATTTAAGACCCGCACACTCAACATCCGCCGTTCAACCAACTGCACAGCCTTAGCTGCCCGGTGTCTGTTCCGGCGCAGCAGCAGGCGCATGCGCTGTCGCAGCCGGCGGACTCGCAGGCGTGCTCCCGGGAGTACTTGTCGGCGAACTTGCGGGAGTTGTCGCGCGCCGCGGACGCCTCGCCGTGCGCTTGTCGCGCTTCTCGACCAGCTTTTTCTGCCGTTTCAAATCTTCATCCAGCCGCACCGTCTGATACTTGATCACCGCGTCCTGCACGCGCAGCCGCCGTTCCAGTTCCGCAATCAAATCCGGATGCGAAGTGCGAATCTGCTGGTAGTAATACATTCCTTCGCGGTGCTTGGCCACACGATAGGCCAGCTTGCGCGTCCCCCAGTGCTCGGCTTTTTCCACCTTGCCGCCCTTTTCCGTGCAGGTGTGCTCGATCACCGAGAGAACTTTCTTCACGTCCTCTTCCGCCGTCGCCGGGCGCGCAATAAAAATCAGATCGTATAGCCGCTCTTCCATGTTTTCCTCGTCTCTTCTTCTTTCCGGAGCAGGTACAGCAAATGCCCGGCAAACTCGCGTTTAACTTTCTGTCTCGTCCTCCGGCGTTTCCTTTCGCCGGTTGTACTTGTTCATGGCCGCGTCGATGCCCTGCGCCAGCACCATTTCCACCGCGTCGCCCGCTTCGGAGATCATCTCCGCCGCCACTTCCAGCTCCGCTCGCTTCATCGGTCGCAGCACATATTCCTTACGGCTGCTGACCTCGTGATCCGGCCCGCATCCCAACCGCAACCGCTGAAACACCGCCGTCCCTAACGACCCGATCACCGACTTCGCGCCGTTGTGGCTGCCCGCGCTGCCCTCTCCGCTCAGCCGAATCGTGCCCAGCGGCAATTGCGCTTCGTCCCACATCACCAGCAAATCGCCCGGGCCCAGTTCGTACTTTTCCAGCAACTCCCGCACCGACATCCCGCTCAGGTTCATGTACGTCTGCGGTTTCGCCAGCAGCACTTCTTCTCCCGCCAGCTTGCCGCGCCCTACCAGCGCTTTTCCTTCCGGGCGCGACACGCGAATCCTGCCGCGATTCGCCAGTTCATCTACGGCCATGAAGCCCAGGTTGTGCGGCGTCCACTGGTACTCCGGATCGGGATTGCCAAGTCCAACAATAAGCCGCATATACTCCGCATGCCGTAAACGACGCCATCACCCTCGCAAACTTGTCATCCCGAGCCCGCGTTCTTTGCGGGCGAGGGATCTGCTTCTCGCGTTCCAAATCGACGCCGTGATCAAACGACGCGTTATTTTTTCTTGTCCTTGTCGCCCTTGTCGCTTTTCTCCGCCTTGCCCTTGGCGTCGCCTTCTTCGCCCTCTTCGCCCTCCACTTCTTTCTTGCCCTTCTTGATGACTTCCGGCTCCGCTGGCGTTGCTGCATCCGCGACTACCGCATCCACCGGCTTCTCTTCCTCGACACGCAGCGCCACAACGTGCGCCAGTACGCGCTCCGGATCAGTGAGCAGTTTCAATTTCGAGTCAATAGCCAGGTCGCGCGCGCGCAATGCCTCGCCCATCATCAACGTGCTGACATCCGCCTTGAACTCCGTCGGAATATCCGCAGGCAAGCATTCGATTTCCACTTCGCGCGTCACAATTTCGTACACGCCGCCCTGCTGCTTTACGCCGGCAGGCTCGCCAAAGGTATGCACCGGCACTTTCACGCGCATGCGCACATCCATGGCCACGCGCAACAGGTCCACGTGCAACAGGTTGCCGGTCACGGGATCGACCAGCCAATCCTTCAAAATTGCGGGTTCGTGCTTGCCGCTCAGGTCCACCTGGAACAAGGTGTTGTGCCCGCTCTGCGAGCGAAAAATCGCGCCCAGTTGCTTGGCGTTTACCGACAGCGTGATGGACTCCCCTTTGCCGCCATACAACACCGCGGGAACCTTGCCGGTCAGGCGCAACCTGCGATTTTCGTTTTTGCCCCGCTTGGAGCGAGCGGCCGCTTCCACAACAATTTTTTCTTGAGCCATCTTAATTTCCTTCCCTCATGGGGCTAATCCCTGTATTGCAAAAATCAAATAAACAATTCGCTGATCGACGTTTCTTCGTGAATCGAGCGAATTCCGCGCGCCAGCAAATCCGCGACACTCAACACCTTCAGCTTCTTCAACTTCTTGGCCGCTTCGCTTAAAGGCACCGAATCCGTGGCCACCACCTCGGAAATGCACGATTGCTGGATGCGCTCCACAGCCGGCCCCGAAAGCACCGCATGGGTCGCCGCCGCGAACACCTGCGTCGAGCCTTCGCGCATCAGCGCTTCCGCGGTTTTCACCAGCGTGCCCGCGGTATCGATGATGTCGTCCACAATCAGCGTGTTGCGCCCGCGAACGTCTCCGATCAGGTTCATCACTTCACTCACGTCCACGTCAACTCGCCGCTTATCCACGATGGCCAGCGGCGCTCCCAGCCTCTTCGCGAAAGACCGCGCGCGCTCCACACCGCCCGCATCGGGCGAAACCACCGTCAGGTCCGGCAAATTCATCTGCCGGAAATATTCCACCAGCACCGGCGAGCCGTATAAGTGATCCACCGGCACGTCGAAGTAGCCCTGTATCTGCGGCGCGTGCAAATCCAGAGTCAACGCCCGGCTGGCTCCCGCCGTTTCCAGTAAGTCCGCCACCAGCTTTGCGGAGATCGGCACTCGCGGTTTGTCCTTGCGGTCCTGCCGCGCGTAGCAGTAATACGGCAGCACCGCGGTAATTCTCCACGCCGACGCCCGTTTAAAAGCGTCGATCATCAGCAGCAGTTCCAGCAGGTGGTTGTCCACCGGATAGCAGCACGGCTGCACCACGAACACATCCGCGCCGCGCACATTTTCCAGAATCTGAAAATAAATCTCGCCGTCGCTGAAACGCCCCAGCAACGCCTTGCCGAGCGGAACCTTCAGATTGCGGCAAATATTTTCGGCCAGCGGCACATGCGCGCTGCCCGAAAATATCTTGAACCGGTCGTCATCCACGAGGCGTGCGCTCCTGCTTCCGCAAATTGTTAAAGCCCTGGGTGGCCCATCCTTGCGGTTTTTGCAAGAGTGGGGCTTTTGACTTTCTCATTTCTAGTATTCAACGCTTTGCGATAGGCACGGCGGAACGCTGCGGCTCAACGAACGACACGCGCGCTTTTCACAGCGCGGAGATACCTGTCGCGCGAAATCGTCTCGCTAACGAAGGTCTGGTCGTGCGGAAACCCCACAGCGGCTCGGCGCGCCATCGCTGGGCTCGGGAAAACTCCAAACACCGCCGAACCGCTACCCGCCAGCGAGGCTTCTGCAGCTCCCTTGTGAAGCAAAACCCGCTTGATTTGATCCAGCCGGTTATAGCGCTTGAAAACCGCCTTCTCGAAATCGTTCGAAAGGCCGCTTCCCTGCGCGCTCCAGGACAGAGCACAGAACTCCCAAAGTTTAGGGTCTGCCGCCTGTTTTGTCAACGTAGCCGCGTCGCGCACCGCCGCGTTTACCCAGCGGAATGCGTCCGGCGTCGGCACGCGAATTTCCCACGGCGCCACGATCAGCAACGAAAGCTTGGCGATATCCGGCAACGGGTAAATTTCATCGCCCCGGCCCACTCCCAGCGCCCGCCCGCCAAACAAAAATATCGGCACATCCGCGCCCAGCGCAGCCGCCAGCTCGATCAACACCGCCATCGGCAGCTTGCGTCCGGTCAGCCGCAAATACCCGAACAGCGCCGCCGCGGCGTTGCTGGAGCCCCCGCCCAATCCCCCGCCGGACGGAATGCGCTTGTGCAGCTCCATTTCCACGCCGCTGCGAATTTTCAATTCCCGCCGCAGCGCGTCCACCGCGCGATAGGCCAGGTTTTTTTTCACCGGCTCGCGCGCCAGTTCCTCATTTCCATGGATGGCCAGCGAAATCCCGGAACTCTTGCTCCCGCGCAGCCGCAATTCATCGTGCAGCGAAACGGTCTGGAAAATGGTGCGCAGCTCGTGGTAGCCATCCGCGCGCTTGCCCAGAATATCCAGGCGCAGGTTGATTTTTGCGAAAGACGGAATGCGTACTTCGCGCATGCGGCTCATGCGGCTATTGCGGCTTGGCCTCTTGACCAGAGGATTTCTGCGCCACCCGATGCTTCATCTGCGATACCTTCTTTTCCAGCTCCGCGATTTTGTCCGTTTCAATATCCGCGGGCAGCGATCGCTTCCATTCCGCCAGCGATTTTTCCCATTCCGCCGCGGCCATCTCCGGACGCCCGGTCTTCGCATACAAATCGCCCAGGTGTGAATGAATGGTGGCGTCATGGCTTTCATGCTCCAGCGCCTTGCGCAGTTCCGTTTCAGCCTCGCCCAGTTTGTTTTCTTTCAAATAAATCCAGCCCAGGCTGTCCAGGTAAGCGCCGCTGAAAGGCTCTTCCTTAAGAGCGCGCTTCACCAGCGATTCCGCTTCATCCAGCCGTATTCCCAGGTCCCCCAGCATGTAACCGTAGTAATTCAAGACCGGCGCATTGCGGGGATTCACCGCCAGCACTTTTTTGAACTGCTCTTCGGCGCGGTCAAAAACCTTTTGCCGCTCGTAAATCGCGCCCAGCAAAAACCACACCATCTCGTTGTCGCGCGGCTGCCCGGGCAACACTTCCGCGGCTTTCGCCGCTTCTTCCGCTTCCTTATAACGCCGGCCCCGCTCGTACACCTGCGCGATATTCAAATAAACTTCGCGGTCGCCCGCTTTTCCGCCAAGCTGCGAACGCAGCATCTTGACGCCTTCATCGGTCTGCCCGCTTTCGCCCAGCAGCAGCGCTTCACTCGAACGGATGGGCAGATCTCCCGGATATTTCGCCGCCGCGTCCTTGCCGGTTTGCAGCGCTTTCGGCAAATCCTTTGCCGCGCGGTATACATCCATCGTCAACAAGCGCGCGCGCCGGTCCTCTTCTTCACCCAGCCGCCCCAGTTCCTGATAAGTAAAAATGGCCGCCTGGTAATTTTGCGTGTCGCGATACAACTGCCCCAGTTGCTGGTACAGAATCGCCAGCGAACGCCCGCGCGACGGCAATCCCGATGTCTGCCCCTTGATTCCTGTGACCGCATCCGACAAAACTCGGATGGCATCCTCGCTCCTGCCCTGCGCCTGATACAACATCGCCTCGTTGTACATCACTTCCAGGCTGCCCGGCGCGTACTGCCGCGCTTTCACCAGATTGTCTTCCGCCTTGTCCAGTTGATGCAACTCGCGATAGATCTGCGCCAGCCGCAGATACACGTCCGCGTCGTCGGGCATCAGCTCGGTCAGCTTCTGATACACCTCCAGCGCCTCGCGATATTTTTCTTCGGCCATCAGCGTCTGGCCCAGGCCGCGCTGGTGGCTCAACTCCGAAGGATCAAGCTCGACGGCTTTGCGATACGCGCTTTCCGCGTTGGCCAGGTCGTGCGATTGCGTGTACGCGTCTCCCAGTAAATCGAGCATCGCCGGCGAAGGCGACCTCTTGGTGACATCCTCCAGCAACGCGATCGCTTCCGGCGCTTTCCCTTCGTCGAGCAAGAGCTGCGTCAATTGCTCGATGGCCGGCTCGTCGTCCGGGTCTTCCTTCAACATGCCGCGCAAAACCGTTTCGGCCTTGTCGTGCTCGTTGCGCAGCCGGTAAAGTCGCGCCAGCCACAGCGCCGATTCCGAGTCGCTCGGATCCAGGCGGTAAGTCTCGGCGTACTGCTCGATGGCCCGTTCCACCACTTCGGATTGCCCGTTGCCGGCGTTGAAATCGCCCAGGCTGCGCAGATAAATCCGGCCCAACAGCCGCCGAGATTGCAAATCATTGGGGTCGCGCTTCAACAACGCTTGCGCTTCCGTCACCGCTTCGTGGGTGCGCTGCGCCTTCCAGTACATCTCTGCCAGGCGCTCACCGATCACGGGAGATTTGGGGTCGAGCGCATAGGCTTTTTTGTAAGCATCGATCGCCTGGGAAGCGTATTCCGGCTTGCTGGTGGTCTCGTATTGTTGCTCGTAAATGTGCCCCAGCGTGAAGTTGTAGTAAGCGTCCGCGCGGGGAGTGATCTTTGCCGCTTCCGAAGAGGATGCGCCGTTGTCTTGCGAAGTCGCAGCCTGAGCCCGGTTCGGCGAGGCTTCAGCGGCTGGAGGCGCCTGAGCCGCGGGCTCGCCGCTCGTTTGGCAAAAGCATGCGCTGGCGGTCAATCCCGCCGCCAGAATCGCGAGAAACACTCGTTGAAAGGTCATGAAAGCCCCAAAAGAAAAGTATCCCATGCGCGTGAAACCCGGTCAAAAGCCAAACCCGTTCTCGTTTCCAGCGCTCCGGGCATTATGGCTTGGATGAGCAACCGGGCGAATTCGGCTGCCCTGTCGAAGAAATCTCAGTGCAGAAAATGCCGCATCCCGGTAAACACCATGGCCATCCCCAGCCGGTCCGCCGCCGCAATCACCTCCGGATCTTTCACCGATCCGCCCGGTTGGATCACCGCCGTCGCTCCCGCCTTCGCCGCTTCCTCCACTCCATCGGGAAAAGGAAAAAACGCATCCGAAGCCACCACGGTGTTCTGCAGCGAACCCTGCGCCTTCATCACCGCCAGCTTCACGGAGTCCACGCGGCTCATCTGCCCCGCGCCGACACCCAGCGTCGCGCCATCTCTCGCAAACAAAATCGCGTTGGACTTCATATGCTTCGCAACTTTCCACGCAAATCGCATGGTCGCGATTTCCTCCGCGCTAGGGACGCGCTTCGTAACCGTGCGCAGCTCGCTGTCCTTGATCTCACCCTGGTCCGGCTGCTGCACCAGCACGCCGCCCAGGATCCGCTTCAATTGTAATTCCCGGTCCGCCTCCAAACCGTTCCCGGGAAGCTCCAGCAGGCGCAGGTTTTTCTTGGCGGCAAAAATCTTTTTCGCTTCCTCGTCAAACCCCGGCGCGGCAATGCACTCCACGAAAATTTTGGCCACTTCCGCGGCCGTCGCGGCATCCACTTCACGATTAAAAGCCAGCACGCTGCCGAAGGCCGAAACCGGATCGCTCGCGTACGCTTTCAAATACGCGTCCCGCAACGTTTCCTGTTCCGCCGCCCCGCAGGGATTGTTGTGCTTGATGACGATGGCCGCCGGGCGCTTGAACTCCGCCGCCAGGCTGCGCGCTGCTTCCAGATCGACAAAATTGTTGTAGGAAAGTTCCTTGCCCTGCAGTTGTTTCGCGGCCGCCAGCCCGCTGGGCGCGCCTGCCGGAATGTACAGCGCCGCGGCCTGGTGCGGATTTTCTCCGTAGCGCAACGATTGCTGCATGCGCAGCGCAATATGCAAACGCTGCGGCAACGCAGGCTTATCGCTCAGCTCCACCGCTTGCGCATTCGCCAGCAGCCGTTCCAGCGCTGTCGCAATCATCCCGTCATAGCTTGACGTTGCCGCAAACACTTTGCGCGCCAATTCCAGCCGCGTAGCGAGAGAAGTCTCCGCGCTCGTTTCCAGTTCCGCGGCCACCCGCTCGTAATCCGCGGGATCCGTAACCACCGTAACGCTCTCGAAATTCTTCGCCGCCGAGCGCAGCATCGTCGGGCCGCCGATATCTATATTTTCGATCAGCTCCCCGGCGGTCAAATCCGCGCGCGCCGCCGTTTCCGCAAACGGATACAGATTCACCACCACCACATCGATCGGCGCGATGCCATGTTCCGCGGCTTGTTTCTCGTCTTCCGCGTGCCCGCGCCGGAACAGCAATCCTCCGTGAACTTTGGGATGCAGCGTTTTCACTCGCCCGCCCAGCATCTCCGGCCAGCCCGTAAACTCCGAAACGTCTTTCACCGCCACGCCAGCTTCGCGCAAAAGTTTCGCCGTGCCGCCGGTCGATAAAATTTCAATGCGCAGCGCGGCCAGCCGCTTGGCAAATTCCAATATCCCCGTCTTGTCGAATACGCTCAACAACGCGCGCTGCACCGCCATGAAGAAGTCCCCCGCTCGCGTAAAAACACGACTGTGTAAGCGTCGCACATCCGGCGCGAAATAAAAAATCGCGCGGAATTAAAATATCGCGCCAACCATTTGTTAACCACGTGAGTGTTGGCTTTTATTTTGGGCCACCAGGCCACAATTCGCCCAAAACCGGCGCGAGTCATTCCGAATCCCGCCGTCTCTTCCAGGCGCACCTGCCCGCCGTGGCGGGTGAGGAATCTGCTGTTCGACACTCTGAATACACTGTGACGAAATTCAGGCGGGAATAGTCAGGCGCGAGTGTCGCGAAGAAAAACCATAAACTCGGCAGGAAAGAACGCTCAGGACTTCACCAGCGCCTTCAGCTTCACATGCCCTTCCACCACTTCGACCACGTATTCCACGTCGCGGCAATTCTTCTGTTTTTGCAGGTCTTTGGTTTTCTTCATCACGAATTCATTGAAGTTCGAGCGCGTCAGTTTTTCCGTAGTCTCTCCAGCGCGCTGCTTGGCCTTCAAAAACGCATCGTAAAGCTCGGCAATCTTCTCCGCCTCCTGTTCTGGCTTGGAGCACACCACGCGAAACGTCTCGCGCCCCGCGGTAGCGTTGCTGGCTGCACTGGCCGCATGCGCCGCAGCCTCGGCGGCCTCCGTTTCGGCTTGCTTCTTCGCGCGATCCGCTTCGATTTGTTTCGCGGCCGCGCCGAAATGTCGCGATACCTTGCCTTCTTCCTTCTGTTGCAGCCGCTTGCGGAACATATCTTTATATTTCGCATACGTCTGCACCAGGTTGTTGTAGCGAAAGCGCTGTCCGAATTTCAGCTCGCCCCCACGCTCCGCATAGCGCTTGGTCATCAACTCCAGCCGCCATTCAATTTCGGTAGGCGGCCGCTTCCGCCCGCCCCCAAAATATTGGTCGTATTCGATCTTCAACTGGCGAATATCGCGTTCAAACTGGTTCAGTTCTTCGTCGATGGTAGTTGTGACGGCCACAAAGAACCCCTGTAAACATGCTAGAAGCCAGCCGCCAAACGGTCAATCGCCAGCGCGCCCCACGGCGCGAATCGGGTACCGCACCAGCCTGGTACTTCGCTGCAGCGGAGCACTGCAGCCAAAATCGGCACGAACTTTAGCAGGCAACAGTCAGCTCGCCCATCACCAAGCTCACCCGCCACCGCCGCCAATCATTAAAGCAACACCAAGCAAACACCAAAAAATGCCGGCAATTACTAAGCAGCCGCTAAAAGAGTGTCATTCCGACCGGAGCGGCGCCGAGGAATCTCCCTTCGATCTATCGCGAAGCCTGCTCCAATTCCCAACCACGCATCGAGTCATTGCGATACATCGCCCCCTATGCTGAAATGTTCCTATGAAGCCGCGAAAACGCCGCGTTCACCGCATCGCGCTAACCAAGGCGGCCCTCTCGTCCGAACAATCGCAACAACTCCGCCGCATCCCCTCGGTCGACGAGTTGCTCTCCCGCCCGCGCCTGGCCGCATTTGCAAAGCGAATGGACCGCGACCAGTTGGTAGCGCTGCTGCGCGATTTTCTGACGGAACTCCGCGCGCAAATCACCGGCCCGCAATCCATCGCGGTCACCTCTCTGGATGTTTCCTCCATCGAAGAACTGATCGCCACGGAAGCCGACCGCATCCTTCATCCCTCTCTTCAACCGGTAATCAACGCCACCGGCGTCATCCTGCACACCAATCTCGGCCGCGCTCCGCTCTCTTCGGCGGTGACAAAAGCCATCAGTAACGCCGCCACACAATACAGCAACCTCGAATACGACCTGGAAGCGGGCGCGCGCGGCAAACGCGACAGCCACACCTGCGAATTACTCGCGCGCCTCACCGGCGCAGAAGACGCTATCGTGGTCAACAACTGCGCCGCCGCCGTCCTTTTGGTCCTCGCGGCGCTTGCCAAAGGCGGCGAAGCCATCGTCTCTCGCGGCGAGCTCATCGAAATCGGAGACGGCTTTCGCATTCCCGAAATCATGGCGCAAAGCGGCGCGCTCCTTCGCGAAGTCGGCACCACCAATCGCACCCGCCTCCGCGACTACGAAAACGCCTTCAACGAAAACACCCGTTTACTCCTGCGCGTGCACCCTTCGAATTTCAAAATCACCGGCTTCGCGGAAAAACCTTCGCTCGCGGAACTCGTCGCGCTCGGCGCCAGCAGTTCGGTACCTCTCGTGGAAGACCTCGGCTCCGGCTCGCTTGTCGATCTTTCCACCTGCGGCTTCGTTGAGCCCACCGTGCGCCACAGCATAGACGCCGGCGTTTCGCTGGTGCTATTCAGCGGAGACAAACTGCTTGGCGGGCCGCAGGCCGGTATCATCGCCGGCAAAAAAGATCTCGTGCAGCGCGTGCGCCGCCATCCGCTCTTTCGCGCCTTGCGCGTGGACAAGCTCACCATCGCGGCGCTGGAAGTCACCCTCAACGCTTACTTGCGCTCCGCATGGAACGAAATTCCCGCGCAGCGCATGATTCGCATGACCACGCAGCAACTCCAGCAGCGCGCGGAATCCTTTTTATTACATATGAAGTCGCTGGCCCCCGGCGACGCTCAGCTGGAAATCGCCGATGGCTTTTCCTTGGCGGGCGGCGGCTCCACGCCCGACCAGTCGCTGCCATCTAGGATTATTCGTGTCGCCAGCGCTCGTTATCCCGCCGCGAAACTGGAGCAGCGCCTGCGCCGCACCGCCTCGGGGATTTCCGTGATTGCGCGTGTGGAGGAAAATCGTGTCATCCTCGATCTCCGCACCGTCTTTCCCGAACAGGAGCCGCAACTCGCCGCCACTTTGGCCGCCGCGCTTCGCTAAGCGCAGCGCAAAACATTTCATGCTGGCGTTCACCGTTCGCAATCATCGACTCGTCGCCGTAAAAAAACCGCTGCCCCGGTTGCGCCCCCGCTGGGCTCTCGTTCGCGTTCGCCTTGCCGGAATCTGCAACACCGATGTGGAGATTCTGCGCGGCTACCACGCCTTCCGCGGCGTCCCCGGCCATGAATCTGTCGGCGAGGTCGCCGCGCTGAACGGAGTCTCCGCAAAAGAAAAAACAAAATGGCTCGGCCGCCGCGTCACCGGCGAAATCAACGTCTCCTGCTCCGCCTGCGGCTACCACCCGCTCTGCGCTTTCTGCCGCCGCGGTCTGAGAACCCATTGCGCTCGCCGCACCGTCCTTGGCATCGTGAATCATGACGGCGCCTTCGCCGAGTATCTCGCGCTCCCGCTCGAAAACCTCCACCCCGTTCCCGATTCCGTCACCGACGAGCAAGCCGTCTTCGTCGAGCCGCTCGCCGCCGCGTGCGAAATCCTGCAACAGGTCGACATCAAGCAATTCCGCGCCGCTGCCGTCCTCGGCGATGGCAAACTCGCGCAGTTAATTGCCCGCGTCCTGCGATCCGCGCTACCCCGCGTCGTAATGTATGGAAAGCATCAGGACAAATTAAAACTCGCCACGCTCGCCAAAATCGAAACACGCAAGGCCCGCGGCAATCCCTCCGACCTCAAATATGTGAAAGAAAATTACGCGCTGGTCATCGAAGCGACGGGCTCACCCTCCGGCCTCGCTCTTGCCCAACACATGACCGAACCGCGCGGCACCTTAATCCTCAAATCCACATTTCACGGCGCCGCCCCGGTAGAAACCTGGCCGCTGGTAGTCAAAGA
Organism: Candidatus Acidiferrales bacterium; assembly: GCA_038238965.1. Classification (GTDB taxonomy): domain Bacteria; phylum Acidobacteriota; class Terriglobia; order Acidiferrales; family UBA7541; genus Acidiferrum. Next base: position 1,086 of record JBBSFG010000009.1, on the reverse strand, counting down.
AATCACCCTCATCGGCTCTCGCTGCGGCCCCTTCCCCAAAGCCATCGCCTTCCTCCGCGCGCACAAAGTCGACCCCCGCCCGCTCATCACCCGCACCTTCCCCCTCAGCCAATCCCCCGCCGCCATCCGCTTCGCGCAAAAACCCGGCGTAATGAAAGTCCTGCTCAGACCCGAATAATCATTGCTAAGAGACGCCATAGTCAAAAGTTGTCATCCCGAACCCTATTCGCGCGCTTTTTGCGAATAGGGTGAGGGACCTGCTTTTGCATTTTCCGGCAGGTACGCAGCGAGATCCAACCAAGTCGGGTTTTTACTTTCAATCAAGCGAATTTTCTTCTCGCGGCGCCAGCCTTTGATTTCTTTCTCCCGAGCGATCGCCAAGGCAATGTCGACAAACATTTCAAAATGTACCAAACGGAAAATTTTGTATTGGGCAGTGAAACTGGAAACCTGGCTTTGCCGATGTTCGACCACGCGGCGCTCGAGCTCGTTGGTTACACCCGTGTAAAGCGTTCGAGACCGGCTGGCGAGGGTGTAAACGTAGAAAGTTCTGCTCATTGCATTGCCGAACAGAAGGTTCCTCACCCGCTAAAAGGCAGCGGGTTCGGAATAACAACTTATACTATATTTTATAAATGGTAAACACTGTTGGCAAAAAAATTATTATTCGACCCGCATCTTCACAACCGGTTAATGCACGACGCCACTCTACCCGCGCCAAATCCATTATCAATATTCACCACCGTCACATTCGACGCGCAACTGTTCAGCATCCCCAGCAGCGCCGCCACCCCGCCAAAGCTCGCGCCATAACCCACGCTGGTCGGCACGGCAATCACCGGCACCGCGACCAGCCCGCCAACCACACTCGGCAGCGCGCCTTCCATTCCCGCGACGCAAATAATCACGCGCGCCTTGGTCAACTCTTCGCTGTGCTTCAGCAACCGGTGAATCCCCGCGACGCCCACGTCGTAAAGGTGCTCCACGCGATTGCCCATCAGCCGCGCGGTCAGCAGCGCTTCTTCCGCCACGGGAATGTCGCTGGTGCCCGCGGACACCACCACAATCGTGCCCTTGCCCACAATT
>JBBSFG010000008.1:0-31489 GCA_038238965.1 Candidatus Acidiferrales bacterium | reverse complement strand
GCGCGCGCCGATCTGAATGACGTCGGCATACTCTTCGACGAGGTCGAGGCTTTCGTTGTCGATGGCTTCGGTGACGATGCCGAGGCCGTAGTGCTTGCGGACCTGGGCGAGAATTTTGAGGCCGTCTTCGCCTAGTCCCTGGAAACTGTAGGGGGAGGTGCGGGGCTTGTAGGCTCCGCCGCGGAAGAGTCTGACGCCTGTTTTTTTGACGCCTTCGGCGGTGCGCAGGCATTGCTCTTCGGTTTCTACGGCGCAGGGGCCACCGACGAGACCGACGTGAGTGCCGCCGAAGAGGACGTCGCCGCTGGGAGTGGGAATGCGCAGGATGGAGTCTTCTTCTTTGACGTCGCGGCTGACGAGTTTGTAGGGCTTGCTGACGGGGATGCATTCGACTACGCCGGGGAGGGATTCGAGGACGCCGAGGTCGAGGGCTCCTTTGTTGCCGGTGATGCCGATGGCGGTGCGGATGGCTCCGGGAATGGGGTGAGCTTTGAGGCCGAGGGATTCGATGCGTTCGCAGACGGCGCGGACTTGCTGCTCGGTGGCGTGGGACTGCATGACGACTAACATGGGGGCTCCGGGCTCGGACGGTGACGGAGAAGTTTAACTGGTGAGAGGGCGAAGGACAAATGACGGGAATGGATAATCTAGGGCATTAAAATTGGCTGTGTATACTCACTCCCAGAACTGAGGTTCATCATTTGCAGAAATTGCTGATGTGTGTGGCAATCCTTTTGTTTACGACTCTTCCTGCGCCGACATTTGCATGTTCGGCTGTTGGCTGCATAAATAGAGGCATCGAATTACGCCGCAGTTTCACGACAACAGTCACCCACCAAGGCAAACCTCTTCCGCGAGTGAGTGTGCAAGTTACCGGTAACTCTGAAAATGGCGACCATCGCGAATTCTCGCAGTTGACAGGTAGCGAAGGAAGAGCGCATTTCTCAGATCTTCCGCCTGGGGACTACTGGATAAAAGCAGACCTATTGGGGATCGGTGCTGGATATGAATGCTTTCACATCAATGCGTCTGCATCGAAAAACGCAAAAAAGAACAGACGTTACGATTGGGGGGACGAGGCAATCTCAGTAGCCCAGGCCGTGGGTCGATTGGTCGATTCGCAACCTGGCCAAGGGCCTAATCCTCTTCAGAACCTCCTGCATCGGGTCAATGTACCGATACCAGACGCGAAGATGGAATTGCGCAAACCGATTAACGACACAACGTATACGACTGTGTCGGATGCAGAGGGCCACTTCGCGTTCGAGCACGTGCCTAAGGGGATTTATGTTCTTCACATTGAGGGCGGGTCAAATACTGAGAAGCAGCCATTTGATGCGACCGATCTGCTGGTTAATTTCAGCGACAGCGCGAAACGAAGCACGCTGCTTTTAACGCGAAAGGATCCTGGCGGAGGAAGTTGCGGCGGTATGTCCCTGGAAGTTGAAGACGCACGAGAACAATAAGGTGGCACCTACTCAATAAACTAGGCGGTCTTTACCGGAAACGACCTCCAGATCGGACCGAGAGGGCGGGATTGGTGCGTGTGGTAGAATAGCTGGTTTATGAGCGAGCGAAATTTTACATTGAGCATACCTGCGCAGCCGCTGACGCGGCTGAGTGAATTTGATCCCGAAGATGAATACCGGCCGGAGCCTGAGCCGGATGCGGTGCCGCCGGCGTGGCTGGACGGCAGCACGCGCATTGGGATTCATACGTCCATAGCGGGCGGACACCGGAACGCGTTGGAGACGGCGCGGAAGCTGGGGTGTAACGCGCTGCAAATATTTTCGGCGAATCCGCGGCAGTGGCAGGGCGGGTCGGCGCGGATTTCGGAGGTGGATGCGCGGGAGTTTCGGGCGCTGCGGGCGCAGTCGGGGATTGGGCCGCTGGTTATTCACGCAAATTATCTAATTAATCTGGCTTCGCCGCAGCCGATGCTGCGAGTGCGGTCGATTCAGGCGTTTCAGGATGAGCTGGTGCGCGGAATGGCGCTGGGCGCGGATTTTATTGTGGTGCATCCAGGGACGAGAGGCGAGGCCAGTTGCGCGCAGGCGGTGGCTAATGTGATTGAGTCGGTGAAGCAGGCATCGAAGCGGGCGTCGCTGGGCGGGATGCGGATTTTGCTGGAGAATACGGCGGGTATGGGGACGTGTTTAAGTTCGCGACTGGAAGAGATGGCGGAGATTCTGGCGGGATTGAATGGAGTGCCGGTGGATGTGTGTCTGGATACGGCGCATCTGTTTGCTTCGGGATACGACATTCGGAGTGAAGAGGGGCTGAGGACGACGATCGGGCAGATTGAAAATACGATTGGGCTGGAACGCGTGCCATTGATGCACCTGAATGATTCGAAAATTCCGCTGGGCGGGCGCGTGGACCGGCACGAGCATATTGGGCGCGGGAAGATTGGGGCGGAGGCGTTTCGGAGGATTTTGACGCATCCGCGGTTGAGTGCAGCGGCGCCGGAGGGATTGGCGGGAAGGGCGTTTATTTTGGAGACGCCGATTGATGAGCCGGGGGACGACCGGAGGAATGTGGCGGCTTTGTGGGACTTGGCGGGATTGAAGGAGAGCGCTCCGGCGGCGGAGAAGGGTTTTTCGATGTTGACGGTGGCGTTGAAGAAGAAGATGGATGTGCATCGGGCGTTTGAGAAGAAGAATGCGGCGGCGGTGGCGCGGAGGGCGGCGGGAGATGGCGGATCAATCGAAGAGAGATCCCTCCACTACACGACCCGACTGCTTCGTCCTTCGACTGCGCTCAGGACAGGCCAGAGCGAAGCAGAAAAGAAAATGAGTCGGGCCGTTCCGGTCGGGATGACAGGTATCGCTCGTGGCGCGAGTGGATCTAAGGTTGTGTCTATCGGGACGAGGCTAAACGCGAAGAATACCGACGGCGTCGCGGCAAATACGCCTAGTAAGAAGAACCCGGCGAAAAAGAAAGTGGCGAAGAAGAGTGCTGCTACGAAAATTAGAGCGAAAAAGAGCGGTGGAGCGAAGAAGAAGGTAAGCGGGGCGAAGCGAAAGAGGGGATAGCGAAGAGTGGCGGAATACAACCCACAAGCGATCGAAGCAAAATGGCAAAAACGATGGGCAGATGCGCGAGTGTTCGAGACGGAGGCGGACCCGTCGAAGCCAAAATATTATGTATTGGAGATGCTGCCGTATCCATCGGGAACGATGCATATGGGGCATATGCGGAATTACACCATAGGGGATGTGGTGGCGCGCGTGAAACGCATGCGCGGGTTCAACGTGCTGCATCCGATGGGCTGGGACGCGTTTGGGCTGCCTGCTGAAAACGCGGCGATAAAGAATAATACCCACCCGAGAACCTGGACTAACAACAACATCGCGGAATTTCAGAGAGTGCTGCGGCGCTTTGGGTTCAGCTTTGACTGGCGGCGGGAAATTTCCACGTGCGAGCCGGAATATTACCGATGGAACCAGTGGTTTTTTCTGCGGATGCTGGAGCGCGGGTTGGCGTATCGCAAGAAGAGCCGGGTGAACTGGTGCCCCAAGTGCGCGACGGTGCTGGCGAACGAGCAGGTGGTGAATGGATATTGTTGGCGGCACGAAGATACGCTGGTGGAGACGCGAGAGATAGAGCAATGGTTTCTGAAGACGACGGCGTACTCGGAGCAACTGCTGGATGATTTGAAATTGCTGGAAGGCGGATGGCCGGAGCGGGTCATCACCATGCAGCGGAACTGGATTGGCAAGTCGACGGGCGCGAAAGTGCGGTTTGCGGTGGCGGATGCAGGTGCGGGCGAGTCGATCGAAGTGTTTACCACGCGGATCGATACGATTTATGGGGCGAGTGCGTTGATTTTGGCGCCGGGGCACCCGCTCGTGAAGAAACTGCTGGCGGGGTCGAGTGAAGAAGCGGCGGCGAGCGCGAAATTGCAGGAGATGCGGCAGAGCTCGGTGAAAGCGGAGGAGTTGGAAACCGCGGACAAAGTGGGATTTTTTACCGGGCGGTACGCGGTGAATCCGTTCAATGGCGCGCAGATTCCGGTGTGGGTGGGGAACTTTGTGCTGATGGAATACGGAACTGGTGCAGTGATGTGCGTGCCGGCACATGATGAGCGCGATTTCGAGTTTGCGACGAAGTACGGGCTGGCGATTCCGGTGGTGGTGCAGCCGAAAGATGGAGCGGCGCTAAATGAGAAGGCGCTTAAAGAGGCGTTCACGGAGTATGGGACTAGCGTGAATTCGGGGGCCTGCAGCGGGCTGGCGACGAGCGAGGCGATGGAGCGGATGGCGGCGGAGGCGGAAGCCAAAGGTTTTGGGAAGCGCGAGACGATATTTCGATTGAAGGATTGGGGAGTGTCGCGGCAGAGATATTGGGGCACGCCGATTCCGGTGATTTACTGCGCGAAGGATGGAATGGTGGCGGTGCCGGACGCGGACCTGCCGGTGATTTTGCCCGCGAATCCGAAATTGACGGGCATGGGCGAGTCGCCGCTGGCAGCTACGCCGGAATTCGTGAATGTGAAATGCCCGAAGTGCGGAGGCGATGCGCGGCGGGAGACAGACACGATGGATACGTTTGTGGATTCGTCGTGGTATTTCTATCGTTATTGCGATCCACATAATGACAAGGCGCCGTTTGATAAGGGAAAGGTGGCGTACTGGTTTCCGATCGACCAGTACATCGGCGGGATTACGCACGCGATTCTGCATTTGCTGTACTCGCGGTTCTGGTGCAAGGTGATGCGCGACCTGGGACTGGTTGAGCATAGCGAACCGATTTCGCGACTGTTCACGCAGGGTATGGTGCAAAAGGGCGGCGTGGCGATGTCGAAATCGCGCGGCAACGTGGTGGGCGCGGAAGAAATGGCGGAAAAATATGGGGCGGATACCGGGAGGCTGTATACGTTGTTTGCGGCGCCGCCGGAAAAAGACCTGGAGTGGAGCGAAGAGAGTATCGAGGGATCGTGGAGATTTTTGAACCGGGTATACCGGCTGGTGGAGCGGCATGCAGAGACGGTGCGCGGGGTGAAGAGTGCGACGGAGAGCGCGGCCGGGAATACGGGCGCGACGGCGGCACCTTCGGCGAAAGAAACGCGGCTACTGCGCAAGGCACATCAAACACTGCGGAGAGTGACGCAGGATTTCGAGACGCGCTGGCATTTTAATTCGGCGATTGCGCTGATCATGGAATTGACGAACGAGATGCACGCGCTGGAGCCGTTGAGTGAGGGTGTGCGCCCCGAGGTGCAGAAGGAAGTCCTGGAATTGCTGACACTGATGCTGGCGCCGATGACTCCACACATTGCTGCGGAAATGTGGGAGATGCTGGGGCACGAAGAAGGGCAGTGGACGGCGGCATGGCCGGCGTTCGATGCGGAACTGGCGCGCGAGACGGAAGTGGAAATTGTGGTGCAAGTGAATGGGCGGGTGCGTGGGAAATTGAAGGTGGCGGCGGGGATGCCGGAGGAGCAGGTCCTGCCACTGGCGTTAGCGGAGCCGGGAGCGGCTGCGCACCTGGCCGGCAAACGCGTGGTGAAAACAATTTTTGTGGCGGACAAACTTGTGAACATGGTGGTGAGCTGATGGCGAGCGCGGCAAAACCGATGCACGAGCAGGGAGGCACGATGGAAGCGGAGCGCGGCGGCGTGGTGGTGCTCGATTTCGGCGGCCAGTACACGCAACTGATTGCGCGGCGGATTCGTGAGCAGCAGGTTTTTTCGTTGATATTGCCGTGCAGCACATCGATGGAAGAGATGATGAAACTGGAGCCGGTGGGCGTGGTGCTGTCGGGCGGGCCGAGCTCGGTGTATGACGCGGAAGCTCCCAAGTGCGATGCGAAATTGCTGGCGCTGGGCGTACCGGTGCTGGGGATCTGCTACGGGATGCAATGGATCACGCACACGCTGGGAGGAAAAGTGGAGCCGGCGGAACGGCGGGAATACGGGCGGGCGCAACTGAATATTGAGGGCGGCGCTGGAGAAGAGGCATCGGATTTATTTGCGGGGGTGGCGTCGTCGTTGAGAGTGTGGAACAGCCACGGGGATCACGTGATGGAGTTGCCGGCGGGATTCCGCACCGTGGGACGTACGGAGAATGCGGTGGCGGCGGTGGAAGACCGGGCGCGAAAGATTTATGCGGTGGAGTTTCACCCGGAAGTGAATCACACCGAGCAGGGCACGGAGATATTGAGGAACTTTTTGTTCCGGGTGTGCAAGGCGGAGAGGAAGTGGAGCGGCGCGGCGTTTATCGAAGAATCGGTGGAAGCGATCCGGCAGAAGGTCGGGCCAACCAGGCGGGTGATTTGCGCGCTGAGCGGGGGAGTGGACTCGACGGTGGCGGCGGCGCTGGTGCACCGGGCGATCGGGGAGCGGCTGACGAATATTTTTGTGAACACCGGGATGCTGCGGAAGAACGAGTTCGCGGAGACGCTGGAGATGTTGCGCGAGCGGCTGGGACTCCAAGTGATTGGAGTGGATGCGTCGGAGAGATTTCTGGGGCGGCTGCAGGGCGTGACGGATCCGGAGATAAAGCGGAAGAGGATTGGAGCGGAGTTTATCGCGGTGTTCGCGGAAGAAGCACAGCGGCTGCAACGGGAAGAAGCGCACGGAGAGATTGGATTTCTAGTGCAGGGGACGCTGTATCCGGACGTGATCGAGTCGATTTCGGTGCGCGGACCTTCGGCCACGATCAAGACACATCACAACGTGGGGGGATTGCCTGCCAACATGCCGTTTGCGCTGATCGAGCCGCTGCGGGATTTGTTCAAAGATGAGGTACGTCGGATCGGGAGAGACCTGGGGTTGCCGCAAGAAATACTAGTGAAACATCCGTTTCCAGGACCGGGCCTGGCGGTGCGGCTGCTGGGGGAAGTGACGCGGGAGCAACTGACGACGCTGCAGGAAGCGGACGCGGTGGTGGTGGAAGAGATTCGCCGGGCGGGATGGTATGAAAAGGTGTGGCAGGCGTTTGCGGTGCTGCTGCCGGTACGCAGCGTGGGAGTGATGGGGGATGGCCGGACGTACGGATTGACGATTGCGGTGCGGGTGGTGCAGAGCGACGACGCGATGACGGCGGACTGGGTACGCTTGCCGTATGACGTGCTGGAGAAAATCTCGACCCGGATTGTGAATGAAGTGGCGGGAGTGACGCGAGTGGTGTACGACATCAGCTCGAAGCCGCCGAGCACGATCGAGTGGGAGTAGGGTGAGGACGACGACGGCGGAAATGCAGATAAAATTTATAAGTTCGAAGCAGAGGGAGAATGGAATTCCGGAGATAGGGATTTATTGCCGCTAGAAGGGGAAGCCAGCGGCCGAGCATGAATTCGCAGAAGTCAGCTAATCGTGACAGAAATCAGCGATTAGCCATCTTCTGGGCCATGTACAGGATGAGCTTGCGATCTTCTTCTTCGACTTTGCTGAGAAGACGGCGAAGCTTGTTGAGAAAACGCGCTTCTTTCCCAACGCTGCCCCAGGCGATGTCGTCGGACGACTTGCGCTTGGGAAGGTTAGGAAGCTGTGGTGGCTCTTCACCATCATAGAAGAGTTGGTAGAGTGGGCATTCGAGAGCGCGGGCCAGTTTTTCCAGAGTTTCGATGGCCGGAACAGTGTGGCCATTTTCAACGCGGGAGATGTAACAGCGCAGCAAACCGGTTCGCTTCTCGATATCACCCTGGGAAAGTTTCTTTTCCTCGCGCATTACGCGGAGGCGGTCACCAATGATCATGGGCGCATTATTCCATCCGGTAAGCGATTAGGCAAGTAGAAAGTTGCTACTCATTTGGATGAAACGTTTGATGCGCACAGGGCGGGAAATGCGATTTGGGGCGCGACGGAAACGGGGACGGAAACCGGTAAAGCGTGTAACGTAACCAAACGAGTATGGCACACGTCCCAAAACTAGCGCCAGCCCAGCCCCTCCCCGGAACATTGAGGAAAGACGGGGAGGTGGTGAAAGAGCCGCCAGCGGCACCGGCGAAAAGCGGGACGTACGATCGCGAATTGGTGCGGCGGGCGCAAGCGGACGACCGGGAAGCCTACGAGGAGTTGGTGCGGAGGCACCAGCAAAGAGTGTTTGCGGTGGCGAGCGGAATATTGCGACGGCATGAGGACGTGGAGGACATCGCGCAGCAAGTGTTTGTGAAAGCGTATTTTTCGCTGAAGCGATTTGATGGACGAGCAGCGTTCAGTACCTGGCTGTATCGCATTACGCTGAACGAGTGCTGGGACCTGCTGCGGAAGAAAAAAGTGCGGCCGCTGCTGTATGAGTCGGATTTGAGCGAAGAGCAGGCGCAGCGGGTGGCGAGCGCGGAGAATTCGGACGGGGCGGGGCCGGACATCCGGCAAAGGCTGGAGACGCAGCAGCGAGTAGAGCGATTGCTGGCCGGACTGGATGAGCGCGACCGGCTGATGTTGACACTGAAAGAAGTGCAAGGGTTTTCCATCGAAGAGATCGCCGAAGTGCTGGAGTTGAATGCGAACACGGTGAAGGTGCGGTTGTTTCGGGCGCGAAAGCGAGTGGTGAAAACGGCGAAGGAGCAGGAAAAGCAGGGGAAATAATCGAGCAGCGAAAACGGCGGTTGGGCGTTGTAAGAAGGACCTTGGGAGAGGAGCAACAGGCATGCGGGACAAACTTGGGAATCGAAATAAGCATTGCGTGGAGTATCGAGCGGCGCTGGAGGAATTGCCGCCGGAAATCGGGGAGGCAGAGGCGCGCACGCAGCTGAGCTTGAGCTTGCCGCAGGGGATCATCGCGCATGCGGAGGAATGCGACTCGTGCGTGACGGCCAGGGAGACGTATTGGGCGTCGCGGAAACTGGTGGCAGGATTGTTTTTTCATAGGGGGTCGAGCGAAGAGATACGGACAGCGAGGGGCGGGGATGCGCCGTGGTTTGTGACGCGAGTAATGGCGCAGATTGCCACGCAAGAGGCGGAAGAGAAGCGCGCGAAGCTAGAATGGAGCGGCGCCGTTTCCCGGCTGGCGTCGCGGCTGGCATGGGTGGCGGCGGCGATGCTGCTGGTGACGAGCACGTGGCTGTACGGGCCGCCGCCGGACGCAAAGCGCGGGGATGCGGTGACCGAACAGGCCGCGGCGGGAAGCGCGCCGCAGTATTTGTTCGAAAGCGCGGCGACAGCGAACTTCGATGACGCGCTGGCGGGATCGCCCGAGAAGCAGCGATGACGGAGAATTCTGCAACGCGAAAAGCGGCTCTGTGGATAGGGCTGGTATTTCTGCTGGGCGCGGCGCTGGGAGGAATGCTGGGGTACGTGTTCGCGCATGAGAAATATGCGGTAACCAACGCGGCGCCGACGACGGAAGCGGCGAGGCGAGCGCAGAAGCTGCAGGAATTGACGCAGATGGCGAACCTGACGCCAGAACAGAGTAAACAGGTGGACGGCATTATTGCGGATATTCAGGCAGAGATGAAGGCGATACGGAAGACTAGCGAACCGCAAGTCGATGAAGCGCGGCGAAAGGGGAGAGCGCGGATACGGGCGATCTTGACGGAAGAGCAGAAGCCGAAGTTTGAGGAGTTTGTACGGAAGTTGGATGAAGAGAGGAAATTGCACGGGCAGTAGGTTTTGTCCCTCCGCGATTGTTTTCGTTTTACGTTTCAGAATCCGATTGAAATCTGACGTGGTTGTGAAATCGAAGAGAGATTCCTCGGCTGCGCAACGCGGGTCGTTCGCTTGCGCGAACGAGAGGAAAAGGCCGCGCTGCTACGCCACGGAATGACAGTTTTGGGGCGAAAACAGCGGAAGCGGTTGAACTCAGCGGCTGCGCAATCGAGTACCAAGCAGCAGATTAGCTCTCGTTCCACGTTACAAGACCCACCCTCAGAATCCGAGGGTGGGGCACCCTCAGCGTCACTGTGATCCTGCTAAAACGTCATCAGAAGGGGATGTCTTCGTCGGAGATTTCGGGGCCGGTGGGCGTGGATGATGAGCCGGCGGCGAAGGGGTCATCGGCGGGGGCGGCGTGGCCTTCGAAGTCGTCGGCGGGCCGAGCGCTTCCCCCGCCGGCACCGGCACCGGCGCCTGCTGCGGCAGCGTCGCCGCGGCCGCCGAGCATGCGGAAATTGCTGGCGACGATTTCGAAGCTGGTGCGCTTCTGGCCTTCCTTGTCCTGCCACTCGCGGGATTGAATACGACCTTCCAGGAAAAGCAGCGAACCCTTCTTAAGATACTGCTGGGCGATTTCCGCTTGTTTGCCCCAGACGACAATCTTGTGCCACTCGGTGCGCTTCTGGCGTTCGCCGTTGCGGTCTTTGTAGGTTTCGTCGGTGGCGATAGAGAAATTTGCGACGGCTTGGCCGCCTCCGGTGTAGCGGGTTTCGGGATCGCGGCCGAGACGGCCGACTAGAATGACTTTATTTACGGACATGAATTCTCCTTGCCAAGGGGAAGATAACATGGGGGTGGAGAAAAGGGAAACGAGGAGCGGGATGATTCTGATTGGATGGAGAGATTCTTGGCTGCGCGCGAGATCGAAGAGAGATTCCTCGGCAGCGCGGCGCGGCTCGTTCGCGAAGACGCGAACGAATAAGAAAATGCCGCGCCGCTTCGTCTCGAATGACACGGCTGGGCTGGTGGCGTGATGGGGTGCCAAGGTCAGATGATTGCTGGCTTCGAGAGGGATCGAAGAGAGATTCCTTTACGGCGCGAGACGACACTGGGCGATCGCGAAACAGCCGAGTTGTATCCGGGGCGTTAAGGTTGGGGGGCGGGCGGCGGGGGAGCGGAGAAGTTGGCGGCGGCCTGGTCGACGGTGGGGAACATTTCGATGAGCTGGTCGACTTTGGTGAGCTTGAGGCTGTGATGAATCATGGGATGCGCGGCGGCGATGCGGAGCGCGCCGTTGGCGCGCTTCAACTTGGTCAGGCATTTGACGATGGCGCCGATGGCGGAACTGTCGGCGTGGGTGACGCCGGACATGTCAAAAATGATGAGCGTTTCGCGGGCGGCGATGAGGTCGTCGACTTCCTTGGCGAGCCTGGCGCACTCCGGCCCGGAGTGGATACTGCCTTTCATTTCGATGGCGACGGTACCCGGTTGGATGATGCGTTTTGTAAATTGCAAAATCATGGAGTGGCGGCCTCCTCGCCTTCATAGGGAAACTGCCGGATGAGGCGCACGCAATCGCCGAGCGCGGAAAAAATGGAACTGCCCCAGCCGCAGGGAACAAAGGGTGCGGTTTTCTGGTTGACCGGCTTGTCGGCTTCGGCATAAAAACGGAGCCGCTGACCGGGGGGAGGGACGGCAAACTCCTTGATGATGATCTGGAAAGTGACTTTGCCGCCGGAGTGCGGCCTGACAATGGAGAAGTGGTGCAACTGCATCAACTGTTCGCCGGGTTCGGCTTGAATGTAAACCCAATCGCTCATGGTATCGGCTTCCTGGCCCGTTGCGGATGTCTGGCTCGATTTGTGGCAGACATGATGGTTCGCGGGAGTGTATATCCACAAGATGGAACCGTCAACGGATGGGGAAGCCTGGTGCCGATGCCGCCTATGCCTAGGCACTGAAGAGCCGGGCACCCCCCTGTTATCCGATTGGTACCACTACATGGAAGTCCGGTCTTGCCACCCCCCGCTGTTAGTGAATAAGATACCCTATCTACTGGAGAGATAACGTGCCCAAAGAAAAGCCCAGAGTAAATATCGGGGAAGTGATCAAGACCTATCGCAGCCAGCGCGGCTTGTCGCAAGGCGACATCGAGCGGCGGACCGGCCTGTTGCGCTGCTATTTGTCGCGCGTGGAGAACGGCCACACCGTTCCTTCGCTGGAGACGTTGGCGAAAATTGCCGAAGCCATGGATATTTCCCTGGCGGACTTTTTTCCCGGGACGGAGACGCCGCGGGACAAAGAGACACAGAAGATGCTGGGAGAGCTTTCGCAGGACGAAATTCGCTTTCTGGCGGAGATCAAGCGCTACAGCACCACGCTGTCGGATGGCGACAAGCGGCTGGTCCTGGCGATGATTCGGAAGATGGCGAGCCTGCTACCACTGACGGTAGCGCGCAAGCCGATCGCGCGCCGGCCCACGGCGTAAGTAGCGAATTATCTTTTTTCGGATGCCCCACACACGATGTGTTTGCGTGTGTGGGTTTTTTTTTGCGCCGTGTGGGAGGCCGTCGTGAACATTGCCAAAAGCCCCACACGCAAGTACGGCGTATGGGGCACCCAGAACCGATGATGGGGCGAGAGGTCGCACGGTGAATTGAGAGATGAGCGGTGTTGTGCGATGGGTTGGGTGTGCGGCGCAGATCAGGAGTTATTACGGTCGCGTATTAAACGAATGGCATCGGGTATGGGCGAATCGCCGTTGCCGCCTGGACTGCCGCCCGCTTCGGTGTCGTCCAGGTCTATCGAGCCTTCGCCGGGCGCGAGAAATAGATTGGCTTCGACGGAATGCTGCTTGGTGTACAGGTCGTAGTATCTGCCGCCTGCCGCGTACAGGGATCCGTGGGTGCCGCGCTCGATGATGCGGCCCGCCTCGACGACCAGTATCTGGTCGGCGCGACGAATGGTGGAAAGGCGATGGGCGATCACAAAGGTGGTGCGGCCCTGCATTAAATAGCGGAGGCCTTCCTGAATCAAGGCTTCGGATTCGGAGTCGAGGCTGGAGGTGGCCTCATCGAGAATCAAAATGCGCGGATCGGCAAGGATCGCGCGGGCGATGGAGACGCGCTGCTTCTGGCCGCCGGAAAGTTTTACTCCGCGTTCGCCGACCACGGTGTCGTATTGTTTCTCAAACGACTCGGTGAATTCATCCACGCGGGCGATGCGGCAGGCGGCAAGGATTTCGGCTTCGGGGGCGTCGGGCCGCGCGAAGGCGACATTTTCGCGAATCGTTCCGTCGAAGAGAAAGGTTTCCTGCAGAACGACACCCAATTGAGTTCGATAGGATTCGAGCTTTACAGTGGAGAGATCGACGCCGTCCACGAGAACGCGGCCCTTGGAAGGGACATAAAATGCCGCGATCAATCCGATGATGGTGGACTTGCCCGCGCCGGAGGGACCGACGAGGGCGGTGACGGTTCCGGGCTCGGCGCGAAAATTAATGTCCGTGAGGACTTCTTTGCGCGTGTCATACGCGAAGCTGACGTCTTCCATGGTCACTTGCCCGTTGATGCGGGGCAGGCGAACTATTCGGCCGGGGGCTTCGTCTTCCACTCTTTCGTCGAGAATTTCGCGGGTGCGCTCGAGGCCGGTAATGGCTTCGGTGATCTGCGTGCCAATGGCGACGATCTGAAAAACCGGGGCGACTAGCAGGCCCAGGAAAATTGTGTAGGTCAGGAAGGTGCCCAGCGTCATCGTGCCGGCTAAAATTCGATGTGCTCCCATAAACATCACGACGGCGCTTACCAGGCCCATTAGTGCGGAGGCCGATAGGCTCATGATGGAGGTGGCGGTGAGGGTTTTCAGCACGTTGTCCAACAAGCGCTGGACGCCGCGGGAGAAGATTGACTCTTCGCGGGCCTCGGCGTGATAACCCTTGACCACGCGCACGCCTCCGAGGGATTCGGTGAGCCTGCCGGTAACCTCGGCGGTAATTTTTGGGCGTGCGCGAAATATGGGGCGGATGGTGGCGAAAGCCTTGTTCAAGCCCAAGCCGAAAACCAGAAGGACGCTGAAGGCGATCAGCGTCATGGTCACGCTGATGCGCAGCAAGACTACGAGCGCGAGCGCGCCGGTCATCAGGCCGCCGACGAACTCCACGAGCCCGGTACCGATTAAATTGCGAACGCCTTCCACGTCGCTCATGATGCGCGAGACCAGGACGCCGGTTTTGTTGGCGTCGTAGAACGAAATGGATAGCCTGCCGATGTGAGCCTGCACCTGGCGGCGGAGGTCGGCAATCATTTTTTGCGCGGATTTGGAGAGGAGTTGGGTCAGCGTGAAGGAAGTCAGACCCTGGACCACGGTTGCGCCGAGAACGGCCAGCACGATGGGCGTCAACAGCTGGATGTGGTGCTTGCCGATGACATCGTCGACCAGGTATTTGGTGGAGGCCGGCAGGATTAAGCCAGAAACGCGGTTTACGGCCATCAGGACGAGGCCGAGCACAAGGATACCGCGGCGTGGCTTGATCAGCTCCCAGACGTGAGGAAGATTTTTCCACGCGTTTTTAGCTTTTTTAGTTTTGGAAACAGCGCTGGATTCTTTTTCGGTGGCCATCGATGCGGGACGTTCGGCGCCCCTGGTTTTTAGATGTCCCGGCATGTGGCCCTGGTATATCGAAGAGTGAGGCGTTTTAGAACAGCGCTACATGGTGGCGCAAACTTTTAGTCTGCGCCGGTGCCACCGCGTGCGGCGGGGACTGCTATTGGGCTGTCGAGATTGAGGACGTTGGAAATAAATTCGCTGACGGTGATGCCCAGGTGGCCCCAGAGGCGGCGCTTCAGGCTGGTGTAATCCTGGCTGCCGCTGAAGAGGTCGCCGACCAGTTGCCGCAGGACGGGACTCTTGCGCATCAGTTGGACCATGCGGGTGGTGACCGCAGTGCCAAGCACCGAGCCGCGATAGAAGCGCTTGACGATGCGCGAAGCGAATTCCAATTCCGCCGAAAAGGACGAGCGAATCCACACTGGATATTTTTCCGGGCAACCTTCCGCGAGGGCGCGGCCGAGCAATTCGCCGGAGCGAATGGCGTAGAACAAACCCTCGCCGGTGAGGGGATCGACCCAGGCGGCGGCGTCTCCGATCAGCGCCCAGTTTTTCCCCAGCACGGTGCGTTTTGAAAGAGTGTGCTCCTGGGGGGAGGGCAGCACATGGCTGTAAAACTTCGCGTTTTGCGTGGGAATATTGTGCTTTTCGACAAAGGCGTGCAGGTGGGCGCGCAACTCCGGGCTGGTGTGCGCCTGCATGCTGCCGCAAATGCCTACAGACAAATGATCACAGCGGGGGAAGGACCAGATGTAGCCTTCAAAATGAGGCAAAAATTTTATGGTGATGGCTTCCGCGGTTTGCGGCACGAAGTAACCTTGGGTCATCTCGAGTTCATCGCGCTGCAGGGCGCGAGTCTCCGGAACGAGCTGGTTTCGGGCGCCCGCCGCCAGGACGAGAAAATCGGTGCTGCGCCATTCGCCATCGACGCA
Source organism: Candidatus Acidiferrales bacterium (assembly GCA_038238965.1). Classification (GTDB taxonomy): domain Bacteria; phylum Acidobacteriota; class Terriglobia; order Acidiferrales; family UBA7541; genus Acidiferrum. The sequence goes on along the minus strand of JBBSFG010000008.1, from coordinate 16,414 downwards.
GAAACGCGGCTTGGGGGCGGCGGTGTCTACGCTAAAGACATGGGAGCGCTGCACGTCGCATCCCGCGTCCCTGGCGCGGTCGAGCAGCATGCCGTTGAGGACGGTGCGGGAGTAAATGACGATCGGGTGGGTCATTTCCAGGGAAGCGTGATGCTCATCGCTGCTGATCAGTTCAATTTCGCTTACTAACTTCTTGGGGTACGGATTGTCCAGCAGGAAAGGGAAGCATTCGATGGCTTTGTGGGTCAGCCCGCCGCCGCAAGGCTTTTCCCAGGCGAGGTGCTCGTCAAAAATCGTGACCTTGTTGCCAGCGCGGGCCAGTTGCTCGCCGCACATGGCTCCTGAAGGTCCGCCGCCGACAATCGCTATCTCAGCCATGGTTACGAACCCCTATTTGGAGCAACTTGAGAGCCAAATGACGTACGAGGGTCATACCTTCCTGCACGGGCCCAAGACTCGACAGAGCGGCAGAGTCTAATCAGGGCGGATTTGGTTACCCGAAGCGGGGCGCAACACCGGGCAAAAACCTCAAGCAGTATAGCACCGAAAATCGGGTAGCTGGGCGGTTCCTGGAAGGGGAGATATCCGTTCCGATTAAGTGGAATGGAGATCGGAATGACCGGGCTGGGTGCGTTGGCTGGGTGTTGCCAAGCTCGAGCGAGAGCAAGGGTCGAAGTGCAGATTGGACATTTGGCGGCGGAAGTGATGGAGGTTTTGAAGGGCAGATTTCGGAGAACTGGGACGGGGTATTGCGAAGGGCGCCGGCAGTCTCGTAAAGCCTCCGCGATGTTCGGCTGGTCCTTACCGAAAATCAGATCTACCGCATCGATCAGCTTTGAAAGGTCGATTCAGGGGAGCCGGGAACGGGGCGCAGAATTGGCGCGCGTGTTAAACTGAGGTTTCGCGCTCCGCGAGTGAATCCCTTGAACCAGCGAATCCTGTCGTTACGAGACGCCGTGCTTCGATTCGGCCGCAACCATCGTGGTGAAGTGCGCACGGTTTTCACGAATGGGTGCTTTGACCTTCTCCATCCGGGCCACATTCAGACGCTGGAAGCGTCCCGAGCACTGGGCGACGTACTTGTCGTCGGCTTGAACAGTGACGCCAGCGTGAGGGAGTTGAAGGGCTCCGGCCGGCCCGTGGTACCTGAACAGGAACGAGCGGAGCTGCTTGCCGCGCTCGAATGTGTTGACGCGGTGATTATTTTCAGCGAGCCGACACCCCGCGAAACGATTGCCGCGTTGCTTCCCGATGTGCTGGTGAAAGGTGGCGACTGGGCCGACGACGAAATCGTCGGCCGCACGGAAGTGGAAGGCGCAGGCGGGCGAGTGGTCTCGATCCCGGTGGTTCCCGACTATTCCACAAGCGCGATTCTTGACAAGATTCGCAGGCTGCCGACCGCCTCTTCGCCGGAATCGGGATCCTGACCTCCGGATGATACTCCCCGCCGTTCGCGAACGTTTGGAAGCGATCCTGCGGCAGCCTGCCGTGGAAGGCGCGCTGGCGGCGCTGCGCTCGGGAGGCAACCGGGTAGCGTTGGCGGGGCTGCACGACGTAGCCAAAGCGCTGGTGGCAGCGTACTTGACGCACACACTGCGGCGGCCGGCGTACTTCATCACCGGTTCGAATCGCCGCGCCGAAGCGCTGGCGGAAACGTTGCGCTTTTTTGCAGGCATCTTCCCCGGCAAGACGGGGACAGCCAGCGGGCTTGCCGGAGAAGTGGCCACGCTTCCGGCGTTCGACACTTTGCCGTGGGAGTCGCAAAGCCCGCATCCGGATATTCTGGAGAGGCGCGCGGCCACTCTATTTCGATTGGCTGACGGCCAGGTTTCGCTGGTGATCGCGCCCGTGGTGGCGGCTTTGTGGCGCTACAACGATCCTTATATCTACTTATCTCTGGCGCGAACGCTGGCGAAGGATGCGGAGATCCCTCACGAAGAATTGATTGGGCATCTTGCCGCCGTGGGTTACACGCGCACGGAGATGGTGGAGCTTCCGGGGCAATTCGCGGTGCGTGGAGGCATCGTGGATTTTTTCTCGCCGGAAGCGCAGCGGCCCGTGCGCATCGAGCTGCTGGGTGACACGGTGGAATCGGTGCGAGAATTCGACGCGCGCACGCAGCGCTCGATCGCTCCAGTGAACCGCACCACGTTGCTGCCGCTTACGGAGTGGGCGGTGGCTGCCGCAGAAACTTTCGAGCACACGCGCGAGGCGCCATGGGAGACGCATTCGTTTTTCGGTCCTGGCGGTCAGGAGAAACAGACTTCGCTGTTTGAGCTGGCGGAAAGCTCACTGCGCCCGCTGGTATTTCTGGATGAGCCGCAATCGCTGCGGGAAGTCGCGGATAAACATCTTGCCGCAGCGAAAGAAAACTACGACCGTCATGGGCAAGCCAACGCTCCCGAAGTCTCGGATTACTTCTGGTCCGCGGAGGAGTGGCAACAATCGCTGGAGAAGACGTCGCAAATCCTGCTGGAACAACTCGGGCTGGCGAACGGGGCGTTTGAGAGTTTCGATCTGTCGTCGCGGCCGAGCGCGCGGTTTCATGGCGATGTGGTGGCGTGCATGGCGGAAATTAAATCGCAGCTGAGCGCCGGAGGAACGGTATTTCTTACTGCTGCGAGCCTCGGCGAACTGGAGCGGCTTGCCGACGTGTCGCGGGAATACGAAGTGCCGTACGTGCTGGGCGAATCCGAAGATGCCGCTGCAGGTTTCACCGCGGAGGCCGCACAAGAATCGGCGACGCTGTTGCTGATTCGCGCGCCATTTTCCGAAGGCGTGACGTTCCCGGAAGCGCGCGTGACGCTTTTCGGCAATGCCGACCTGTTCGACGTCACTCCTTCGGTGGAGCGCCCATCGCGAAAAATTCGCACTTCGGGATTCTTCAGCGATTTCGCGGAGTTGAAGCCCGGGGATTTCGTGGTGCACGTGGACCATGGCATCGGGCAGTTCGATGGACTGCGGCAGATTGAATCGGACGGGCGGCGCGGGGAATTCATGCTGCTGAAATATGCGGACGAGGCGCGGCTGTACGTTCCGCTGGAGCGCATGGACCTGGTGCAGAACTATCGCATCGTGGAAGGGGACCATCCACCGCTGGACAGACTGGGTGGAACGGCGTGGAATAACCGCAAAACGCGGGCGCGAAAATCGGTGGAGGACATGGCCGATCAGCTCCTCGCTCTTTATGCCCAGCGTAAAACCGCGCCGGGATTCGCGTTTTCGCCCGATGGAAATTTCCAGCGCGAATTTGAAGATGCGTTCGAGTTTGAAGAAACCGCCGACCAGAACACCGCGCTTACCGACATCAAGCAGGACATGGAGCGCGCCGCGCCGATGGACCGGCTGTTGTGCGGCGACGTGGGCTATGGCAAGACGGAAGTGGCCATGCGAGCGGCTTTCAAGAGCGTAGCGGACAGCAAGCAGGTCGCGGTGCTCTCACCTACTACGGTGCTGGCGTTCCAGCATTTTGAAACGTTCAAGCATCGCTTTGCGGCGTTTCCGGTGCGTATCGAAATGCTCAGCCGATTTCGCAGCGCCGCGGAGCAGAAAAAAGTTCTGGCCGATCTGGAAACGGGGAAAGTGGATATCGTGATCGGCACGCACCGGCTGCTGTCCAAGGATGTAAAGTTCCAGGACCTGGGGCTGCTGGTGGTCGACGAAGAGCAGCGCTTCGGGGTGGCGCACAAAGAACGGCTTAAGGAGATGAGCAAGAACGTGGATGCATTGGCTCTTTCTGCCACGCCGATTCCGCGGACATTGCACATGTCGCTGGTGGGCTTGCGCGATATGTCGCTGATCGAGACGCCGCCGCGCGATCGGCTAGCTATTCAGACGGTGGTTGCGCCGTTCCAGGAAGACCTGGTGCAGCGGGCCATCGAAACGGAGCTGGCGCGCGACGGGCAAGTTTATTTTATCCACAACCGCATCGAGTCGATTTATTCGCTGGCGGCGCTGGTTTCGAAACTCGTTCCGCAGGCTCGGGTAGTGGTGGCGCATGGGCAGATGGGCGAGAAAGAACTGGAAGCGGTGATGTTGAAGTTCATTCGGGATGAGGCGGATGTGCTGGTGGCGACGACGATAGTGGAAAATGGCCTGGACATCCCGCGTGCCAATACCATGCTGATCAATCGGGCCGACCGGCTGGGGCTGGCGGAACTGTACCAGCTACGCGGACGGGTGGGGCGGTCGAGTCAGCGGGCTTACGCGTATCTGCTGGTGCCACCGGAAGAAATTCTGTCTGACATCGCGCGCAAGAGGTTGGCGGCGATGAAAGAGTTCAGCGAACTGGGGGCGGGATTCCGGATTGCCGCGCTGGACCTGGAATTGCGAGGCGCAGGCAACATGCTGGGCCGCCAGCAGCACGGTCATATTGAGGCTATCGGCTTCGACCTGTATTGCCAGATGCTGGAACGCGCAGTGTCCAAGCTGAAGGGCGAAGATGTGACGCCGGAGCTGCGCACCACGCTGAATCTGGTTTTCGATGTGCGCATCCCGCAAGATTATATTCCCAGTGAGAATCTTCGGTTGAGGACGTACAAGCGCATTTCGTCCATTTCCACCGAAGCCGAAAAGCAGGACGTACGCAAAGAACTGGAAGACCGCTTTGGCGTGCCGCCCAAATCGGTGGAAAACCTTTTGGAGTACGCGACCCTCAAATCGTTGTGCGAGCGGCTGCGAATCTCTTCCGTGGAACGGCAGGGCAATCGCATCGCGATTCGCTTTTATCCGGAGACGACCCTGGAGCCGGCGGCGCTGGTAGCGGTGGTGCGCTCGCGGAAGGGCATCAAGCTGGACCCGAGCGGGGTGCTGTGGATGGAAATCACGCGCGGCGAACCGGTACCGGAGACCTTGAGAAACGTGTTGCTCGGCCTTCAGGGCCAGGGCTAGACTGCCAATCTAAACCAAAAGTGCTAATCTTAAGACGAGGTATCAATGCGTAAATTACTCCCGTTACTGATGCTGTGCGCCGGGATGCCGCTGGTTTTGGCGGCGCAGGACAATTCCGCCGACACTCCCAAGCCGAAGCCGCCGGAACAAGACAAAGCAGCGCCCGCGCTTGAGAAGCCGGGCATGGCACCGGCTACTCCCGAAACGGAGAAGATTCCTGTAAAGAAGGCACCCGCGGCGGCGCCCAAGATCGATCCCAACGCCGGGCGAGTGGTGGAAGAAATTATCGCTCGCGTGAACAACGAAATCATCACCCGCAGCGACTACGAGAAAGCGCGCGCCTCTGCGGCGGATGATGCCAAGCAGGAGTGCCAGGGGCACTGCACCCCGGAGCAACTGCAAACGTCCATCGACGAGCGGCAGAAAAATGCGCTGCGCGACCTGATCGACCAGTCCTTGCTGGTGCAGCGCGGCAAGGACATGAGCGTCAGCGTGGAGCCCGACGTCATCAAGCGCCTGGATCAAATTCGCATTCAGAACAATGTGGCCAGCATGGAAGATCTGGAAAAGGCGGTGTCCGCACAGGGGCTGAACTGGGAAGATTTCAAGAATAACATTCGCAACTCGCTTTTGACCCAGCGGGTGATCAGTAGCGAGGTCGGCTCGCACATCGCCATCGGGCACGATGACATCGAAAAATACTACAACGAGCACAAGGCCGAATTTGTGCGGCCCGAACAGGTGGCGTTGCGCGCCGTGGAAGTGAACACCGAAAAGAAAACTCCCGAAGAGATCGCGGAGTTGAAGAAAAAGGCGGAAACCACGCTGAAGCGCATCAAAGACGGCGAAGACTTCGGCGAAATGGCCAAGCGATTTTCCGACGGCAGCACCGCCAAGCAGGGCGGCTTCCTGGGGGTCTACAAGCGCGGGGAATTGTCGAAGGAATTGGAAGACGTAGTGTTCAAGATGAAAAAGAACGATGTCACGGATGTGATGGACACCAAGCAGGGCTTTCTGATCCTGCAGGTTCTGGAACACTACGACGAAGGCCAGCAAGCGCTCGCCAAAGTGGAGAATGAAATCACCGAAAAACTTTATTCCGCGAGAATGGAGCCCGCCCTGCGCGAGTATGTGAAGACCTTGCGCGAGCAGAGCTATGTGGTCATCAAGCCCGGCTATCAAGACATTGCCGGGGGCGGCAATTCTGAAATTCAGGAAGTCAGCGCCACGCCGGAAGCGGCCAAGAAAGCCAAGAAGGGCCACAAAAAGTACGTGCTGTTCGGCAAAAAACCGAGTGCCGGCGGATGAAGTCGCCTTTCGTCACCGATCTGGGCAGCGAACAGGTCATCACGACGTTCTTCCTGGTTCACGAGAAGGAAATTCGCAACACGCGCGACGGGAAATCCTACCTGCGCCTGGAGCTGGGCGATCGCAGCGGCACGATCGAAGCGCGCATGTGGGAGCTGTTTGAACCCATCGCGCGCGATATCAATCGCGACGACTTCGTGAAAGTGCAGGCCCGGGTAGAAATTTATCGCAACCGGCCACAACTGGCGCTGCAGCAGGTTCGCCGCGCAAAACCTGAGGAGATCGACCTGGTCGATTTTCTGCCGCATACCAAAGAGGATGTGGAAAAGCTGTACGCGCAGATTTTGGAATTTGCCGCGTCGATACGTAATCCGTGGTTGAAGACGCTGGTCACTGGAATTGTTACTGACCCACAGATCGCATCGCGCTACAAGCGCGCGCCGGCGGCCAAGGTGATGCATCACGCGTACATCGGCGGATTGATCGAGCACGTGGCGGGATTGTGCGGGATGGCGCAGCGGATGGCGGCCCACTATCCGGACCTGGACGTGGATCTGCTGCTGACCGCGGCGATGCTGCATGACGTAGGGAAGCTGGACGAACTCTGTTACGAACGAGCTATCGGTTACACGACGGAAGGGCAACTGCTGGGGCACATCGTAATGGAATTGGAAACGGTGACGCGGGCCATCGAGGGGATCCCCGGGTTCCCTGCGCCGCTGAAAATCGTGGTGCAGCATTTGCTGATCAGCCATCACGGGCAGTACGAATTTGGATCGCCGAAGTTGCCGATGATTCGAGAGGCGATGGTGTTTCACTACATGGATGACCTGGACTCCAAGATTGCCGCGGTGCGGGCGGCCATGGCCAGTGGGGCTAGCGACGAGCAGTGGTCCGCATACAGCGCCGCGCTGGGGCGGAAATTCCTTAAGGTCGACGAGTTTCTGAAACAGGCGCCGCCTGCGCCGGAAGAATGTAAATAGGCGGCCGGTGAGGCGGCTCTGGAAGAACTCAAGGCATAAGAAGAACTTCAGTTCGCAGTGAAAAAGTAAGTAAACTACAAGCAGGCCATGCTTCCCGCATCATTCAAAATTCGAGACGTGGTGATCGCGCCGGCGGCAGTTCTGGCGCCGATGGCCGGCGTTACCGACACGCTCTTTCGCCGGGTGATTCGCGGGTTGGGCGGCTGCGGACTGCTGATGACGGAGTTTACTTCATCGGAAGGCATCACGCGCAGCGCCGCTAAAACGCTGCGCTATTTATATTTTCAGGAGGACGAGCATCCCATCAGCGCGCAATTGTTTGGCGCCAAACCCGAAGTGATGGCCCGGGCGGCGAAAATGGTGGAAGACCTGGGCTACGACGCGGTAGACATCAATCTAGGATGCCCGGCGAAAAAAGTAGTGAAGTGCGGGGGATCGGGCTTGCTGCGGGACCTCGATCTGCTGGGTGAAATTTTCCATGCGGTGCGCGCCTCGGTGCGCATTCCGCTGACTATTAAGTTGCGCGCCGGTTGGGACGAGAATTCCATCGTGGCCGTGGAGGTGGCACAAATCGCGGAAGCCGCGGGGGTGGAAGGCATCGCAGTTCACCCGCGCACGCGCGCGCAGGGCTACAGCGGGCAGGCGGACTGGAAGCTGATCGCGCGGGTGAAGCAAGCGGTGACCATTCCGGTGATCGGCAACGGGGATATCAACACTCCGCAGGATGCCGCGCGCATGGTGCAGGAGACGGACTGCGACGCGGTGATGATCGGCCGGGCGGCGGCCACCAATCCGTGGATTTTTTCACAGATGCAGGAATTTGCCGCCACGGGCAGTTATACGATTCCTAACGACGCAGACCGCCACCGGTTACTTTCTGGATACTACCGGCAGATTAGCGCTGCGAATCTACCCGACGCCGTAGGCAAAATGAAACAGTTCGCTTGCTGGTTCACGCACGGAGTCGGCAACGGCAGCGAACTGCGCCGCCTGGTGCATGCCGCGCGCACAGCGGTTGAGCTTCTCGACGGCGTGGAGCGTTTTTTCGCGGCTCGGCAACGGGAATCAGCGGGGGAGGATCCAGCCCATGGTCCAGCTCAGTTCGTCCAGCTCGAGGCAACGCTCGGAACGTAGGATCGCCGTGCGACTGCCGCTGAAAGTGAGCGGACGCGATACCCGCGGGGTTCCTTTCGAAGAAGAGACTTCCAGCGAAAATGTCTGTCGTAACGGAGCAGCATTCGTTACTTCTCTAGATTTGCCGATTGGTTGCGATCTGGAAATTCGCATTCCGTTTTCGCAGTCGGTGGCGCGTCGGGCGGAAAGAGATTTTGCGACTCGTGGCCGGGTGGTGCATGTTGGCCAAGGCCACTCCCAGAACCAGCGGATTATCGGAGTGCAGTTCACCGGGCCGCGGTTCCGCCGGGTGTTCAGGTCCGAATCCGCGGCGTGATTGGAAGGCGGAATTTGCGGTGTGGTTCACAAGCCCTGGCGGAAGATTGCGGGCTGTCGTTGGCTGGTGCGATCAATCGAAGAGAGATTCCTCACTTCGTTCGGAATGACAGGTCTGGGTGAGTGGTTCCTTGAGTAGCCAAGATCAAATGAGAGCCTCACACACCACGAGCCGCTAGTCACTCCACTTCATTTTTGCCTAAGGCTTCCAGTAGCTGCCCGTAGGCTGCTCGGCGCGTAATTCCGCGTTCCTTGGCGGCCAGTTTCAAGGCGTCTTTGCGATCGAGCTTGGCCTGGCGAATCAGCTCGTCCACTCGTTCCGAGAGGCTCTGTGAAGAGTCGACGTTTGTGCGCGCTTCCGCGGCGTCCTCCGGGCCGACCAGCAGGGTAATCTCTCCACGCGCCGGGCGCTCCTCCAGCGAGACGCTTAACTCTGAAAGCTTCCCGCGGCGGAACTCTTCGTGGAGTTTGGTAACTTCGCGCGCCAGGCAGGCCGGGCGGTCGCCAAGAATTTCCCGCGCGTCAGCCACGCACTCCGCTACGCGGTGCGGAGCTTCGTAAAAAATGATGGTGCGGTCTTCGATGCGCAAACGTTCCAGGGCGCGGCGGCGCTCCCCACTGCGCGAGGGCAAAAAACCCACGAATAAAAATTCCTCGTTCGGCAATCCCGAAGCGGAAAGCGCGGCGAGGAGGGCCGATGGGCCGGGGATGGGGATTACCGGGAGGTGATGGCGCAGGCACATAGCCACCAAACGGTGGCCGGGATCGGAGACGAGAGGCATCCCGGCGTCCGAAACGAGCGCGATTTTCGCGCCCTGCTCGAGGGCCACGACCAATTCCGGCGCGCGAGTCATCTCGTTGTGTTCGTGATAGCTGATCAGCGGCCGTTCGATTTTGTAATGGTCGAGCAATTTGGAGGTGTGGCGGGTGTCTTCGCAGGCGATCTGGTCGACTTCCTGCAAAATGCGCAAGGCGCGCAGGGTGATGTCTTCGAGATTTCCGATGGGCGTGCCCACGAGATAGAGGCAGCCGGCCAGCTTCATGGGGTCGCTTCCGGTTTCGGGGGCACCGTCGAGAGCCGGCGTTGCTTCCGGACTCCTGCCGGACCGCCTGGAGAATTTGGCAGCCTTTTTGCCGCTCATGATTTGGAGTCTACCATGCGCGTGCGGCGCGGGCTGCGTGAACCCGCATGATATAATCTGAAGTTCGACGCCACCGAGGGAGGATGATCTTTGCCGCTGTATGAGTACAAGTGCCTGAAATGCGATCGCCACACCGACAAAATCGAGCCGGTGGCGGGGCCGCATCTAAAGAAGTGTCCGCATTGCGGCGGTAAAGTGGAATCGGTGATTACGGCTCCGGCGATTAAATTCAAGGGTTCCGGGTGGTACGTTAACGATTACGCGGCTAAGCCTGCCGGTGGGGAAAGCAAGAAGTCGGATGGCGCGGCGGGGGATTCGGGAGAATCGAAAGATTCGTCGTCGAAAGACTCAGGTAAAAATTCGGGCAAGGATTCGAAAGAGTCAAAAGGGTCATCGGGGAAAGACAGCACGGCCAAGGAAGCGGCGACTTCCAAGGATTCCAAAGACAAAAAATCAGCGGCGTCGAAAAAAGATTAGCAAAATTTCCTGGGCTTGTTTGTTATCTGGGGTGGTACTCGTTTTCGAATGGAGTTTTGGACGCGGGAATTGGGCGAAGTGGGACCCGCGGTTGGAAGGTGGGTGTTTCCACGTTACCAGACCCGCCCTCCAGAAGTCTGAGGATGGGGCACCCTCCGGCTAACTTGTGGTGGTTGATGAGTCTGCAAGTTTGCCATTCGCTCGATTACCCGACACGCCGACGCCACGATATCCAACATCGTTGCGCGTGAAATGCGTTTACGGGTTGCGCGGGCCGCACGGAAGCGGCAATTACACGGTATAATTGACTAGAGATGCTCTACGTAGACAACGTTTCCATGCGCTTTGGTCCCCGGATACTGTTCGAGGACGTGACGTGCTCATTCCTTGATGGGCGGCGCTACGCCATCAGCGGGCCGAATGGCGCGGGCAAATCGACGTTGATGAAAATACTAACCGGTGAATTGGAGCCAACCAAGGGGTCGATTACCCGGCCGAAGAAATTGGGAATCCTGCGTCAAGACCAGTTTGCGTTCGACCAGTTTCGAGTGATCGATGCGGTGATCATGGGGAATGCGCCGCTGTGGAAAGCGCTGGAAGAACGGGACGCGCTGTACGCCAAGCCGCATGACACGCTGACGGACGCGGACGGCATGCGCTTGGGCGAACTGGAAGGCATTGTTGGCGAAGAGGGCGGCTATACGGCGGAAGCGGACGCCGCGATTCTTCTGGATGGGCTGGGTGTTGAAAGCGGTCTTCACGAGCGGTTGATGGGAGAATTGCAGGGCGGGCAAAAGGTGCGCGTGCTTCTGGCGCAAGCGCTGTTTGGCAACCCGCCGGCGCTGCTGCTCGACGAGCCCACCAATAACCTGGACCTCGATTCGGTGCACTGGCTGCAGAATTACCTGCTGGAGTACGAAGGCGTGCTGATCGTGATTTCGCACGACCGGCACTTTCTGAACAGCGTTTGCACCCACACCGCGGACATCGATTACGAAACGGTGATCATGTATAACGGCGGATACGACGACATGGTGGTGGCCAAGACGCAGATTCGCTCGCGGATTGAAACTGATAACGCCAACCGGGAGAAAAAAATCGCGCAACTCAACGATTTCATCGCCCGGTTTTCAGCGGGGACGCGGTCCGCGCAAGCGACCTCGCGGAAAAAAGAAGTGGAGCGATTGCAGACTACGGAACTGGCGCGCTCGAACATTGCGCGACCCTATATTCGGTTCGCCATAGAACGGGGCTCCGGCCGCCACCCGCTCGAAATCAAGAGCATCGCCAAAAATTACGACGACTTGAAAGTCATTAAGCCTTTCTCCGCCAGCGTCACCCGCGGAGAAAAAATCGCCCTCACCGGCCGGAACGGCACCGGCAAAACCACCCTGCTGAAATCCTTGATCCGCAACGCCGAGGGTTTCATCGACGCCGGCGACAAAAGTTTTCCAGTCGACGGCGGCAGCGTGAAGTGGGGCCACGAAGTCACGGTCGGCTATTTCGCGCAAGACCATCGCGACTCGGTGGTGTCCGATTACACCGCCATCGAATGGCTCTGGCAGTTCAATCCTCAATCCACTCAGGAAGAGATTCGCGGCCTGCTGGGGCAAATGCTCTTCAGCGGAGAAGACGCCCTTAAGCCCACCAAAGCTCTAAGCGGCGGCGAAATCGCCCGCATGATTTTCTGCCGGTTGATGCTGCAGAAACCGAATTTCCTGGTACTCGATGAACCGACCAATCATCTGGACCTCGAGTCCATTAATGCGTTGAATATCGCGCTGCAGAAATATGACGGGACGGTGCTGCTGGTGACGCACGATGAAGACGTGCTGGACGAAGTGGCCACGCGCATCTGGCATTTCAAGAACGGTAAAATTGAGGATTTCAAGGGGCCGTATTCGGATTATTTGATCATGGCGCGCGAAAAAGCGTCGTAGCCGCCAGGAAAAACGCAACAACTGCTGGAACAATTCCCGCTAGTGCCCGCCACCGCCTGAAATTTCGCGAACGATGGAACCTACGAAAGCTTTCGCATCCCCAAACAACATGAGCGTCTTGGGGTCGTAATACAGCGGATTATCGATTCCGGCGAAACCGGCGCTCATGCCGCGCTTGATGACCATTACGGTGCGTGCCTTGTCCACGTCGAGAATGGGCATGCCGTAGATGGGACTGCTGGCATCCGTGCGCGCGGCGGGATTGGTTACATCGTTGGCGCCGATTACCAGGGCTACGTCGGTCTGGGCCATGTCTCCGTTGGTTTCATCCATGTCCAGCAACTTGTCGTAGGGAATGTCCGCTTCCGCGAGCAGCACGTTCATGTGGCCCGGCATGCGGCCGGCCACCGGATGGATTCCGAAGCGCACATCGACGCCACGCTTCGTCAGCGCGTCGTAGAGTTCGCGGACTTTGTGCTGGGCCTGCGACACGGCCATGCCGTAGCCTGGAACGATGACCACCTTGTTCGCCGCTGCAAGAATCCCTGCCGCCTCTTCAGCGCTCGCGCTCTTGACCGGCCGCGCCTCGGCTCCGCCGGCAACGCTGGCCTGCTCCTGTCCAAAAGCGCCAAATAATACGTTCGAAAACGAGCGGTTCATGGCCTTGGACATGTTCACCGAGAGAATGAATCCGGAAGCGCCGTCAAGAGCGCCGGCGATGATGAGGAGTTTATTGTCGAGGACAAAACCCATGGCCGCGGCCGATAATCCGGCGTAGGAATTCAAGAGCGAGATTACGGTGGGCATGTCCGCGCCGCCGATGGGCACGATCATCAGCACGCCAAAAATGAGCGGAAGGACGACGATTACCGGGTAGAGGTACACGCGCTCGGGGTGCATGATCAGGATTACCGCCACGATCACCGCGATGGCCAGCACCCCCAGGTTGACGATGTTCTGGCCTTTGTAGGTGATGGGACGCTGGGGGAGAACTTCCTGCAATTTTCCGGCGGCCATGAGGCTGCCGGTAAAGGTCAGCGAACCCAGTATTACCTCCATGGCGAGCACAGCCATCATGAAAGGCGGCACGGAGGGAGCGCGGAGATAAAACTCCGCGGTGCCGACGAGCGTGACGCACAGTGCGCCGAAGGCATGACTGAGGGCGGTTCGCTGCGGCACGGCGGTCATCGCGACTCTGCCGAGCGGCACGCCGATGATGGAGCCAAGCACGAGGGCGGTCGCGACCCATTTGTAGTCCATGCCGTGGTGCAGGAGCGTACCGATAATGGCCAGGAGCATGCCAAGTTCGCCGGCCCAGACGCCGCGCCGCGCCGTAGCGGGCGAGCTCATCCATTTCAAGGACAAAATGAAGAGTGCCGAGGCAATCAGGTAGGTAACTTCCATGACCTGCAGCGCGAGGGCCTCTGATATCATGATTTTTTCGGCCCGCTGAGCTTGAACATTTTCAGCATACGGTCGGTGATGATGAATCCGCCGACGATGTTGCTTGTGGCCGCCACGATGGCGATGGTGCCGAGAATTGTCGAGAAGTTCGACTTATGCTCACCCGCCAGGATGATGGCGCCCACGACGGCGATGGCGTCGAGGGCGTTGGTCAAAGACATGAGGGGCGTGTGCAGCAGAGGAGATACGCGGCGGATTACTTCAAAACCGATGAAGCCCGCGAGCATGAACACGTACAGGCTCGTTAATAGATCGAGTTTCATGCTTTGTTTTCCTCCACCGTTCGCGTGGCCTGCGCCTGAGATTCCCAGGGCGGCCGCAACTCGGTCTCCAGCGCCGGCAATCCGTACGGTTCCCGCAATCTCTTGTTCACAATTTCTCCGTCGCTGGTGATCAGAGTGTCGCGAATAATTTCATCCTGCGTGTCGAGCCGCAACTTGCGGTCCTTTACTAAGTGCAGTAGAAATGTGGCGACATTTTTGGCATACATCTGGCTGGCGTGATAGGGAATTGTGCCGGCGAGATTGAACAGGCCGATGATGGTTACTCCATGTTCCACGGCGATTTCGCCGGGATGCGTGAGCTGGCAATTTCCGCCACGCTCCGCGGCGAGGTCGACAATCACTGATCCCGGCGCCATTTGTTTCACCATGTCCGCGGTGACCAGCAGCGGCGCCTTTTTCCCGGGAATCACCGCAGTGGTGATTACCACATCGCTTTGCGCTACCACCTGGCCGAGCAGTTCGCGCTGTTTTCTGTAAAAGTCCTCGTCCTGCGCTTTCGCATAACCGCTGGCGTCCTGAGCGTCTTTGGCTTCGACGGCAAGCTCCACGAAACGGCCGCCCAGGCTCATGACCTGTTCTTTGGCGATGGGGCGCATGTCGTAAGCGGAGGTGACCGAGCCGAGCCTTCGTGAGGTGGCTATGGCTTGGAGTCCTGCCACGCCTGCGCCGATCACAAACACGCGCGCGGGAGTCACGGTTCCTGCCGCGGTGGAGAGCATGGGAAAAATGCGGGGCAGGGTATCGGCCGCCAGTAACACGGCCTTGTAGCCTGCGATGGTGGCCATGGAGGAGAGGACATCCATGCTTTGGGCGCGGGTGGTGCGGGGCATCAATTCCACGGCAAAGGCGCGCACGCCGCGGGCGGCGATTTCTGAAACACTTTGTTTGGAATCCAGGGCGCGCAAGAAACCGATCAGCGCCTGGTCGCGGCGCAGCAGAGGGACATCTGCCTGGCCGGTTTTGTCATTCGCGCCATAACACAAGACCTGAACGATCACGTCGGCGGTGTTAAAAACTTCCGCACGGTCGGCGGCGATCTTCGCGCCCTTGGCGATGTATTCGGCGTCCGGGTATCCGGCGTTTGCGCCGCTTCCCGCTTCGATCAAAACTTCCAGCCCCACTTTGACTAGGCTGGGAATCACCGCAGGTACCAGCGCCACACGCCGTTCGCCCGGATAAATTTCGCGGGGCACGCCAACGATCATGAACAAGCCTCCTGTAACGGGACTGTAAACTGCGCGGCCGGCATCATCGGGCAGTAAAGCACGTCAGGAAAGATACCGCAGCGTAGTCTCAATCAAATCCGCGGTACCTTTATAGGGATCGCCGGGACTGTCGAACTCCATCGAACAATACCCTCGGTATTTCTCATCTTTCAGAATGCCAAATGATTTGGCCATGTCTACGTGGACGACTTGTCCTTTATCATCGGCCTCCATCGCTTTAACGTGGCAGATACCGTAGGCGTGGCTGAACATTTGTTTGATGCCATCGTAGGCATAGGGCGCGGGCCTGGCGGACAGGGAATTGGCAAAATCGGGGAGGGCGTGCAGCCAGGGACTGTTCACTTTGTCGATTAGCTTGACGATGAAGACGGGGTCTTCGCTGACGGGATTGTCGTTTTCCAGGTTGACTACCACGCTTTTGGTTTCCGCGTATTCAACGACGCGCGACAAACTTTCCGCAGCGCGAGCGACATCCGGCTCCGAATCGTGCGCCTTCGGCATGTTCGTGCGAATGCTGGGCGAACCGACGGCTACGGCCGCGTCAACCCAGCGCTTGCTGAAGGCGATGGCTTCGTTGCGCTCGGATTTGTCCGCGGCGTACGGGCTGTGTTCTCCATCGACGGCGATATTCACGATCATCCCGCCGACTTTTTGCACTGCGGCCCGCAATTCCTCCAGGTATTTTTCGTCGAGTGAACGGAAGTGCTCGCTCCACGGCTCGATCTTCCGGATATTGAATTTCTCCGCCAGGTGCGCCGCAAAATCTTTTAGCTCCAGTTTACCGGTGGCCGCGGCATCGCCTTTCGAGCCGGCGACGAAATCCCTGAAAGGATACGAAGCGATGGCAATGCGCTCGCTTGCTTCTTTCGGAAAGCGGATGTTCGGACGTGAACTTGTGGCCCAAGCTGCCTTGGCGCCCGGCCACAACATCGCTCCGGCGGCAGTGGAAAGGGAATTGAGCAGGAAACGTCTTCGGGTGGTCGGCGTCAAATCCGCGCCAGTCTAGCAGATTCACATTTGCGACGCCACGCTGCAAGATTTTCGCCCCTTTATGGGGTTCCATGGTATCCAAGCCTCATGAACAACCTCTCGATGTTGCGTAGCTGCGTTGAGTCCCGGCGCGGTCAAAACCGGGGCCGCCAAGATGCCGTCATGGGAAACCCGAGTAACAGCTTTATGATCGGCGCGTTTTTGGCGCTGGCCGTCATTGTGTGCACTTGCGCCAATTCGCTGAGCGCCGAATCCGGCAAT
>JBBSFG010000007.1:0-33143 GCA_038238965.1 Candidatus Acidiferrales bacterium | reverse complement strand
GCCGGTGCACAAGCAATCTTGATTCAGCGCTTCGCGCGATAGAAAAACGCGTGGGGAGACAGCCGTAAAGTTTTTTTATCTGTTCAGGAGGAAGAGATGGAACCACTGATTGATGTGAACTGCTCAGCGATGGAATGTACTTCTCCCTTACCCAGCGCTCCGATTTGGCAGGACGTCCTGGCACAGGCGATGACCGGCGAACTACTCGCTGCGATGAACTACGCCTCCTTATCGGAGATCTGTGACGATCCCGCAGAAGTAGCCGATGCGTTGGAGCATGCTGAAGGGGAACGGGGGCATGCTGCTTCTTTCGCTGCCGAGGGACGCAAGATTGGAGTGGACGTCACCAATAACGTCGACGCAAAGCATTGGAAGCGGCTGCGCGACGCGTTCATGGCTCGTGTTGCAGAGCATGATTTCATTGGCTGCCTGATCGTCCAGGAAATCATGCTTGAATCGTTCGCCGTTGCCAGCTACTCGCGAGTCGGAAAGGTGGCACCGGGAACTCTAGGCCAAACGTTTGCCCGCATCGCAGCCGAGGAAGAAGATCACGTTGAACACGCCATGTCGATTCTTAGAGCGGAGCGGGCGCGGGACGTGCAGCGCTTCGACGACAAGGTCTACGGGCTGCATCTGGAGGTGATGACCACCCTCGCGAAGATGCTGGCGAAAGAATGCAAGGATGGACATTGCGAAGTGTGCCACGCCAGTTGTGTGAAGCCATCACTGTTCGAGGTCAGCTTGTCGGCAGCCGAGCTTCGCGGAGCGTCACTGCAACAGTATCTGAAGACGCTAGACATGCTGGGGATACCCGGCGAGGTAACACTTAAATGGGTGACTCAGCTGCCAGTTTAGCGAGGCTAGGGCCGACGATCGATTTTGCTTTGATCGGACATCAGGAGAGTTGGCGAGCTGCCGCCGACGTGCTAGCCGTTCTGCGCGGACCCGAGCGTACCCCTCTGCCGGACGACGAGATCCAGGATATCTTTCCATGGATTCCGCCCAGAGTGGTATGCCATGTTGAAGTCGGATCGACCCTATGCACGAAGAGCGGGGGCACGACGGCGCGCGGCCTGTACATCGACTCCTTCATTCCTCCCGACCGTCTCGAAGGCGCCTACGTGCACGAAAACATCGCCCGTGTTCGAGCGGCGGCGTCCTGCGCGATCAAGGCCGGAGCGAAGATCGTGAGTCTCGGCGGATTCAGCTCTATTCTGATCGAAGGCAACTTCGATCAGCTTCCGGAAAGACACGATACCGCCTTTACCACTGGCAATACGTTGACCGTTGTGTTCATCGTTCAGGGCATCAAGGAGATGTGCGCGCGGGAGGGTCGGAACCTCCAACGATCAACGCTGCTCATTGTGGGAGCAACTGGAGATGTGGGTTCCGGCTGCGCCCGCTGTCTGGCGCCTTTTGTGAGGCGCGTGCTGCTCAGCGCGCGCAATGTAGAGCGGCTTCTCAGGCTCCAAGCGGAGCTGCAAGCCGATGGAATTCAGGTGGAGATCGCCACGGATCTCCAGCGATTCTCCGCAGAAGCCGACGTGGTGATCTGCGCGGCGAGTCTGTCGTCCCCTTCGAAACTGTTGGGCCGGATTGCGCCTGACGCACTCATTTGCGATGCGGGCTACCCGAAGAACTTGTCTCCAAACGCGCAGATGCCTGGCGCCACCGTCTTTTTCGGAGGTCTGGGACAAATCACTGGCGGAATGAAGTTCACGCCGGATTTTCACGGGGTTCTGAATCGCCATCCGTTCCCCGATGTGGTTCATGGCTGTCTGCTGGAAGGCATGGCTCTCGCTCTCGAAAGCCGGTTTGAACCGTTCTCTCACGGAAGAGGATTCATCACTCAAGAGCGGGTCGAAGAGATCGAGACAATCGCCGCGCGCCACGGGATCTATCTGGCACCGCTCTACAACGCCGATGGACCGTTGGAGCACGAACGTGATGCCAGATGGAATGGTCGAGAGGATGAGTCTATGAGCGAAAGACCAAGTCGAACTGTCGAATCTACTTCTTGAGATTGCTTGGGAGGATTGAGCGTCGGGCCATCGGACACCTAAACCCTGTTTAATGCATTCATCGAAAACTGAGCCACTGGCGAATTTTGCCGCAGGGGCGGCTGCTGGACACGCTCTGCGCTACAATTGTGGCGAGGGGATAGTAGAAGCTTCCTGTATGCCGTCGCCCAGCAATTTGCCGCTGCACTTCCATCGGGACCGCACTGAGCGGCAGCTCGATGCCCGCCTGGAAGAATTGCTGGAAAAACTCCGCAAGAATCGGCCTTCCGAAGACCCTTGGGCGGTGCGGCGCGCTTATGAGATCGCGGCCGAGCGACACCGGGACCAGTTGCGCAGTTCCGGTGATCCGTACCTGACGCACCTGCTGGAAGTGGCACACATCCTGGCGGACATGCGGCTGGACGCCACCACTCTCACAGCTGCTCTGTTGCATGACGTCGTCGAGGACACGGAGTTCCCGCTCTCGCGGATTGAAGAGCGATTTGGTCCAGAAGTGGCTCGACTGGTGGAAGGCGTCACCAAAATCAGCCGTCTGAACATGATGGCTCCGGAAGCCCGCCAGGTCGAAAACATCCGCAAAATGCTGCTGGCGATGGTGAACGATGTTCGCGTTGTTCTGGTGAAGTTGGCCGACCGCCTGCACAACATGCGCACACTGGAATATCTGGAGCACGACAGACAGCAACGCATTTCACGAGAAACACTGGATATTTACGCTCCCATCGCTCACCGGTTGGGCATGGGCAATATTCGCAACGAGCTCGAGGATCTGTCTTTCCGGTACCTGGAGCCTGAAGCGTTCATGTCGTTGCAGAAAGCAGTGGCCGACAAGGCAGAGATCCATCGAAAGTTTCTGGAAGAAGTGCAGAGCACCATACAGACGAAGCTGGTCGAGAGCGGCATTCCGGCGGAGCTGGAAGCGCGCGTGAAAGGTTTGTATTCGCTGCATCGCAAACTGGTACGGCAGGAACGCGGGCTGGAGCAGGTGTATGACCTGCTGGCGGTGCGGCTGATCACCGATAGCGAGCGCAGCTGCTACGCGGCGCTTGGAGTCGTGCATCACATCTGGCATCCCGTGCCCGGGCGATTCAAGGATTACATCGCCATGCCGCGGCCAAATCTGTATCAATCGCTGCACACCACGGTGCTGCACGGGGGCCAGCCGCTGGAAGTGCAGATTCGTACCCAGGAAATGCACCGCATCGCGGAAGAGGGTGTGGCAGCGCATTGGAAATACAAGGGTGGCAAGCCTGGCTCCGAAGATGACGACCAGCGCATCACCTGGATGCGCCAACTGATTGAATGGTCGCAAGAGCTGGAAGAGCCGGGCGAATTCCTGGCCACGCTGAATGTGGATTTCGCTCCCGTGGAAGTTTACGCGTTCACTCCCAAGGGACGAGTGCTGGAGCTGCCGCGCGGGGCAACCCCGGTGGATTTTGCGTACGCAGTGCACACCGAAGTAGGTCACCAGTGCACGGGCGCGAAAGTGAACGGCAAGATGGTGGCGTTGCGGCACGAAATTACCAGCGGCGACGTAGTGGAGATACTGACCCAGAAGGGCCATCATCCTAATCGCGATTGGCTTAGCTTCGTCAAGTCCTCGCACGCAAAAAGCAAGATTCGCCATTGGATCAATATCGAGGAGCGCCAGGAAGCTACGGAAATGGGACGCAAGCTGCTGGAAAACGAAGCGCGCCACTTCGACCGCAGCCTCAAGAAAATTCCCGAAGCGGACATGTTGAAGGTGGCGACCGATCACGGCCTCTCAAAAATTGAGGACTTGTATGCCGCGGTAGGCTTCGGAAAATATTCAGCGCGGCAGATTCTGACTCGCGTGCTTGGAGAGCCCGGGAAAAATGCGGAGGTGGAGGCAGCGGACGCCAAGCCGACGCTGGTTAAGACCGTCAAGCGCATGCTGGGGTTTGGCGAAGCGCCGCTTATCGTCAAGGGCCACGATGATTTGCTGGTGTACCGCGCGAAATGCTGCAATCCCATTCCTGGAGACGAAATCGTCGGGTACATCACGCGCGGGCGGGGCGTGGCGGTGCACACCCGCACCTGCCCCAACGTGCAGAATCTTCTTTACCAGACGGAACGGCGCATCGCGGTCGAATGGGGAGGCGAAAATGCGGCGACTTTCCCGGTCGAACTGCAGATTCGCGCGCGCGATCGTGCCGGACTGCTTGCCGACATCACTGCGGTAATCAGCGGGGCGGGTTCGAACATTCGCAACTTGGTGAGCCGCCCGGACGGCCTCAATGCGCGCATCGATGCCAGCCTTGAAATCGTGGATCGGCGCCAGTTGGAAACCATTCTGGTGAATATCCGCAAGATCGCTGCGGTTCACGGAGTGGAGCGCGTTGTGCAGCCGGGGTAGCAGCTCCGCAATTCGAGTAACCGCCAACGCTGCGCCACCTGTCCTTCAGTCGGGTATCACCCACTACACACCGTCCGGACCCCACCGTTGCGTCCGCTACAATGAAGGTATGCGCTTCCAGAACATTTTGCCCGTGGCCATAGGTGCTGCGGTTCTATTTGCTTCCAGCGGGTGCGGGCGACATCCGCTCACCGATTTCCGGCCGCTTGTGACTGCGGGCATGTCTTCGGCGAGCATTGAGCAGTTGAAGAAGTTGAATTTCGCGGATGCGGAAACGCAACAGCTTGTGACGATGAAGCAAGCCAATGTTACTGATGAAACTTGCATTGCCCTGGCAAGCGCGGCTCACCAGCATCAACGCGCGTTCACCAGTGCTGACGCGGTTACCAGTTTGGTCGGGGCCGGCTTCACCGAGCCACAAGTATTGGAAATCGCTCGTGCCGACAAGCTCGATAGCCTCAGTGGTGACGCCGTGACCTTGCGGCTGATTGGGTTGTCGGACGCCACCGTGCAGACGCTGCTGCAACGGCATCTTCAGGACCAACCGACGGTATCGAGCGGTGAAATTGCGCGCCTGAAAAACGCTGGGCTTACGGAAGGCCAAGTTATGGAACGCATCAACCAGGGCATGACCGACGAACAAGCCGAAAAAGAGATTGTGGCCCGCGAGACGGCTCGCAATCATTACGGTACCGGATTCGTTCGCGTACGCGGCCGGAAGCCGCGATAGACCTGCAGCAAAGCCAAAGCCAAAATGGCGATGCGCAATGGATGCCGGCGAGCGACGCCATCTGTTTCTGGCCGTGAATCCCCGCTACAATCGAATCGTTGAGAGTCCGCACCTACCCGCGCGCGATACTTTTACTTTTCGTTCTGGTACTTTCTGTTTTTACGGTTTCGTGCGCCGCTCCATTTGGCCCTGGCTATACCATCGGAAAACAAGATATCGACGTGCATTTTGTACCCGGTCCGCCACCGCACATCACTATCGAATCGAATTATGAACTGAAGAACAACGGTATCGGGCCGCTCTCCGTGTTGGAACTCAGACTACCGTGGCGGCGATTCAACTCCTCGAACGTGAATTTGACTTGGGATGGACAAGCCATTAAAACCGAACAATCGCCTGAAAATCCCCGCAATGCGCTCTTAAAGTTGCCGCGCAGGTGGGCCGTGTCTGACGACCACACTTTGCATGTTTCCATGGAACTCGAAACCCCGACGGCAGGCGAAGCGTATCTGACCTTTGCGCCCGATGCTTTCTTTCTGCCGGCGGAAGGATGGGCGCCGGAACTGCTGCCGGCACGGGGTCTCTTGGCCACCGGCGGGATTCCGCCGGCAAAATGGAATCTCACGATTCATGTGCCTAAAGAGTTTGTCGTCCATGCCAGCGGCAACCATATGAAAAACTCAAAGCATGGCGGCGATCTGACCGTGCGCGCCAGACAGCGGGCAAGCGATATCTACCCTTTCGTGGTAGCCGGCCGTTATGTCACCAAACAAATCGGCTCCGACCATGGAAAAATTTATCTATGGACTCGCGGAGCTAGAGATTCCGGAGATTTGCAGGCTGCCAGCGATTTGTTGGTGACAACGATACATGCCTATGACTCCGCGTTTGGCCAGCGGTCCGTCGTGGAAGCTCCAGCGGGATTATTTGGAAGGCACCACGCGCGGAACAGCAAAGATGAGCTTCCGTTGTGGCTGGTGGAATGCCCCGCGATACCGGGATGTTTCAGGGATCGGCACGCGGCCGCTGGAAGCACATCTGTCGTCGATGAGGCGACCAACGCTGGCGAGATGGTTTCGCCGGACACCGCGATGATCGATACTGCTCCCGGTGCGAAGAAAATTGTTTCTGGCGTTGCGCCAGCGCTCGCGGCAACCTGGCTAGGCTATGGCCGTAGCCCGGGTTTCTACGAGCAGGATCTGCCGCTCTCCGCTTTTCCGGCATTCGCCGCGGCGGTGGGCAACGAAGCTTTGAATGGTCCGGCGGCGCGCACGGTCTCGATTCGTCGCGCTCTGGCTAGGGTGCCAAAAGAGAATGACAGTACCGGGACGGAAAGTGACCGCCGTGCTTTACGCGCCAAAAGCCTGCTCTTCTTCTATGGCCTGCAGGACCGCTATGGGGACGAAATATTTCGCAAGGCAATCAGGCATATGTTGCTGGCCCGGCGCAACTCCGGTTTTGATCTCGACGACCTGATTGCCGCGTTCGATCAGGAATCGCACAAGAATACCGCCGAATTCGTGCGCCTGTGGATGAAGCATCCGGGTGTGCCGGCAAATTTTCGCGCCAGGTATGAAAATACCTCCGCCGATAAAAACACTTCCATCAAGGAGATCACCCCATGAAAGACATCGTTCTAACCGAACGAGGGCCAAAACCGATCGGGCCATACTCGCAGGGAGTTCGCGCCAACGGTTTCTTATTTATTTCCGGGCAGGTGGCCTTCGATCCTGCAACCTCGGAAATGACTGGAACGGATGCGGCGCAACAGACCCAGCGAGTTTTGGAGAATCTCAAGGCTATTCTGGAAGCGGCCGGATCAAATTTTCATCACGTGGTGAAAACCACGGTGTTCCTGAAGGACATGAATGATTTTGCGGCCATGAATGAAGTGTACGCGCGATATTTTACTGCCGCTCCTCCTGCGCGATCCACAGTACAGGTGGCGCGGCTCCCCAAGGATGCGCTGGTGGAAATTGAAGTGATTGCCGCGATTTGAGGAAAATGGGCGCGTTAACCGCACACAAATCGTCTTTTCAGGGAATTTTGGCTGGGGCGGAAGGATTCGAACCTTCACCGTCCTCATTAACAGTGAGGTGTCCTACCAGTTGGACCACGCCCCAGTAGTTGGTCAGAATACCATAGCCCGTAAGGACTTAGTGCACATGCGCGGTTCCTGTTTGAGATTGGCTATTTGGCGCGGTGCTAGTTTTGGTGCCAGTTGCTTCCTGTGAATGTGCCCCGGCCAGACGTTCGACGGCAGCCAGAGTGTGGGACGGTGCGAGGTGCGAATACCGAACCGTCATAGCGATATTCTTGTGGCCCAAAAGCTCCTGCACCGTCCGCAAATCAACCCCGGCCATAACGAGACGGCTGGCAAACGTATGTCTGAGACAATGCCACGAGAAATCTCGAACTTTGGCCGTCCGGACGGCGGCCTCAAACCAGTGACGCGGATCGGACAGAGGCAGGCCTTCAGGATTCAGAATGACCGCGTCCGTACCATCCCCACGTTCGCGGAGTTGCAATAGCGCCGCCACGGCAGTGACATTTACTGGTACATGCCTCATTTCACCATTCTTCGATCGAGGAACCGTTAGAACTCGCCGGTCCAGGTTCACATTTTTCCATGCTAGGCCGTACATCTCGCTAAGCCGAAGTCCCGTGTTTAAGGCCAGGTCTAGCTCAGGAATATGCGTCGCGTAGCGAACCTCCATAACTGCTCGTAAGCGGACCTCTTCCGGGGCGCTAAGCCACCGCATCCTGACGTTGTTCACGAGTCTATTCTTCACCAGGCGGGCGGGGTTCGCCTTCACCTTTCCATTCGCGATTCCCAACCGAAATAAAAGCGACATCAGTGCACGGTAGCGGTTAACTGAGGCTGGGGCCCAAGCTCTCTCGTCCGCGATGCGAGCAAGGTGATGTTCAAGGTCTTGGGGAGTAATTGAATCGGCGGAACGGTCTCGGAAAGCAGCTAAGAGCCACGGCATTCGGAGGACATCATCTTGATAGGTGATCTTATGCATCTTGGAGTAAGCGAGGGCGTCATGCGCGAGTTCTGAAAAGCTTGCTGCTGGTGTGCGAAGATTCTCGGGCAGTTTCTTTCTTTGCAGGCTTTCAGTCTTCCGCTTTCTATAGAGCATCAGAGCAGAACTCTTGGTCCCGGCCTTCTCGCGACGAATCCGGCCCATAGAGTCGGCATAACGCACCCACCAAGTACCGGAACACGGAATTTTTTCGTACACGCCTCGCTGTCTCATGATTTCCTCGCATTCTTCTTCCCACGTGGTCTCCCGCCGAACTTGCCCCAAGCTTGCATTTTTTCGCGGAAGCCCTGTTCCCCCCACTTGAGCCGCCGGGCCGCAACGCTACGCTTTGCCAGTTCTTTTGCTGCCTCTGTTGCTTTCCCCATGCCAAGAGCATATCCTAGCGCTAGGTTATTGTCAATATGGAATAGGGGTGCTAGGATGCGCATGTGAAGGCAAGAACCAACCGACCGCATACGACAATTACTTTGCAGGATCTGATTTCCGGAAAAGTTCTGGTCCCGGCTCAGGACCCGGCTGACGATCCTTGCTCTTCGGTTCTTTCAGAGTGGGGTATTAACAGCAGAGACTACGAAAGCCGGCTTGCGAAGACTCGTACCGTAAAGGTTTGGAAGCGCCTATCGCCGGACCAGCGATGGCTATTGATCGAAACCGTGAAAGCCATCGTGACGGCAGAAGATGCAAAGATCGCTTGGAACCCGAAAGGAAATCATGGTGAGTATGAAGCTGTGGCGCGCAGGGCGGTCGCAGCAGCAAGACTTGCTGACGGCCTGGCAAAAACCTTCCCTCCCCCTTGGGACGGAGAGAAAGGGCCTATTCTTGCGTTAATCAGCCAACTAGTGTGCTTCGTTCGGAGTGCGGTTTACGCAACAACTTTAGACAGGGATGTCGCGCTCGGAATGGCTAAAAACCTCGTCCATCGGCTGCGAGACTCGTTTGCAAATAACGCGGAGGCGACGCCCTGGCTTCTGCTGAGGAGCCTAGCGCACCTGGCGTCGGGGAAAACCCGCTTTCGCGAGGATTCCTCGGAAAGAACAATTCGTTGGTACCTCGCAGATCGCTCCAGCCATCGCTCTAATCCAGCAGCAGGCTATTGGAACAGGAACTGGTCGCTTATTCGTCGCGTATCTGCACTCCTGCCGCCTCGTGAGGGCGACGACCTAGAGGTCTTAATCAAAAAAATTCTTCTGAAATCGAAGTAGAGTCACATTGTTCGTTTGACTGAAATAAACCGTGTTCGCGGCACGGCGCAAATCGCCACTTCCAACCGCGACTTGTCCGTTCAATCCTGCTCGTCAAAGCGCTAGAGTGCGGCTTGTTGCGCATTCGCGACAAAATTATGAACACGCAAATTGAGAAACTAGCAGTGAGCGTAAGGGAGGCCGCACACCTCCTAAGCGTGTCGCCCCGAACCATCCAAAACTACATCGCTACGAAGGCCCTCCCGGCAAGGAAGATAGGGCGAAGAACAGTAATTTCCGTCCGGGTGCTCGAAGCGTTCCTTCGTACCGACCACGCATCACCTGGCCAATTTGGTGGAGCACGTTGAGCGACCATCACCTCGTACAGGCCCGTGCTATTGCGCGGCTAGTGCCCATGTCGCATCTGCTTGAACGCCTGCGCTTCAGACTCAACACGCGTTCGCGGCGATGCGCCTGCATATTGCACGAAGGGAGTAATGCTTTCGCATTCTCTTGGACTGAAGAGGGCCTGTGGAAATGCTTTGCGTGTGGTGCTGGCGGCGACAAGATCACTCTTGTTCGCGTTGCACGGAAGTGTAGCTTTCGCGAGGCTATAGAGTTTCTTGGTGCCTTGGCTGGCGTGGATTTGCCAAGTGGCGAACGTTCGCATGCTGAAATTGAAGAAGAACAAGAGCAGCGCAAGGCGGCAGAGCGAGCGGCGACTCTGCTGGCCGAAACGCAGCACGCACTATACCTCGCTTTGGGTAACGAACTCGAAAGCCTACGAAAATCTATCGCAGAGCTAGCGAAGACCTGCGAGTTGGACGCAGGGAACAACTCTGTTGGGATGCCTTGAAGTTTGTTGCTGACAATCTGCCACAAACGGATGCTGCGTACTGCATTGCCGCCCTCGCCTCACCATTGGAGCGTGCAGAGTTCGCAATGTGCCCAGATCAGCGCCCTCGAATGATTGCCGCAGCACTAGAACGCGGGTACGTAAGTGACGCGAAGGGCTATCGCTTTGAGGTACCTCTTCAATGATTTCAAATGACCCTTTCGCCGCGATCGAACGGAAGCGTTTGTACGAGGCCGATGCGGTTCTTAAGGCTAATCCGGAGCTTCTAGCGGTTGTACAGCGGGAGATAGAGGCCAGCGAGCCGCCAGCGCAGCCTGCAAGTCGACCTGTTGGCGAACGTGAATGGCCTAGTCCGCTCGCGCAGCAGGCTTTTCACGGAATTACTGGACAATTGATTCGCACGATCGAACCGCATACCGAGGCTGACCCGGCAGCACTCCTGTTCCAGTTTTTGGGCGGTTTCGGGAATCTCGTAGGTCGCGGGGCCTACACGGTAGCTGATGCTGCCCGGCACGGGTGCAATTTGTTCACAGCAATCGTGGGCATTAGCTCGAAGGGACGCAAAGGCACTGCGTGGAATCACATCCGTCGCGTGCTCGAAGCGGTCGATGTGGAATGGGTAACGCAAAGGGTACAGAGTGGATTATCAAGCGGAGAAGGATTGATCTGGGGTGTCCGTGACGCAATTGAGAAACAGGAACCAATCCGCGAACAAAAGCGCGTCATTGGTTACGAGAAAGTCGTTGTTGACCCGGGTGTATCCGATAAGAGGCTTCTAATCATAGAGCAGGAACTCGCAGCGACTTTGAGAGTCATGGCTCGCGATGGTTCGATTCTCAGCACAACAATTCGTCAGGCGTGGGATACCGGAGACCTGCGTGTATTGACCAAGAACAGCCCCGCGCAGGCTACCGGAGCGCATATCTCAATCGTCGGGCATATCACACGCGACGAATTGCTGCGATTCCTTACCTCAACCGACATGGTAAACGGTTTCGCCAATAGGTTCCTTTGGGTGTGTTCCAGGCGCAGCAAGTTGCTCCCAGAAGGCGGGAATATCCAGAGCGTTGATTTTGCCGCTCTGACCCAGACACTAGCCGACGTGTCGCAGATCGCTCGCAGTCTGGGAGAAGTGAAACGCGATGCACATGCGCGGGAGATTTGGCGAGAAGTCTACCCGGCCCTGTCCGAAGGCAAACCTGGCTTACTGGGCACGGTTACGGCAAGGTCGGAACCTCAAGTCCTAAGGCTTGCCCTTCTATACGCCTTGCTGGACGGTTCCAGGGTTATCTGCGCCCCTCACATGCTCGCAGGGCTCGCTGCCTGGGATTATTGCGAGGCCTCCGCTCGGTTCATATTCGGGGATTCGCTTGGCTGTCCTTACGCAGACAAGATTCTCACCAGCCTACGGAATAAGCCGGAAGGAATGACAAGGACGGAGATCCGCGACTTGTTTGGTCGAAATCAGAGCGAGCCTGTTATTCAAACGGCTCTGGCGACGCTACACGAGCGCGACCTAGTTGAAAAGTTCAGCGAACAGTCGGGAGGACGTCCAAGCGAACGATGGATTGCAAAGGTGCAGGGTACGACAAAAACGACATAAGCCCCTTTGGTCGTTTCGGTCGTAAATGTCGTACCGAAGGAGCAGGGATGCCGAGTTATCTAGAGATTGGGCTTCGCGTGGCCACGCAGCCACACTGTGCGACGGGTGAGGAATCCTTCGCACGCCAGCCGCGTCCCGGAGCATTGGCGTCATGCCCTGACATAGCGGTACCTGCAAACCTAGCCAAATGCGGATCACCTCTCTGCGCTGGTTGCTATGACGTAGAGCCAGGGGTGCCAATTCATCCCCCAAAATGTGGGAAAGAGTATCTGGAACGATGGAAACCTGAAGGCAAGGTCCAATGAACTGTTCCCAGACGAAACGAGGTGCTCATGCCTGAGAACAGGGGAAAAGCAGGCTTCCGTGGTCCCGATCCGATAGTCGGAAAGGCCACACAGTTCAAACCAGGTCACAGTGGCAACGCCGGAGGTCGACCGAAGAAGACTCCGCTCACAGATGCGTGCCGCGAAGTCTTGGCGAAGGCGGTTCCAGATGACCCGGCAGGCCAGACCTACGCCGAGGCGATTGCCGAACGCTTAGCCAGCGCAGCGTTGGCGGGGAACATCCCAGCTGCACGGGAAATTGCTGACCGTGCTGAGGGTAAGGCTCGGCAGTCGATGGAGGTAAGTGGCCCCGACGGCAGAGCACTCGACGTACGAAATATGACGGATGAACAATTGACGCAGAAACTCAGCAAACTGATGAAAGACGGCAGGTAAGTTGTTTCTTCCTCACTGGGTCGCTTTCCACGCAGTCCGCACCGTAAGCTTATGCTAGTCATTCGGCCCCTGGCCTGAAGGGAATTTCCCTCTATTAGTCCCTAAATCTCGACAGAAATTATCCGTTGGGGTAGTATCCCGCCAGTTACGGAGATTTTATGAAAATTGCTATGCCTATTCTGGGGATGCTTATATTCTCCACGGTGAGCGTTGCCCAAACACACTCCGTCAGGATCATATCGGAGACCAGCGATTCTAAGGAAATTGCCGAAGGAGTCGCAGCCAGGTTGGGAGGTGCGACCAGATATTCCATCGTCGCTGTGCCCGGGGCTGAAATTGTCGTCGACATCACCTGCCTGAAACTCGAATCCATAAAAGGACGCGTGTGTAACTATTCTTTCGACTATTACCCAGACAACGTGTTCTTGAGAACGAGAATCGGCACCCCGGGCATCATTTTTGACAGCGACTTCGTGGTAATAGCTGAGTACATTTTTGACGAAGCTGTAAAGGCGAGCACCGATGCAGCTCTAAAAGTGTCTGAAACCGCTTTGCTCAAGAATATTTCTGAATACTGCTCCTTCCCGAAAAGTCGTAAAACATGTTCTATAGCCACCTCCTCACACAAGAGATGATTGCTTGCACGGTGTTCGATCAATTCATGCCTGAGAACAGGGAGAAAACAGGCTTTCGCGGCCCCAATCCGAGGGTCGGTAAAGCGACGCAATTCCAACCCGGTCGCAGCGGCAATGCTGGCGGGCGGCCAAAGAAAACTCCGCTCACCGATGCCTGCCGGGAGCTTTTGAACAAACCTGCGCCGGATGATCCGGCAGGTCGAAATTATGCGGAGGCGATCGTGGAACGATTAGCCAAAGCAGCGTTGGCAGGCAGCATCCCTGCTGCACGGGAAATAGCGGACCGCGCAGAGGGTAAGGCGCGCCAGTCGATGGAGGTAAGTGGGCCGGATGGCAAAGCAGTAGAACTACAAAATATGACAGATGAGCAGTTGGCACAGCGACTAAGCGAATTGATGTCGAAGTGGGACGGCGGAAAGAGATGACCCGGAAATCAGAGATCGGAGCTTAGTGGCGTCACCGATAGAGATACTGTACATCTTGCGAAGTATTCGGGATCGTCCGCCAAAAAAATAGGGCGGCCGATGGTGCGCCGCCCTATGGTCTTGCCGTTACATTGAGAACAGACGATTGTGTTAATTGGGCATCAAAACGGTGTCAACCACGTGAATGACGCCGTTCGACTGGAACACATCCGCAATCGTTACCGTGGAGGTGCCGCCCTTTTCATCGGTCAGCACGATGTTCTTGCCCTGAAAGCTGGCTTTTAACGAGCCGCCGCTCACAGTGGTCAAAGTTGCTGTGCCGTTTCCGGCCTTGATCGCTTTCGCCAGGTCCTTGCTGCTCATTTTGCCTGCCACCACGTGGTAGGTCAGGATTTTTGTCAGCATTTCCTTGTTTTCCGGTTTCACCAGCGTGTCTACCGTTCCGGCAGGCAACTTGGCAAACGCTTCGTTCGTCGGCGCGAAGACCGTAAACGGTCCAGGGCCTTGCAGTGTTTCCACCAGCCCGGCAGCTTTCACAGCTGTTACCAGCGTGGTGTGATCGTTGGAATTCACCGCGTTTTCCACGATGTTTTTCGTGGGATACATGGCCGCTCCCCCGACCATCGGGTCCTGCTGAGCTGCTGCGGCCGATCCAACCATCAGCACGCTTACAAACACCAATGCTAGCTTATTCATAAGTCCTCTTCTCTCCTGCTTCATGTTTTTTCCGGGCCACTAAGTAATACGCTATCTTCCGCGGACTGGATGACACGCTAAGGTCGTTTTGAGTTCCTGAGTGGAGCGGGATCATTCGATATGTCAGCTTAGAAGGAATTAAATGTCAGAAACGGCTCTGAGGAGACAGGCTCCGTTTTGGTGTCACTTCTGGTGTCAGTTGGGATTTCCGTTCCTTGGGTTACCGTGCGCGATGTTGCGAGGAACAAACCTGCTGGAATGCGCGTAAATACTGGCCAATTGCTTCCTTGTGCGTTCTCCTGCTTAACCCTGCGGAATGGCCTCGTGGGCATTAGCGTTCTCCCGCTCCAGTTCCTTCAGTCGTTTGGCCTGGTCGAGTTTTAGCAACGTATTCCTTCCGCCAGCGGTAGTAGCTCGGTGAGGTGATTTGAGCTTCTTTGCAGGCTTGCGGAGCGGTCTTGCCGTTCGCAATTTCCACTTCAATCTGTCGCAGCAGTGTGACAATCTGCTCGGGCTTATATCTCTTGATGGGCATACCAGCTCTCCTTCAGAGTGAATTCTCTCTCACTCCCGCTGGTACAAAAATCCCCGGTCAGGTCAATCTGTCGCGACGAAGCGCCCTACGTATGAACTGTTTTCCGCTTGGCCCATGTCCAATTCAGCATCGCCACGGCCATCACCCCGGTGATTGCGATGAGCTCTTTAAGACCCATTTGGGTTATCAGCGCGAACACGAATACTAGAGCCATGGCGCTGATAAGGGCGCCGGCAGGAAGTCGAAATGCATTAGCGAGCGGTCGCTGGCGCCGCAACGTAATTAAGCAAGCGCAAACCACACCGTAGGTAACCAGCCGGGCGACCGCGGACAACACTGCGTTGCCTTGAAATGTCCCTAACAGGGCAAGCAGAAACATCCCCAAAGCAAACGCCAGGATCGAAACATACGGTGTACGAAATTTCTGGCTCACTACACCAAATATCGAGGGGAAATCACCGCGCTCAGCCAATGCATAGGTTAGTCGCGGAACATTTAGCATCATAGCGCTCAAATTTCCATAGACAGAGATGAGTGCGCCCACTTGCATCAGTACAGCTCCGCCCCTTCCTAAGAACACAGAGGCCGCCTGTGCCAGCGGCCGGTCGCCACCTGGATTTAGTCCCAAGGCCCGCAACACCACCACCTGAATCAACATGTAGATGCCCGCGGAGATGATGAGGGAGAAAAAAATTGCGAACGGCGCATCGTGCCGCGCGTCACGGGCTTCGCCCATGGGGATCAGTGCTGCCTCAAATCCTGATAACGCAAAAATGATCAGCAGAACTGTGCTCAACCACTGCTTGACTCCCGGTATTGCCGCCACCGCCACAGCCCCCGACAACGCGTTCCCATGACTCATCAACATCAGACCCGCAGCAATAAAAATCACCAGGGGCAATAACTTCGCAGCCGCGAGGAAGTTGCTCAAGTTAGCTCCCGCCTTTACGCCAACGACATTAATTGCTGCCAGCCCGCCGATCAGAAACAGCAGGACCATCACCCGCAGCAAGCGCCATTGTGCCGCAGGCATGAACCCGCCAAAATACTGAACGAAGATATTCGCATTGGCCGCGCCGGAAGTGAGCCTAACTAACCACGCCAGCCACGCCACCTGGATACCGGCAAATTGTCCGTAAGCAACTCGAGCGTAGAGGTATGGCCCTCCCGCTTCGGAAAACTGCGAGCTGACCTCGGCGAAACAAGCGGCCACGAGACCGATACCCGCAGCAGCCAAGAGATAAGCCCAGGGACCGAATCGACCAAGCATCTGGGTAACAATTGAAGGTAGCCCGAAAATACCGCTGCCAATAATCGCGTTTATCATGAGCGCGCTCAAACTCCAGCGACCGATGGCGCGAACAAGTTTTGTGTCGAGGCTATGGGACATGTGGGCGGCGATGCTAGTGGGCCTCCATTGGGAAGTCAACTTCTCGTTTACGCACCCAGGAAAATAGAGTTTACTTGCGGCTTTGCCGGCGCTTACTTTTCTTATGCTAGAGTATTCGTCCCATGAGAAGACTGATGCGTTCAAGAACGATTACGGCCGTTCTTTTCTGCCTTCCGATCGGGCACGACGCGACACAGGCACAGACCAGGCGAGGGATAACGCCGGAAGACTATTTGTCATTTCAATTCATAAGCGATCCTCACCTGTCACCGGACGGGAAAGTGGTCGCCTACGTAATTACGACCATCAACCAGAAGAACAATCGCCGGGAATCCGCTGTGTGGTCGCTTACGATCGAAGGTTCTGCAGCGCCTCGAAGATTGAGTGCGGAAGGATCTAGCTCCAGCGTCCCGCGATGGAGCCCAGACGGCAAGACGCTCGCAATTCTGTCCTCAAGAAATTCTAATCCTTCAACTACTGAAAAACCTAAGCCGCAAATTTATCTCTTGCCTGTTAGCAGCGGCGGTGAGGCGGTGGCGCTGACGAATTTGAAGAATGGGGTGGAAGCATATCAGTGGTCGCCCGATGGAACGCGGATTGTTGCCGTCAGCGCGTCAGGGCCCAATGACGAAATTGCAGCAGCAGATCGCAAGAGTGACGTCCGGCACTACACGCACATCATCTATAAGAGCAATGATGCCGGTTGGGATGATGGAAAACGTCAGCATCTATGGGTCATAGAAGTCCCTACCGGGGAAGCGCGGCAAATCACAAATGGCCAGGAATGGAACGATACAGATCCGCGGTGGTCTCCGGATAGCAAGCGTATTGCTTTCGTGTCGGACCGCACGGGAAAAGCATACGATGACAGCCATAATACAGACATCTGGGTCATTCCGGCTTCGGGCGGTTCGCTGATCAAGATTTCCGATCACGATTTTGAAGACATTAGTCCTCGCTGGTCTCCTGACGGAAAACAGATAGTTTTTGCCGGCAAAACCTCCGTGCACCAATTCCCCAAACTATATATTGCCGATTCGCAGGGGGGGCAACCCTCACAGCTTGCTCTGAAAGATCTTGATCTAATCCCAACACAACTGGAATGGTCACCCGCCGCAATTTTCTTTCAAGCGAATATCAAAGGGGAAGCCCATATTTTCCGGGCGAGTCCTGCGGCCCACACTTTTCAGCCTGTGACGTCCGGGGCGCGGCGCGTCCAAGCTTTTGACATCAGTAATAGCGGCAGCAGCTTGGTTTATCTAGGCAATGATTTTGTACATTTGGATGATCTATACGTGTCGAATCCCGAGGGGACGGGCGAACGTCGATTAACACATCTCAACACGCCACTGTGGGCACTACTCGATCTTCAGCCGGTCGAGCGCTTACCGTACCAAAGCAAAGATGGATGGCCAATCGATGGGTTCTTGGTAAAACCGTTGGGATGGCAGCCAGGCAAGAAATATCCGATGGTGCTGGTAATCCACGGCGGGCCAAGAGAC
The DNA here is from genome assembly GCA_038238965.1 of Candidatus Acidiferrales bacterium. Classification (GTDB taxonomy): domain Bacteria; phylum Acidobacteriota; class Terriglobia; order Acidiferrales; family UBA7541; genus Acidiferrum. The sequence continues at coordinate 15,426 of JBBSFG010000007.1, read as the reverse complement.
ATGTTCGGCGTGGATTGGTACAACGAATTCCAGATTTTTGCCGCGCAGGGCTGGGCTGTCTTCTTTTGTAATCCGCGCGGGTCCACTGGGTATGGAGAAAAGTTTGAGCGCGGTGAAATCAACAACTGGGGCGTGATGGATTACCAAGATGTGATGGCGGGAGTGGACGCCGCCCTGACGCACTATGAATGGATCGATCCGAACAACCTGGGGGTAACAGGGGGCAGCTATGGCGGCTACTTGACGAATTGGATTGTCTCGCATTCTAACCGTTTCAAAGCAGCAGTTACGCTGCGGTCCCTGTCAAATTTTATCAGTGACGAGGGCACAAGGCAGGGTCCTTACGGGCACGCAGATTACTTCAAAGGCATAGTCTTCGATGACTTTGATCAATATTGGGATGCGTCACCACTGAAGTATGCGCGAAATGTGAAGACTCCCACACTGATCTTGCATTCCGAGATGGACTTTCAACTTCCTTTTGAACAGGCTGAACAGTGGTTCCGTGCGCTGCAGCACTACGGGGTAACTTCCGAGTTCGTACTGTTTCCGCGAGAAAATCATAACTTGACTCGAACGGGCGAGCCTCGACATCTGGTGGAAAGTTTTAAGTGGCAAATATACTGGTTTGATCGTTATTTGAATGGGAATGCCAGCGCTAAACCGCCCGATGCTCCGTGATGGACAAAACTGGAGAATGGCTACGTCATCGGAAATTCTCGTCCGCAGGCAGCGCAATAACCCGCTCAGACAATTGCGTCAAACAATTGTTTCATGCGATGAAGGCCTTCCTCCACTTGGCGCGTTCCAATGGCGTAAGACACGCGAATTCCCGTCGGATCCCCGAACGCATCTCCAGCGACGACCGCTACCCTGGCTTCACTCAAAATAAGTTCGCAAACCATTCCAACGTCTTCAACTTTGCGACCAAGATACGACTTGCCGAACTTGTTCTCGACATTTAGAAACAGATAAAATGCCCCTTCGGCTGGCGCACAACTGATACCCTCCATCGAATCTACTATGCCCCTCGCGAGCCGAAGCCGTTCTTCCAGCACAGCGTTGATGCCGGCGATGAATTTGCCATCGTCATTCTGAAGTGCCGCCTGGGCAGCGTATTGCGAAATGCTGCACGGATTCGAGGTGGTATGACCCTGTAAATTCTCCATCGCGGCGATCACGTGCTTCGGTCCATAGGCATATCCTATTCTCCAGCCCGTGACGGCATAACTTTTAGAGAAGGAATTAACCAGGATTGTTTGTTCTTTGACGGACTTCAAAAGCTGCACGACGTTGCGGTGGGACGCGTTATTTCTCACCAGTTCCGAATAGCATTCGTCGAAGACGATCCAGATGTTGCGCTCCAGCGCAATTTGGGCAATGCGCAACAGCGATGCCGAATCATAGACAGCCCCCGTTGGATTGTTTGGGCTATTGATGATGATCGCTTTGGTGGCAACGGTGATGGCCGCTTCGACAAGATCTGCGGGCAATTTGTAATCTGCTCTGCGAGTATCGATGTACACAGGCTTGGCGCCGGCCAGCTCAACTTGGGTTGGAAACGTAACCCAGTATGGCTGTGGGATGATGACCTCATCCCCGGGATTGCAGAGCACCATTGCGGCGTTGTACAGGGCCTGCTTTGCTCCTGCCGTAACTGCCACTTCTTCCGGTCCGTACGGCGTGCCACATCGTTTTGAAACCTGTCTGGCGATGCTTTCGCGCAACTCCTTCATGCCGAGAGTGGGTGTATATTTATTGCACCCTTTATCAATAGCCGTTTTGGCTGCATTCTTAATGAGGTCACTGGCGTCGCCATCCAACTCTCCGGCTGCGAAGTTAATAATATCGACGCCTGACCTCTTCAATTCATTCGCGAGTTCGCGCATGCGCGAGGTGCCTGGCGGCGTTATTTTCATGGTGCGGTCGGCAAGTAGCATATTTGTCCTCCGGCAAGGATTTGCATGAGCCTAGAAAGGTGGCGTCCGGAACGCAGCACATCGGTGATGATAGAGGATAGATGCCGCCGTTGAAGTTTAATCATTCGACCTCTCATTGCACGAACATCTAAATTTAGAAATTTCGATTGCTTCTATGGGGTAGACTTTCACTACTGTTTGGCTAAGATTCCGGTCAGGTATTCTCCATGGTCGATAAAGGTCCCACGCGCAGCCCATACTTGCCATCCTCACTGACACTGGCAGGACTGCGAATATTCGAATCCGTAGCGCGGCACTCGAGTTTCTCGAGGGCGGCGGAAGAACTTGATGTGAGCCAGCCATACGTATCCGCCCAAATTCACGAGTTGGAAAGCAAACTCAGAACTATCCTTTTCCGCCGCGTCGGAAGGCGCGTCTACCTGACAGAATCCGGAGTTCTTCTGAATCGCCACGCGAATGAATTGCTGCAGCGCATCACGGGCATGGAATGCGACATCGCCGAGTTGAGAAAAGTGATTGTCGGCCGCCTTGATCTGGCAACCGTAGTCATCGCAGCAGAGCACGTCCTGACGCACGCTTTGGGAGAGTTCCGAGCGCGCTGTCCTGAGGTTGCCTTGAATCTCCAGGTGCATAACTCGAAAGAAGTGGAGGAGGCGGTAGCGGACGGACGTTTTGAACTGGGTATCACTCTTTCGCATTCGCCCGCCGATGATCTCGAGGTCGAGAAATTGGGCGTGGATGAACTGGTGGTCGCGGTAAGTAAGCGACATCATCTTGCCAGTGAAGTCACTGTCGAGCCAGCGGTTCTGTCAAAAGAGCAATTTATAGTACGCGAGCCAACGTCAGGAACACGATTGTTTATGGAAAGTAAATTTTCGGAAATAGAAATACCCCTGACTTACGCTTTGGAGCTTAATAACAACCAGATGATCAAAGCTCTGGTAGAGGCCAACCTCGGGATTGCAGTTCTGTCGCGGCGAACTGTGCAAGCTGAAGTTGCCGCGGGACGCTTGAGTGCGCTGAAAGTTAGTGGCGTTTCACTCGAGCGCCCTCTTGCAATGGTTTCTCGGAAGAAGCATACCCTTAGTCAGCCTGCCAATGCCTTTCGGGCGATTCTCCTGGCTTCCTGCACGTGCGATTACTCGTAAAGATTCAAGAATAGTGTTCTTCAATAAGCGCGGGCATGTCCGCTACGCTCGAAATTAAGTGAGCAGGCGATTCTGCCTTTAGACGATCCTCCTTTTGGATGCCGGTCAAGACGCCAACAACACCAAGAACGCCAGCCCGCTTTCCGGCTTGGATATCCAAGCGCGTGTCACCGACGTTCAGAACTTCTCGAACATCACCAACTCCGGTTGTCTCCATTGCCCGAAAGATCATGAAAGGAGCGGGACGGCCAATTTTTACGTCATCACTGCAAATATTTGCAGCAAAAGTCCCTTGCCATCCGGCGGTGTTAAGAATGCGTTCGGTGACGGCCCTGTAAAATCCCGTAGTTGTAGCGCACAGGATATCGTTGGCCCGGAGCCATTGAAAAGTGCTCTCGGCGCCATGAATCGGCTTGAGTGCTCCGTTGGAAAAACTATTTTCCAATTGCACCTTAAAATCCTCGTAGGCCTTTGCGATGCGCATCTCGTTTTTGGGGTCCTCCGCGCCCCACTGGCGCTCGACAAATTTTGTAATTACGAAACGTTTCGAGGCACCCTTTAATTCTGTTAGTTCAGATTGAGCGGCACGCAAGCCGTTTCCTTCCAGAGCTGCGCTGAATGCAGCGATCACCTCGCCGTTGTCTTCGATAATGGTGCCGCCAATGTCAAAAATAACGAGCTTGATTTTGCCCATGGGTCTAGATGGTACGTCAGGAGGAGTTCTACAACTCTTCGTTGTTCAACTAACTTGAACATTTCATGCTCGCTTGTTATGGGAACGATAACCATCTGGATAGAAAAGTCAGTGTTCTCGGTAGGTTCATATGGCGGTCTTCATCACAGCGTAATATTGTGAGTCCACATTTCAGCAGTCAACCGACAATGTTTCAGGGTTTGACTGCTAGCTCTCTTCGATTCGAATGTGCGCTCACGGTGCGTGGCGAACCGGACATTGTACAAGCAAGAAAACATTTTCATCCCTGAATTGCTCGCTGGCATTTGAGGCCCAACAGATATGGCAAATATTCTTTCAAGGCCCGTATTGGCGGTGGCACAACGGAGGAGAGAATGAAAACTGGATTGAGATTCCTATCTGAGACAGGGGGAACGATTCATTCCGTGCGCACCGCTCGAACTGTCATTAACTGCGGTTCACGTCGCGCAATTGAACAATCGTATTGCCATCCGCTGAAGTTAATGTTGTTTTTATTTATTGTCGTATTGACGATCTGGCCGAGTGTTTCTCGAGCGATCTCGCCTGCCGCACATCCCGATGAACGAGGCACCCTCAGCGGCAGGGTAACCGGACCTGACAAGGTTGCGTTGCAGGGCGCGCGCGTCGAAATACAGCCAATAGGGCTAACGGCGGTGTCCGATGCGCAGGGTCAGTATTCCATTTCCGACGTGGCGGCCGGCAACTACACGCTCCAGGTTTCCTACCTCGGATTTGCCCCATTCTCGGCCCCGCTCTCGGTTGCGGCAGGCGGAGTAACGCAAGCCGACGCTGAACTCAAGCTTGAGGCGGTGAGTGAACAGGTCATCGTCCGTGGCGAGCGCGAGCGCGGTGAAATAGAGGCGCTGAACCGTGAACGAACCGCAGACACTATCATTCAGGTCTTGCCGGCTGAAGTGATCACGAGCCTGCCCAATACCAACGTGGCGGATGCGTTAGGAAGGCTTCCCGGCGTTTCACTTGAACGTGATGAAGGCGAAGGCAAGTACATCCAGATCCGCGGCACCGAACCGCGGCTCAGCAATGTGACCATCAACGGCGTGCGCATCACTTCCCCGGAAAGCGATGTACGCACCATCAAACTGGATGTGATCCCGGCAGTTTTGGTGGAGTCCATTGAAGTCAGCAAGACGCTGTCCGCGAATCAAGACGGGGACGCCATCGGGGGGTCCGTCAATTTGGTTACCAGAACAGCGGATGATGAACCGTACTACGCAGTCTCGGGAATTTATGGGTATACGCCGATCATCAACGGCCGTCAACTTTCGCAATTTGACGGTACCGTTGCCAAACGCTTGGGACGTTCAAAACGCCTTGGCGTGGCACTGACGGGGAGCTACGACTATAACCCGCGCGGCTTTAACAATATTGAACCAGCTCCTGACACGGGGCCCTTCGGTCCTGGGGGAGCGCCTGTTGCGGTCTTCACGGGAATACATCTGCGTGAATATCAATATCGTCGGCATCGCTATGGTTTCGCCGGCAGCGCGGACTATCGACTCGACAATGGATCTAGTGCCTATATTCGCGGGCTCTTCGCAGACTTCAGAGACTTTGGCGATACCTGGAATACCGAAATCAACGTCGGAGATATGCAATCTCCGACCACGTCCGACGCAAACGGATACGTACGATTGAGGCACCTTAATCGCACCCCGCAGCAAAAGATTTTCAGCATTGCCTTGGGAGAAAAACTTAACCTCGGGCATTACTTTCTGGACTATCAGGTGGCCGTTTCCCGCTCTCGCCAGGACGGTCAGTTTCCCAGCACGTACTTTCAATCCCCCAAAAGTGTTCAATTTGGCGTCGACGCGAGCAACCCGCTGACACCGAAGTTCCCGGTTGAGAACCCCGATATCATTAACATCAACGATCCCGCGAACTATACCTTCACTAAGACGGTTCTCGCCGACGATCATGTCAGGGCACTGGATCTGGAAGGGTCTATATCGTTAGCGCGCCACTATCTTTTCGGATCACATTTCGGATCGTTCGAGGTGGGCGGAAAGATACGAAATAGCAACAAAAGAAATCAAACGAATGAACCCGTATACGTAGCGACCGGGAGTCCAGCGTTACTGTACAGCCAGGTACTGGGAGATGCGCCCAAGGATCCAAATTTCGATTTCGGAAATTATTCTTTGCCACCATTTTCGGATTACAACAAGATTCTTGCACTTCTTGCCGCCAATCCCACCGCCCTTACGTTGGACGCGAATGCAACGCACGCGCGCTCCGACCCCAATTACTACCACACGACCGAGCGCGTCTATGCAGGCTACGCTATGAATACGTTGAACTTCGGACGAGCTCGTATACAAACTGGCGTGCGGTTTGAGACGACGCAATCAAATTTCCTGGGTTATCACGTAACCTTCGATGCCAACGGGGATTATGTGTCGACTGACCCGGTGCGTGGAAACAACACCTACACAAACGTCTTACCTAGTATCCAATTTCAATATGCCTTCACTCCGAGCACCAACCTCAGGGCTGCCTACGGGCGTGGGATTGCCAGACCCAACTTTTCCGACCTTCCTCCGTTCGTCATAGAGAACGATCAAGGGCCCGGCCAGTCGGTCACGTTAGGGAACCCGGCACTCAAACCCACCACAGCTAACAATTTCGATCTTCTTTTGGAACGTTATCTCAAGCCCGTGGGCATTATTCAGGGTGGAATCTTTTACAAGGACCTTAGAGATCCCATCTTCAGTGTGACCAGTCCAGATCCTCTGACGACTGGCCCGTTTACGGGGTTTTTCGCCACTCAGCCTGTAAACGGCACAAAGGCTCATATTTTTGGAGTGGAAGCCAGCTATCAACAACTGCTCACCTTTCTCCCTGGACCACTAAACGGATTAGGCGTGTTCGCAAACTATAGTTACACCACGTCAAGAGCAGTGGTGCCTGATCGCGCTATCGACCCGGCACTGGCGCGCCAAGGACCAAGTAACTGGAATGTCGACGTCACTTACGATAAGCGCAGGCTATCAACCCGCTTAGGCCTGACCCACAACGACGCGTATATTTACCAATATGGTTTCACGGACGGCGCTGACTTGGGAATTCGCGGTCCGCATGGAGATCAATACACCTATGCTCATACGCAATTAGATCTACAAGCGAGCTATCGCCTTCACGGGGGGCTGAAGTTTATTGCGTCTTTCCTCAATTTGAACAATGAAGTGTTTGGATTCTATCAAGGTAGTCCCATTTATCCCATTCAGCGCGAATTTTACGGAACCACGTACATGTTCGGCCTGCGTTGGTCTAATTCGAAGGAATAAGGATAGGCATTGAATAACTTCTCTCTTTAGACGCGACCGGTTTTCAAGAATCAAGCTCGCCAGGGTTTTTCAGGGGACTCGGTGCACTCATTGCGCAACTTAGAGATTGTAGCGGCGGTACCTTTTCGCCTTGTTCTCGCAGCTCTTCTGGGCGGCGTCATCGGCCTCGAGCGAGAAATTCGGCGCAAATCCGCGGGCTTGCGCACTAACATGTTCATTTGCATAGGATCAGCGTTATTTACCATCCTGTCTGATCAATTGGCCAGCAAGTACGGTATCGGCGACCATACGCGCATCGCAGCCCAAATTATCTCGGGAATAGGTTTTCTGGGAGCGGGGGCCATCATTCGTGAGCGCGGTACGGTGGTGGGATTGACCACGGCGGCGACAATCTTTTCTGTCGCGAGTATCGGCATGGCTGTAGGTGGGGGCCTTTACATAACCGCAATATTTGCCTGTCTACTAATTTTGATTCTTCTCGTAGTCGTAGGCTGGCTTGAAAACCTATTCAGCCTGAAGACGCGGCGAATGGTATTTCGTGTGACCACCCCGAGTCTAGAGGCGACAATATCTTCCACGAATGCGGCATTTGCGGAAGCGGACATCTCCGTCCAACATTTTCAGGTCTTGCACGTTGGGACAAATTTTCTGCTTGAATTCGAAGCAGATGTCAGCGTGCACCAGCAGAAAAGACTGACGGAAAAAATAACTCCTCTCGGAACAAAGTTTGAGATCGTGGCTCGGGAATACGTTGCTGCCTAGCCAAAGATAAAAAGGAGGCCGAACCATGCGCAATCTTTTTCGTCTGATATTATTGGCTCTACTGTTCCTAAACGCGCTAGGACCTGGGCCGGTTACAGCGCAGGAACGCAAGGGAACGATCGTTGGCCACGTGACGGATACCAATCACGATCCTCTGGTTGGCGCGCGCGTGGAGTTGCAACCCTTGGGCCAAACTGCTACGTCAGATGTTGAGGGTCGGTTCAAAATTTCAGACGTCGCCCCAGGGAAGTACACGCTCGCGGTTTTCTATGTAGGCTTCAAGCCTTTTTCCAAAGAGGTAAACATTATATCGGGAGACGCAGTTGACGTCGATGCCCTGCTCGCTATCGAGACGGTCAATGAACAGGTCATCGTTCGCGGGGAGCGTGAGCGCGGTGAGGTTGAGGCGCTAAATCGTGAACGTACTGCCGACAACATCGTTCAGGTACTGCCCGCCGAAGTCATTACCAGCCTACCGAATACCAACATCGCCGATGCCGTGGGGCGTTTGCCCAGCGTGTCGTTAGAACGCGATGAAGGCGAGGGAAAATACGTTCAGATACGCGGCACCGAGCCGCGCTTGAGCAATGTTACCATTGATGGTGTGCACGTTCCTTCTCCCGAAGCCGTGCGTAACGTGAAACTGGATGTTATCCCAGCGGACCTGATCGACTCCGTAGAGATAAACAAAACGCTCTCCGCCAATCAAGAAGGCGACGCTATCGGAGGCTCGGTCAACCTGGTAACAAAGAAAGCCACGGGTCAACCTTTCGTAACGGTGATCGGTATGGGCGGCTACACTCCGATTGCCGGGGGCCGGGGGCTCGACCAGTTTGGCGCGACCGCAGGCAAGCGTTTCGGCCGGAAAAAGCGTTTGGGTGTCATGGTTGGTGGAAGCTACGACTGGAATGGACGCGGGATCGATGACATCGAACCCGCACCGGGCCTCACGAGCACAGGCAATGGAGATTTTGCCGACGGCGTTCCGGTATTCTTCGGTACCGACCAACGTGAATTCTGGTACGACCGGACACGTTTCGGATACGCGACCAGCATAGATTATAAACTCGGTGCTGCATCCCTTCTCTACCTGAGAGGGTTGTTTTCCCAGTTTAAGGATGCGGGCCAGGACTGGATTTACTCACCGGGCCTCGGGCCTTTTACTTCCGCAACCACTGCCGATGGGGCAATGGGTTTCGACCACGTCTATCGCAATCCCTGGCAGCAAATTTTCAACCTTACTGCAGGTGCGCAACGTTCTATTGGGTCGAACTTACTCTCCTACGAAGTGTCCGGGGGCCAGGCCCGATACAATGGCGGGTTTCCACGAGCGCGTTTTCATGGTCCTGGAGGCAATGGATTACCAGGAGACCAACCTATACACTTCGGGCTCGATACGAGTAATCCAAACACGCCGAAATTCCCTGTCTTGGATGGAACCAATATCTTTGATCCGGCAAAGTATGTTCTTTCTGAGGTTTGGTTCAATAGAGAACCCACTTCCGAACGCGATTTCACCGGCGCGATTTCGCTGAGTCACGTTTACAACGTTGGCTCGCGGTCGGGCGTAATTGAGGCGGGTTTTAAAGTGAGAGATGGACAGAAATCGCAGCGTGACACTGAATTGTTTTACAGCTTCAACGGCGCAGCCGATATGAGCCAGTTCCTTGGATCATTTACAAATCCTAACTACTATTTCGGAGCGTATAAATTCGGCCCCACCACGAGTTGGAACAAGATTCTCTCGTTCTTCAATAGCAATCCGGGGCTATTTTCCCAGGAGGTTGACCGGGAGCACCACAGGGCAGACTCCAACAATTTTGACGCCTCCGAACGCGTTTATGCCTTATACGTAATGAATACAATCACACTAGGCCGCGTACGGATTCAGGGCGGCCTCCGTTTCGAGTCGACGAAAGCGTCGTTCGCGGGAACCCAGGCAAACTTCGATCTCAACGGTGCATTCCTCTCGGATACGTCGGTGCCCGGTCAACAGTCCTATACCGATGTCCTACCCAGCGTGCAATTTCAGTACTCCCTCGGCAGAGATATGAATATTCGGGCCGCCTACGGCAGAGGAATCGCTAGGCCGAACTTTTCAGACCTGCCTCCGTCTGCGACAGTTGATCAGTCTGGGCTCGGCGGCTTAACCAAGGTTAGGACTGGCAATCCTAACCTGAAGGCCACGCATGCAAACGATTTCGATCTATTGTTCGAAAAGTATTTGAAAACGGTAGGAATACTACAAGCTGGATGGTTCTACAAAGCCCTGAGCGATCCCATCTATTTAGTTGGCTCGATACCCACAACCGGAGTTTTTGCCGGAGACCAAGTCACCCAGCCCATTAACGGTCCTAGCGCACACATTACCGGCATCGAGCTGGCTTGGCAGCAGCACCTGACATTTCTTCCGGGCCTCTTGAATGGCATGGGCGTTTCTGCGAATTATAGCTATACGGCTTCCCGGGCCAGCTTTCCAGCAAATTTCGGCCGTACCGATCATCCAGCGCTACTTCGACAAGCACCAAATAATTGGAATTTTGACGCTACTTACGACAAAGGTCCGGTTTCTGCTCGAATGGGACTTACTCATAACGACGCTAACATCTTTGTATATCAGTTTCAGGATGGCATTGATCCCAAAGGCCCTCTCGGAGATCAGTACCTTTACCCGCACACCCAAGTGGATGCCCAAGTGAGCTATCGCATACCTCATGCGCATGATTTTCAGGCTGTTGCCTCATTTCTGAATCTTACTAATGAGGTTTTCGGCTTTTATTTCGGAAGCGAAAAATATCCAATTCAGCGAGAATATTACAATCGTACTTATTCGTTCGGTTTACGCTGGACGCCATCGTTCGCGAAGTGATTCGTAACGATGCCTCAGGCTATCAACAAGCGTCGTAAGTTCAAATGTAACGTCGAAACTCTCGGTGGCCTTGTCATCTGAGGAGTTGTGGATGAACTGGCGTTTCTTTGGCTCAATCCTTCTGACTGCGGTAGGGGTTGCCCTAGTTGTGCCGGATCTCGGCTCGATGGTCGCATCAGGTATTCGGAACCCCACTTGCGAACTGATCAGTCCGGGTACTTATCGGATAGACTTCGAATCTTCGCCCGATGCGGGGCCAATCGAGGTGTTTGCAAGCTCTCGCCCTGACCGAATTGACTCTGACAAGCCAGTCCTTACGATTCAGACCCACCCGGCAGAAGTTTCTGTTCCTGAGACTGCGCGCCGGATTTATTTCCATTTGAAGCCCACATCCGGAACCACACGAGTTGTTTCCACCCGGCGGCTTCCCCTAGAAGGCGCGCAAAACTTTAGAGACCTTGGCGGCTATCAGGCCTCGGATGGGCGTTATGTGCGGTGGGGGTTGGTTTATAGATCAGATTATCTGGTCAATTTGACGCCAAGAGATTCTGAATACCTGAACAACTTAGGTATTCGTCTCGTCTGCGACATCCGCGCAGCAGGCGAGCGCGCGCGGTCGCCTGATCATTGGACGGGGCCTCCGCCGGAATTTTTTCTCGTCCCGATCGGACCGAATCGTGATGGGACGCTCACGTCGGAAGAATTGAAACTCAGGGTTGACAAAATAAACTCTCAGACAAAGGATGACGCCAGAGGATACGATTATGCGATCACCGATGCCCCTCAGTACGGAAAAATCCTACATCGTATAGCCGCTGGGGACCTTCCCGCGGTAGAACACTGCACGTCTGGCAAGGACCGGACTGGCGTTTTCAGTGCGATTCTGCTCACGGCCTTGGGTGTTCCTCGTGAGACGGTAATCCAAGACTATCTTTTAACCAACCGATACATGCTTGCCTCAGAAACAATCGAACAGACGAGAATGGATCTACAAAGGATTTTTGGTCTTTCAGAACCACTGGATGTCGCCACAGTGAAAGCGATCATGACCACAAGACCCGAGATGCTGGAGGCCACTTTTCTCAATATCACTCAGAAGTACGGCTCCTTTGACAACTACCTACGAGAAGGGTTGAAGATTTCGGATTCCGACCTCGCAGCGATTCGCCAGCGACTTCTGGAACCTTAGCCCCCGAAACGGGATTTCCCACGTGCGGGCAACGTCCAGTTCACCGCGTCGCCGAGAAGCCTCCCTCAGCATTTAGCAGTTAGATTCATCGCCGTAACGTGACCGAAGTGTTGATAGGTCGGGAACCTGGACAACTGGTGTCAGTTCTGGTGTCAGTTCTGGTGCCAGTTGAGATTTCTATTCGATGCGTCTTGGTGCCTAGGGGTGGCGGGTACAAAACTAGCAGAACTCGCCTAAACACTGGCGATTTTCGCTTTCCTGCGTTGTCGTGCGCAGCCCTGCAGAATGGCCTCGTGGGCATTAACAGTGAGGTGTCCTACCAGTTGGACCACGCCCCAGTGGTTGGTCAGAATACCATACGAACGTTCCCTTGGCCGGGTCCGCTGCACGGTGAAGGATGACGAACGACCACGGGTAGGGCCTGGAAATCATATTTAAATTTCGATCCATTCTGTACGGGCGTTAAGGCGCGTTCCTTGTTGCGACTTGCAAATACAGGTATCTTAGTCACGCGCAAGAGCAGTTCCGGATTTGCCGCTTGCGTTTCGAGCTGCCGCTGGAAAACGAGGATGCCACGACCTGATGACTGCGGCCATTCATCTCTCCGTTGCGATTCCCCTTCACAATGAAGAAAGCGTCTTGCCAGAGCTTTTAGCGCGAGTCCAGAAAGTTCTAGGCGAATTGCCGTCAGGACCCCACGAAATTATTTTTGTAGACGATGGGAGCACGGATCGCACCTTTGAAATGCTTTGTGCCGCAACCCGAACCGATCCCCGCATCATAGCCGTTTCCCTGTCCAGGAATTTCGGGCATCAGGCGGCCATCACCGCCGCACTGGATCACGTAACCGGCGATGCCGTGGTGGTTATGGACGGCGATTTGCAGGACCTGCCGGAAGTTATCCCGCAATTCATGGAAAAGTTTGCCGAAGGATACGACGTGGTGTACGCGCAAAGGGTGCGGCGAAAGGAGCCGCTGGCGTTGCGCATTTGCTATTTTGTTTTTTATCGCATGATGGCCCGGCTTTCCGATATCCGCCTGCCTCTGGATTCAGGCGATTTCGGGCTCATGTCGCGAAGAGTTGTGAATGAATTTCGCCGCATGCCGGAACATCACCGTTATTTGCGAGGAATGCGCAGTTGGGTGGGGTTTCGACAGATCGGTATCCCTGTCGAACGCGCGGCGCGACACTCCGGCAAGAGTAAGTACAGCGTGATTCGCCTGATGAAACTGGCGGCTGACGGAATTTTTGCGTTTTCCATCGTACCTATTCGCGCCGCGGCACTGGCGGGTGCTCTGGTGATGTTTCTGTCTTCCATCTACGTCATTTACTCTTTGTACGCAAAAATGATTCTTCATGAATCTCCTCAGGGATTCACGGCATTACTGGTGGCGGTGACATTTTTGTCGGGTGTTATGTTATTTTTCCTGGGAATTATCGGAGAGTATGTAGGCCGCATATACGAAGAGACCAAAGCTAGGCCCCAGTATGTGATTCGGCAAATCGCGCGAGGGGCGACGGCAATCCAGGATGCGATCCACGGACAGGAGTCGAAATAAGCGGGCGTGGGCATGAAACCTGATACAGCCTTGCAACCGGGGCCGCCGGAAAACTTGAGTACAACATCAAGCCTGCGAACGATCGACTACTTATCTCCGGCCGCTGAGGTCAGCATGGCCGACCGGTGGTTTGAGGTTTCCTCGATCGACCATTTCTGGGTCCGCAGGCGATTCCAGGTATTGCAACGGCTGTGTGGGTCGCGGATATCCAACGCGAAAGAAATGGCCGAGATTGGCTGCGGCCATGGCCTATTGCAAAGGCAAATTGAGATTGCCTATGGCCGGAGGGTTACGGGATTTGATCTGAACGACTACGCGTTAAGACGAAACGTGAGCAGGCAGAGCCCGGTATGTTGCTACAATATTTTCCAAATGGAGCCGTGTCTTCACAAAAAATTCGACCTCATTTTTCTGTTTGACGTGCTGGAGCATATCAGCGACGAAGGCTCATTCTTGGAGGCGACTCTGTTTCATCTTGCTTCCAATGGGATGTTAGTCATTAACGTTCCCGCAGGGCAGTGGGCCTACTCGGCGTACGACGTTGCGGCGGGCCACGTGCGCCGGTACGTAGCCGCTACTCTTCGAAAAGTAGCCCGCCGCAATGGCTTGGCCATTCAGAACTGGACGTTCTGGGGGCTGCCTTTGGTGCCCAGTCTTATCGCGCGAAAATTGTGGCTGATGGGAAAGAGCGATCGAGATCAAATTATCACCGCAGGCTTCGATTCGCGGTCTCCGGCGATCAACAATGCGCTGGGATTTCTTTCGAGGCTCGAATGGATTCCCCAAAAATTGCTGGGGACCTCTCTGATGGCGGTGCTGCGGCCCGTGGGCCAGAAATGAAGGCATTGCAACCTGAATTCCGTCGAAGGCAACACCAGGAATATTCTAATCAGCGTGAACCCACCTAATTCAGCTTCGAAATACGCTGAAGCCAGGAATGCGCTGCTCTGCGTGGTTATTGTCGCTGCCGCGATGCTGATCATCCGGCCCTTCGCCGACATCGGGTACGGGGACGATACGGCCTATGCGCAGGTTGCCCTGGTGCTGGCCCGCACAGGCCACCTCGTGTACAACGGCTGGGAGTCCGCCTTCCTTGTTCTGCATGCGTATTGGGGAGCCTTGTTCATTCGTCTTTTTGGCTTTTCGTTTGTTGCCCTGCGTCTTAGCACGGTACCCTTCGCACTCGGCGCCGTCGGGCTTTGTCGTTTGCTGGTGCGCCGCGCCGGCCTGGCACCCAGAACTAGTTTCCTGGTCAGTCTCTTGTTTGGGCTGTCTACGTTGTTTCTTCCAGTTGCAGTTTCCTATATGACCGATGTTCCCGCCGTTTTTTTCATGCTCGCGTCTTTGTATTCATTCGTACGGGTGGAGGAATTGTCCGGGACCACGAAAGCCTACTTTTGGCTTGCTTTGGGAGTGGCAAGCGGGTTTGCGGGAGGAACAGGCCGGCAGGTTGTGTGGCTGGTGCCGCTGATCGTCTTACCGTACCTTGCCTGGGTAAGGCGCCGTGATAAATCCTTGAGCCTGCTTGCAACCTTGGCGTGGTTCCTGGTGCTTGGCGGTGTTTTCTATACAACGAGATGGTTCAACCAGCAACTATATGTGGTGTTTCAGCCGCCGGTCTTCAGCGAGGTAAAGCTGCTCCTGAAAAAACCGTTCTGGGCGGTGAACGTGACGGCCCGCCTCGGCTTGATGCTGCTTCTGATGATCCTTCCGGCCGCTGTCCCTCTGCTGTTGCGAGCTTGGTTAAATACCTGGAGAGGGTCGCGCCGCCGGCAGATTTTTGTTGCAGTGTTGCTCCTGTTCCTTTTAGCAGCGATCGGTCTCCATCCCTCCCTCGCATCGATCCCTTGGGTTGGGAGCACGCTGAATTGGGAAGGAATCAACGGATCAACTCCCCTGCCGGACCGCCCAATTGTCCTGGTAAGGCCGGTCCGCGTC